>JBGSJA010000245.1:0-15598 GCA_041742235.1 Salaquimonas sp. | reverse complement strand
CATCCAGGTGACCAATTCCTCAAAACTGTGGCCCGCATGGAGGGCCAGTTCGGGCACCAGGGAAGTCGGAGTCATGCCCGGCTGGGTATTGATTTCCAGCCACACAAGCTCGCCGGTTCCCATCGGGCCGTCGTCCAGCCGGAAATCCGAACGGCTGACCCCCCGGCATCCAACGGCTTGATGCGCCTTGAGAGCCAGTGTCATTACTTTTTGGTAAATATTTCGTTTAAGATTTGCTGGACATTCGTGTTTTGATCCCCCCGGACGGTACTTTGCATCGAAGTCGTAGAATGCAGGCCCGGTCGGCAGGATCTCGGTGACGCCCAGCGCAACATCGCCCATCACGGCGCAGGTGAGTTCGCGGCCCGCGACATAGCGCTCCACCATCACGATATCGCCGTACGGCCAGTCCTTCGAGTAGAGTTCCTGCGGCGGCTGCGACATGTCCTCGCGCACGATCAGCACGCCGAAAGATGAACCTTCCGCGACCGGCTTGATCACGTAAGGCGGTGTCATTGCATGCTTTTGCGCCGCTTCGAGCCGATGGATGACCCGCGACTGCGCCAGCGGAATGCCGGCCGCCTTGGCGATGATCTTCGCCTTTTCCTTGTTCATGGCGAGCGCGGAGGCAAGGACCCCCGAATGGGTGTAGGGTATCTGCAGCACCTCGAGTATGCCCTGGATGGTGCCGTCTTCCCCAAACGGTCCGTGCAGCGCATTGAAGGCGACGTCCGGGTTCAATGCCTGCAGCACTGTCGCGATGTCGCGCTGAACATCGACGCGCGTGACCCGGTAACCGGCGTTTTCGAGGCCCTCCGCACATGATTCGCCCGACGACAGCGAAACGGGCCGCTCGGAGGACCATCCCCCCAGTAGCACCGCGACATGCTTGTCCTTGTTCACTGTCTCTAAGGCCATCCGGCATTTCCCAGGCAATTCAGCGGCCCAAAGCTACGGCATCAGCCGAATCAAAAAGCGCGCCGGCGGAACGGTTTCCGCGACGGTTGATTGCAACCCTGCCCTGTTTCTGGATGCCCGGCCGTTGAACCGGCCTTTGCCGCATCGGTTCCGGTTACCCGTTCGGGTCCGAAAACTCTTTCACTTCACGCCCCGGTTCGAATTTCCCGATGCGCCTGATTTCCCACTCTAGCTGAATCGCGGATTTTTCCAATACCTTGGCGCGAACCGTTTCACCAAGTTTTTCAAGGTCGTGCGCGCTCGCCCCGCCGGTATTGATCATGAAATTGCAGTGCATCGGGCTCATCTGCGCGGCACCGATTCGCGCGCCTCGCATGCCCGCCTCGTCAATCAGCTTCCAGGCCGAATGGCCCGGCGGGTTCTTGAAGGTCGATCCGCCGGTCTTTTCCTTGACCGGTTGCACCGATTCGCGGTGATGCTGCACAGCATCCATCGCCTTCTGGATTTCCTCACGCGGCTTCGCCTCGCCCTCGAAAACAGCCGAGGTGAAAACCATGCCCTGCGGCGCGCTGCTGTGCCGGTAGGTGTAGCCCATGTCGGCATGGGTGAGCGTCAGCTTGCGCCCGTCGCGCGTCACGCCATGAACCTCGACGACACGGTTCGTGGTTTCCGTGCCATTGGCCCCGGCATTCATGAACAGCGCCCCGCCAATGCCGCCCGGAATGCCGTGGTAGAATTCGAAGCCGCCGATGCCATGTTCGAGCGCGGCAGCGGCGAGCGTTTTGTCCAGCACCGCCGCGCCTGCCTTCAGCCTGTTCGCACCCATGTGCTCTATGCCGCCAAAACCCTTGGCCGAAAGCCGGATCACCACGCCATCGAGGCCGCCGTCGCGAACCAGCAGGTTCGATCCGACGCCGACGACGGTCACCGGAATGTCGCTGGGCAGCGCTTTGAGAAATGCCGCAAGATCATCCTCGTCAGCCGGCTGTAACAGCACCTGCGCCGGTCCGCCCGCCTGGAACCATGTGAGTTTCGACATCGGCTGGTTCGCGGCCATGCGTCCGCGCAACTGTTCTGCCAGCGGCTTGAGCCGTTCGAATAGGGTTGGCTCCCCGGTCATGGCATGATCGTCCGAGAGGTCATTCGCCGGCCAGCGCTACCAGTTCCCCCGGCAGTGCGTAGGCCCATTGCGTGATGTTGCCGGCGCCGAGGAAAATCACGTAGTCGCCCGGCTGCGCCATTTCCACCACCATGGGCGCGATGTCGGATGCGCCGGAGATTGCCCGTGCATTGCGATGACCGCCGGATTTGAGGCCGGCGACCAGCGCCTCGTGCGATATGCCTTCGATCGGCGCTTCGCCCGCCGAATAGACCGGCGCGATCATCACGATGTCGGCGTCGTTGAAGCAGGCGCAGAAATCGTCGAACAGATCGTGGAGCCGGGTATAGCGGTGCGGCTGCTTGATGGCGATGACACGGCCCTTTGCCGCCTCGCGCGCAGCCTTGAGCACAGCTGCGATTTCCACCGGATGGTGGCCGTAATCATCGAAAATCTCGACGCCTCTCCAGGTTCCCGTATGGGTGAAGCGCCGCTTCACACCGCCGAAACCGGCAAGTCCGGAACGGATCTCTGCCGCTCCGATGCCTAGTTCATGGGCGACCGCGATTGCAGCGGTGGCGTTGGAAACATTGTGCCGGCCCGGCATCGGCAACATCAGGTCGCCGATCATTTCGGAAGCGCCGGTCTTGCGGTTGCGGATCTCGACGCTGAAGCGGTTCTTGCCGCCATCGGCCAGGACATCGAAGAAGCGCACATCGGCCTGCGGATTGGCGCCGTAGGTAACGACCTTGCGGTCGGTGATCTTCGACACCAGAGCCTGCACTTCCGGGTGGTCGAGGCACATGACCCCGAAGCCATAAAACGGCACGTTCTCGACGAAGTCGCGGAAAGCGGCGCGCACCTTGTCGAAGCTGCCATAGTGGTCGAGATGCTCGGGATCGATATTGGTCACAACCGCAACATCGGCAGGCAGCTTGAGGAAGGTGCCGTCCGATTCGTCGGCTTCCACCACCATCCAGTCGCCCGCACCCATGCGCGCATTGGTGCCGTAGGCGTTGATGATGCCGCCATTGATGACGGTCGGGTCCATGCCGCCCGCCTCCAGCAGCGTGCCGACCATGGAAGTCGTCGTCGTCTTGCCATGCGTACCGCCAATGGCGATCGCCTTGCGAAAGCGCATCAGCTCGGCCAGCATTTCCGCGCGCCGCACGATCGGCAAATGCCGCTCGCGGGCCTCGACGCGTTCGGGATTGTCCTGGCGGATCGCGGTGGAAGCAACGACCACTTCCGCATCGCCGAGGTTTTCCGCCTTGTGGCCGATGAAAACGGGAATGCCCTTGGCACGCAGCCGCTGCACATTGGCGCTTTCGGCCTGATCGGAGCCCTGGACCTTGTAGCCAAGATTGTGAAGCACCTCGGCTATGCCGCTCATGCCGATGCCGCCGATGCCAACAAAGTGCACCAGGCCAATCGTCTCAGGCATTTTCATATGCGTCGTGTCCTCAAATCGCTGTCTCGCGCGGGCCTGCCGCGAGCTTCTCCAGGCAATCCGCCAGCCGCTTCGCCGCGTCCGGATGGCCGCTTAGCGCAGCCTTCCCGGCCATTTGCGACAGCCTTTGCGGGTCCGAGACGGCTTCGTCAAGGATTTCCGCAAGGCGTGCAGGTTCCAGCGACGATTGGGCTGCGATGCTGGCACCGCCGTTTTCCGCGATTGCCCTGGCGTTCAGCGCCTGGTCGTGGTCGAGCGCATGCGGATACGGCACCAGCAGCGCAGGCCGCCCGATCACCGCCAATTCCGAAACCGTCGACGCCCCCGCACGGCTGATGACGAAATGCGCTTGCGCAATCCTTTTCGGCATGTCCGCGAAGAAGGGGGCGATCTCCGCGGCGATTGCGAGACGGGCGTAGTCGGCCTTCAGCGCCCCCTCGTCTTCCGCACGCGCCTGTTGCACGACGCGCAGCAGCGCCCGCTTTTGCGGCTCAAGCATTGCAATGGCTTGCGGCAATGCCTGCGAGAAGAACTGCGCGCCCTGGCTTCCACCGAAAACGAGAAGGTTGAAGGGCTCGCCCGCCTTGCGAACCGGATAGAGTGTCTTCGCTGCCTCGATCACCGCCGGCCGCACCGGATTTCCAGTGACTTCCACACCATCGCCACCAATGCCGGCAAACCCCATCGCAATGAGATTGACGCGCGGCGCAAGCAGCTTGTTCGCCCGGCCCATAACCGCATTGGCGTCATGGATCATCGAGGGAATGCCAAGCCGGGTGGCCGCGAGCATGGGCGGCACCGTCGGATAACCGCCGAAGCCGATGGCCGCCGCCGGCTTGACAGCCGTCATCATGTTCCGCGCCTGGCGGTAGCCGCGCAGCAACGTGATTGCCGCCATCGCGAGCCGGAACGGGTTCTTGCCGGAGGGTGTGGACGAAGCGATCACATGCATCTTGCGGGCGGGAAATTGGGCGGCGTATTGCCTGGCCCGCTTGTCGGTCGCCAGATGCACCTCCCAGCCGCGCGCCGAAAGTTCATGCGCCAGCGCCTCCGCCGGAAACAGGTGCCCGCCGGTTCCCCCGGCGCACAGCACCATCGCGCCTTTTGATTTCATGCGTTGCCGCCCTCGCCTGCCGGACGGTACTGCCGCAGCGCAAAGCCGTACGGTGCGCTCGAACGGGTCTCCGGCCGCCTGCGCGTCAGCGCGACGACGAAACCCATGCCAACCGCCATCGAAAGCAGCGACGAGCCGCCATAGGAGATGAAGGGCAGCGTCATGCCCTTGGCCGGCATGAGTTGCAAATTGACCATCATGTTGATCATCGACTGGCTGGCGAACAGCGTGATCAACCCGCAAACCGCAAGCCGCACGTAAGGATCCTTTTCGCGGAGCGCATGGCTGAGGCCGCGCAGCACGATAAAGGCAAACAGCGCCACCAGGAGGATACAGGCGATGATGCCGAATTCCTCCGCTGCCACCGCGAACGGGAAGTCGGCATGGCTGTCGGGGATGATGCGCTTGACCGTGCCTTCACCCGGCCCCTGCCCCAGCCAGCCGCCATTGATAATCGCCTCGCGGGCGGTCTCGACCTGGAAATTGTCGCCCTCGCCGGTGATGAAACGGTCGATGCGCCCCGCCACGTGCGGGAAGAAGGCATAGGCTGCGGCAAGTCCGCCCGCGCCGGTTGCGCCCAGCCCGACGATCCACAGCCAAGGCATGCCGGCCATGAAGAACAGCGCCCCCCACACGATCGCCACCAGCATGGTCTGGCCGAAATCGGGCTGTGCGAGCAGCAGCGCGGCGACAATGCCGAAGAGAATGATCGAGAAGAGATTGCCGGGGATTTCCGGACGCCGCGCATTTTCCGCAAACAGCCATGCCGTGATGACGACGAAGGCCGGTTTCAGCAATTCGGACGGCTGGATGGAGATGCCGGCCAGCGTGATCCAGCGGCGCGATCCCTTGACCTCGGCGCCGATGAAAAGCGTCGCGATCATCAGCAATATCGAGATGCCAAGCAGCACGAAGCTGGCCCGCCGCACCTGCCGTGGCGACAGGAACGAAGCGCCGATGAACAGCGCAACTGCCGGGACGAGGAACATCGCGTGCCGCTTGATGAAATGGAAAGTTTCCGCCCCGATCCGGTCGGCGACCGCCGGGCTCGCGGCGAAGGAAAGCAGCACCCCGCACAGCATCAGGAAGAGCACTGCGCCCAAGAGAAGCCGGTCGACGGTTCGCCACCACTCCGCCATCACCGAACGATCCACGCGGCTAACCATTGGCGCCTCCCTGGGCTTTGCTGGACGGGTTCATCGCTGCGCCTCCGCCCGCGCAGTGACGCCTTCCAGCGCCAGCACGGATGAGCGGAACGCGTCGCCGCGCTTCTCGAAATTCTGGAACTGGTCGAAACTCGCGCAGGCCGGCGAAAGCAGCACTACCGACTCGGCTGCCTCATCGCGCCCCGCATCCACGCTCGCATGCTTCACCGCTGCTTCGATGGTTTGCGAGATGACGAACGGCACCTTGTCGCCGAGCGTTGCCGCGAACTGCGGCGCGGCCTCTCCGATCAAATATGCCTTGGCGATCTTCGGGAAGAACTTTGCAAGCGGCGCGATGCCGCCTTCCTTGGCCAGCCCGCCCGCAATCCAGTAGATGTGCGGGAAACTCGCCAGCGCCTTGGCGGCAGCGTCGGCATTGGTAGCCTTTGAATCGTTGACAAAAAGCACATTGCCAAGGTGCGCGACCTGCTCCATCCGGTGGGCGAGCCCGGGGAAGCTGTCGAAGCCGGTCTGGATTTCCATGGCGGTCAACCCCGCCGCGCGGCAGGCGGCATAGGCCGCTGCCGCGTTCTGGCCATTGTGATCACCGCGCAGCGCCGGCGCTGTCGAAAGGTCAGCGACGGTCTCCACGATGCGACCGTTGCCGCTGACGAGCTTGCGTCCGTCGAGCCACACGCCTTCGGAGAGCTCGGAGCTTGACGCGATCCGCACAACCTTCTTCCCCTTTGCCTGCAGGAAGGAGGCAATCGCGGCGGAATAGTCGTCGTCCGTGCCAATGATGGCGATAGCACTTGCCGCCACCAGCCGCTCCTTGATCGCGGCGTAGTTTTCCATCGAACCGTGCCGATCGAGATGGTCCGGCGTCAGGTTGAGATGGATGCCGATCGAGGGATCGAGCGTCGGCGCAAGGTCGATCTGGTAGGAGGAACACTCCACGACATAATGCCGGTTCGGCGCGGGCGGCTCCAGCGACAGGATCGCCGTACCGATATTGCCGCCCATCTGCACGTCGCGCCCGGCACTCCTCAGCACATGCGCGATCAGCGCGGTCGTGGTCGATTTTCCATTGGTGCCGGTGATCGCGATGAACGGGCAGCCGGGCGCCCTTGCCCGCCGCTCGCGCGCGAACAGTTCGATGTCGCCAATCACCGGGACATTCGCGGCCCTTGCAAGTTCCGCCGACCAGTGCGGGCGCGGATGGGTAAGTGGCACGCCCGGCGATAGAACCAGCGCGGAAAAATGCACTAGCCCGCCCTCGTCGCGCAAATCGCCTGTTCGTATCCCCTTGGAGCGCGCCTGTTCCACCCTTTCGGGATTGTCGTCAAAGGCGATGAGATCGGCCCCGCCCTCCAGCAGCGCAAGCGCAGTCGCCATGCCGGACCCGCCAAGTCCGAAAAGTGCGGTGCGCTTGCCCTTCTGGGTGGAGACGGGGATCATCGGCTCACCGCAGCTTCAGCGTGGAAAGTCCGGCGAGCGCCAGCATCACGGCGATGATCCAGAACCGGATGACCACCTGGCTTTCCGTCCAGCCCTTCTTCTCGAAGTGATGGTGGATGGGAGCCATGCGAAACACCCGCTTGCCGGTGAGCTTGAACGAGGCAACCTGGATGATCACCGACAGGGCTTCCATCACGAACAGGCCGCCAATGATGGCAAGCACGATCTCGTGCTTGGTCGCGACTGCCGTCGCGCCGATCATGCCGCCCAGCGCCAGGCTTCCGGTATCGCCCATGAAGATCGCGGCAGGCGGCGCGTTGAACCACAGGAAACCGAGGCCCGCGCCGATAACCGCGCCGCAAATCACGGCGATCTCGCCGGTGCCCTGCACGAAATGGATCTGCAAATAATCTGAGAACACGAAGTTGCCCGACAAATATGCGATCAGCCCGAACGACGCCGCGGCGATCATGACCGGCACGATTGCGAGGCCGTCGAGGCCGTCGGTCAGGTTCACTGCATTTCCCGCGCCGACGATGATGAAGGCGCCGAATGGCACGAAGAACCAGCTCATATTGAGGAGCAGGTCCTTGAAGAACGGAAACGCCAGTTGTCCGGACAATTTCGGATCGCTCAATTGCATGATGGCGATGCAGGCGATGGCCGCAATCGCAAATTCGATGATGAGCCGCACTCGGCCCGAGAAGCCCTTGTGGGTCGCCTTCGAGACTTTCAGGTAGTCGTCGTAAAGTCCGATCGCGCCAAAGCCGACCGTTACCAGAACGATGACCCAGACATAGCCGCTGGTCAGGTTCGCCCATAACAGCGATGAGAACAGCACGCCCGAAAGGATCATGAGCCCGCCCATGGTCGGCGTTCCGGCCTTGGCGAAATGCGTTTCAGGTCCGTCCGCCCGTATCGGCTGGCCTTTGCCTTGCCGTATCCGCAGCGCCGCGATCATCGGTTTGCCGAACAGGAACACGAAGAACGCCGCGGTAATAAGCGCGGCGGCCGTGCGAAAGGTGATGTACCGGAAGATGTTGAAGAAGGAAAACTGCCCCGACAGTTCCTGTGAAAGGTAAAAGAGCATGTCCCCCCTATCGCGCCCCTTCCGGAGCGGCTGTTTTTGTTCCAAGCAAACTTTGAACAATCACCGAAAAACGCGCGCCGTTTGACGCCTTGACCATCACGACGTCTCCATCGCGCAAGGCATGAAGCAGCTCCTTGGCCAAGGCGGCCGGATCGGCGAAATGACCTGCCAGCACGGCGGGTGGCAGATCGCCGGCCAGCGCCGCCATTTCTTTTCCCGCCAGAAAAACGAGATCGGCCGCGGTCTCCTCGATCTGCCTGCGCAGCCCCTTGTGCAGGCGCGCGGAAGCCTCCCCAAGTTCCAGCATGTCGCCCAGGACCGCGATGCGCCGCCCCTTGGGCCGATGGCTCGCCAGCACCTTGAGCGCCGCCTCCATCGATGCGGGATTGGCATTGTAGCTTTCGTCGATGACGGTAACGCGGCCCGCCGGCAAGACCACGACATGCGCCTGCCCGCGGCCTTTTTCCGGAAGGGCGTGGGCGAGTGCGCCCGCGCAACGATTGACATCGGCCCCTGCCAGCGAGGCTGCGCCCAGCACCGCCAGCGAGTTCATCGCCTGGTGCTCGCCGGGAACCGGCAATTTGTACTTGATGCGCTCGCCGCCGATCGACGCTTCGATCGCCGACCCTTCAGGCCCGGCATCGATCGACACCAGCCGGAAGTCCGCGCCCTTCTTGACGCCGAAGCTGTAGAGCCGTTCGACTCCGGCCTCTGCCGCAAGCTTCTTGAGCAGCGAAAACTGCTTGATGTCGCGGTTGATCAAGGCCGCGCCGCCGGGTACCAGACCGGCGAATATCTCGGCCTTGGCCCGCGCGATATCGTCGACCGTCGCGAAATTTCCCAGATGCGCTGGTGCGATCGTCGTGATGATCGCAATGTGCGGGCGCACCATTTTCACCAGCGGCGTAATCTCGCCGGCGTGGTTCATTCCGATCTCGAAAATGCCGTAGCGCGCGTCGGCGGGCATGCGGGCCAGTGTCAGCGGCACGCCCCAGTGATTGTTGAAGGAAGCGGCGGACGCGTGGACCTTCCAGGCGCTGCCCCCCAGCGCCGAGAAAGAAAGGGCCGTGCGCAGCATTTCCTTTGCGCTGGTCTTTCCGGCGCTGCCGGTAACCGCGATGATCTGCGCCCGGCTGCGTGCACGCGCCGCCACGCCCAGTTTCTCGAGCGCCTCCAGCACGTCGGGGACTACCAGCAGCGGAATGCGCACCGCCCCGAATGAGACCAGTTTGGATTGCGCGATGACGGCCACCGCCGCGCCGGCCTTCATTGCCTGGTTCACATAGTCATGGCCGTCGAGACTATCGCCCTTGATAGCAAAAAACGCTTCGCCCGGTTGCAGGGTGCGCGTGTCGATGGAAATGCCGGTCACTTCTTCCGGCATCTTGCCAAAATAGCGCGCGTCCATCGCTTCCTGCATGTCGGCGAGGGACCACAGCGCGCTCATTCGGTTGCGCCTTCATTCGTCGCGGCAAGCGCCTCGCGCGCCACGGCATGGTCGGAAAAGGTCAGCGTCACGTCGCCGACGATCTGGCCTTCCTCATGGCCCTTGCCGGCCACGACCAGCGCATCGCCTGCCGCAAGCATTGCGACAGCGGCTTGGATCGCCTCGCGGCGGTCGGCAATCTCTCGCGCGCCGGGACACCCCGCCATGATTGCGGCGCGGATCGCCTCGGGTTTTTCCGATCGCGGATTATCGTCGGTGACGATGACGGTGTCGGCGAGCCTTGCCGCGACCTCGCCCATGATGGGCCGCTTGCCGGGGTCACGATCGCCGCCGCAGCCGAAAACGATGACCAGCCTGCCAGTCGTGAACGGGCGCAGCGATTTCAGCACCTGCGCCATCGCGTCGGGCTTGTGGGCATAGTCCACATAGACGGGCGATCCCTGCGCGGTCGCGCCTACCAATTCGAGCCTGCCCTTGGCGCCTTTGATATGCGTTAGCGCTTCAAGCGCGGCTCCCGGCTCGCTGCCAGTTGCGATCGCCAGTCCCGCTGCGACGAGGCCGTTGGCGATCTGGAAATCGCCCGCAAGCGGAAACTCGATGCGATAGGTTTCGTCCGCATGCCGGATTTCCGCCGACTGGCGGAAACGCTCGTGCTCGACGCGCTTGAGCGCGAGGAAATCGCCGTGCCGCCCGACTGTAAGCACGCGCCTGCCGGCGCGGTCGGTAATCTTGATCGCAGCTTCCGACCATTCGTCATCAGCGAAGATGACCGCAGGCCCGCCCTCGGGAAGAAGCTCGGTGAAAAGCCGCATCTTGGAATTGAAATAATGCTCGACCGTCGGATGATAATCCATGTGGTCGCGGCCCAGATTGGTGAAGGCGGCGGCAGAAAGCCTAACGCCGTCGAGCCGATGCTGGTCAAGCCCGTGCGAAGACGCCTCCATGGAAAGATGCGTGACGCCGTCGCCCGCCAACCGGTCGAAAAGCCGGTGCAGGTCCACCGGATCGGGCGTTGTCAGGCTGCCATATTCCTCGACCCCCGGTGCAGTGACGCCGGTGGTGCCGACGCTCGCCGCAGCCTTTCCTTCCACTTCCCAGATCTGGCGCAGGAAGGAAGCGACAGAAGTCTTGCCGGCAGTACCCGTTACGGCCGCAATGGTTTCGGGCTGACGGGGGTAAAGGCGCGCGGCCATCAACGCCAGCGCCGAACGCGGCTCCAATGCCGCCGCAAGCGCCACACCCTCCGGCACCGGCGTTCCCGCCTTGGCGAGCACGGCGACTGCGCCCCGTGCAACGGCGTCGGCAATAAATCTTGCGCCATCGGCTTTGCTGCCGGGAAGCGCCGCGAACACAAAACCCGGTTCCACCTTGCGCGAATCGGCTGTCAATCCTGTCACGGCTATGCCGGCGGCGCCTTGCGGAACCGCCGCATCCCTGCCGGCAAGATCGCCAAGTTTCATTCTCGCCGCTTCCCTTTTGGGCCATTGAGGCCCCGAATCACTACCCCCAGGCGCACTTTCCTAGCGCCGCCGGAGCGTGAAATCCATTCAGCGCGACACGAGAACAGGAATTGCGCCGTCTTCGAACACGGGCTTGACCCCCAGAACCGCCGCCGAGCGCCGCACGATATTGCTCACCATTGGTGCAGCATTAAGGCCGGCTGTGGCGGCGCCCTTGCCTTGTTCCGGCTTGGGTTCGTCAATGATGACGAGCACGACATATTTGGGATCGTCAATGGGAAAGGCTGCCAGGAAGGCGTTGAATCGCTTTTCGCTGGAATAGCGCTTGCCAACGACCTTTTCGGCGGTGCCGGTCTTCCCGCCGACGCGAAATCCCTCAACCCCGGCGCGCTTGCCCGATCCCTCTTCCACGTTGAGTTTCATGAGATACCGCATGGCGTCGCTGGTTTCCTTGCGGACCACCTGCTTCGCGATACCGTCCGCTTCCTCTTGACTGCGTACAAAAAGCGTCGGCGCAAGCAGTTTCCCGCCATTGACGAGTGCAGCGGCTGCAACCGCCGTCTGCAACGGCGTGGTCGTCACGCCATGGCCGTAGGAAATCGTCACGGAATTTATCTTCTTCCACTCCGCCGGCTCGACAGGGGCCGCCACTTCCGGCAGTTCGAACGGCACCTTGTCGAGAAGCCCGATCCGGTGAAGGAACTCCTTGTGTCCCTCGACGCCCACGGCATCGGCCATCTTGGCGGTGCCGATATTGGATGAATAGATGAACACTTCCGGCACGCTCAGCACGCGCCCCTTGCCGTGGAAGTCGTTGATGGTGAAGCCCGCAATCCGCAGCGGGCGGGACGCGTCGAACTTGTCTTCCAGAGTGACCTTGCCGCTGTCCAGCGCCATGGCGGTGGTGAAGGTCTTGAAGGTCGAGCCCATCTCGAAAAGTCCGGCCGACATGCGGTTGAGCCGGTCTTTGTCGAGCGCGTCCACCGGCCGGTTTGGGTCGTAGTCCGGCAGTGAGACCATCGCCAGCACTTCGCCGGTGTTGGCGTCGAGGACTATGCCGCCCGCAGCGATGGCCTGGTAACGCTGCATGCCCTTTTCCAGTTCGTCGCGGACGAAATGCTGTACGCGCAGATCAATGGAAAGCCGCACCGGCTCCAACGGCTTTCCGGTGGTCAGCCCGGCGTCGCGAAGTTCACGCAGGCCTCGGTCGTCGACATATTTCTCGATGCCGGCAATGCCGTTATTGTCGATGTTGACGTGCCCGACAATATGCGAGGCGATGGACCCCTTGGGATAGAAGCGGCGCGTCTCGCGGCGAAAACCGATGCCGGGAATTCCAAGCTGCAGGATCTGCGCCTGCTGCGCCGGCGTCAGTTCGCGCTTAAGCCACACGAAGCCGGCCTTCGAAGTCAGCCGGCGGTGCGCATGCTCCACATCGAGGTCCGGCAGCACCGAGGCAAGCTGCTCTACAGCTTCATCTACATCGACGATGCGCTTGGGCTCGGCAAACAGGGAAGCGGTATTGATGTCGGTCGCAAGGGTAACGCCATTGCGGTCGACCAGATCGGGCCTGCGGGCCGAAATCGTCGCATCGGCCTTTATCTGGGCGGCAGTGGAATCGGTATCGAGAATGCCGAAATAGACAAGTCGCGCCACAATCACCAGATAGACGCAGCCGACGACCAGCATGGACAGCACGATACGCGAGCGCGATTGGTTTAACGCGGCCATGCCGGCGCCCTGGAAGCGCAACTGGCTTGCCATGAAGGTCCCGCCCTCTTCCTCGAACGCGCCTGCAACGCTCATTGGGCCTCTTCCGTTTTCTTTGGCTGTTCTTCGCCGAATTCCTCGCCTGCACCGGCAACCGACCCGGTCACGGTGGCGTCCGGACCTGTTGCCCGCGTCTCGGGTGTATCGTCCGCCATGCCCTCGCCATCGATTGGCATGAGGTCCGGCTGCTTTTGCGGGATCTTGTCGAGCGTCACGATCTGTCGGGGCGAAAGCGGCTCGAGCCCCAGTTCCTCGCGATGGCGGGCAATCAGCGCCTCGAGCCGGTCGGGACTGGTCAGCAGGCTCCAGTCGGCCTTGAGGATGTCGATCGCCTCGCGCTCCAGCCGGATGCGCGTTTCGAGCGATTCCACCCGGGCAACCGCCTGCTCGGCGTCGTGCTTGACCTTGAAGGTGTAGCCCGCGCCCGCGATGAGCATGGCGATCATGACGATGTCGAGCGTCCTAACCATCACGGCCGCCCTTTCCCAAGGAGGACAGCGAAACGAGGTTGGGCAGCTTGAAGGGTGACCAGTCTTCCGCGTAAGCGGGCGCCGAAGTTCGGATGCCGTAGCGCAGCTTTGCCGAACGGGCGCGCGGGTTGCGCTGCGCCTCCTCATCGCCCGCTGCAACCGCGCCGCGCTGGGTCAGCGTGAAACTCGCTGCCCGGTACCCGGTTTCGGGCAGATGCCGCGAACCGCTGGCGGCGCCGCTGCGTTCGGCAAGGAACCGCTTGACGATCCGGTCCTCAAGCGAATGGAAGGTTACGACGACAAGCCGTCCGCCTTCCTTCAAAAGGCGTTCTGCGGCCGAAAGCGCGGCCGCAAGCTGTTCCAGCTCGCGATTGACGAAGATTCGCAGCCCCTGGAATGTCCGGGTTGCCGGATGGATGCGCTCGCCATGCGCCCGGCCGACGGCCTTTTCGACAACGCCGGCAAGATCGAGCGTGCGCTCGAACGGCTTGGAAGCGCGTCGCTCGGTAATAGCGCGGGCCACCCGCGGCGCATGCTTTTCCTCGCCCAAAATGCCGATGATGCGCAGAAGGTCGTTCTGTGCGGCGTTGTTGACCACATCGGCGGCGCTCGGCCCTTCGCCGCTCATGCGCATGTCGAGCGGACCATCCTTGCGGAACGAAAAGCCGCGCTCCGCCTCGTCGAGTTGCATGGAGGATACGCCAATGTCGAGCACGACGCCGTCCGCGGTATCGATGCCGTTTTCGTGGGCGATTCCGTCAAGATCGGCGAACTCGCCGCGCACCAGCACAAGGCGTTCGCGCCAGCGCGCCAACATCTCCTCGCCCGCCGCGATTGCCGACGGGTCGCGGTCGATGGCGACCACATTGGCGCCGGCTTCGAGGATCGCCTCGCTGTAGCCGCCCGCGCCGAAAGTGCCGTCTACGATCACGGCGCCGGGGCGCGGCGCCAGTGCGGAAAGGACCTCGTCGAGCAGTACCGGAACATGACGCACCGGTCCGCCAGCAACGCTTTCGCCTGAAAGTCCGCTGCGGTCCGTCATGATCCTGCTCTCCCGTCCGCAAGGGCGCCGGCCCCGGTATCGGAACTCGTGGAAGCAAGCGCACGGCGCATGTCGCGGACACGGCTGCGCGCCGCCGTCCGGTATGCCTCGTATTTGCCCGGCTCCCAAAGCCAGAAGGAATTTCCCCGTCCCTCGAACAGCACCTGCTCATTGATGCCGGTGTGCTCGCGCAGGCGGTCGCTGATCTGGATGCGGCCCTCGCCGTCGAGCTTCAACTCCAGCGCGTCACCGAGAATGTAGTGCGACCAATCCTCATAGGCCTGGCTGAACGGATCGAGCCTGTCGAGCCGCCGCTCATAGGCGTCCATCATCGCTTGCCCGCCCGCCTCCACGACAGGATGCTCGACAGATAGCAGGCCGCGCAGAACCGATTGCCCGCCGAGCGCGGAACGAAACGCCGCCGGGATCGATACCCGTCCCTTCCGGTCGATATTGTTCACCGTGTTGGAGGCGAAGCGTTCCATGGTTCCCGATCGCATGCCCGATGGGCATCAAGCTGTGGCGGGACAACCCGGCGCCGCAACACGATCGTCACACGATTGAAAAGACCGGGAAAACTGCCCTTTCCAACGCCTGCTTCACGCTGCAAATCAAACGCCGTTCATCCGCCGTGATTTGGGATAACATGGGAAAATTTGGATATCAATGGGATTGGTTTGGGAAATTCCGCCACGATCATGGGTTTAAGCGGGCATTTGGCGACGCACCCAATGCGGCCAAACCGCTGATTGCCAGCAGTATGGACCGCGAATAGCTGCCCACGGATGAGTCAAATTGACTCATGCCGCCGCGGTTTGCCTGGAGTGAAAAAGTGCCAGCCGGCCTGTAAGCCGGGTTCTGTATGGCCCCTGCAGTTGCCCGCAGGGACGTGGCGGCCATTCCTCTGGGACATCCGTTGCCGGATGCCTCGGCGCGACCCACCCGGACGACTGGCCCGGAAACCGGCTGGCGGGTTGCCCCGCCACGTCGTCCCTATTCGGTCTTGCTCCCGATGGGGTTTACCGTGCCGCTGCCGTTGCCGGCGCGCGCGGTGGGCTCTTACCCCACCGTTTCACCCTTGCCGCGGCATGCCGCGGCGGTTTCTTTTCTGTGGCACTGTCCCTCAGGTCCGGCG
>JBGSJA010000244.1:0-2641 GCA_041742235.1 Salaquimonas sp. | reverse complement strand
GCCGGATCGTTGTTGGCGATCGATCCGCCGATCGTTCCCATGTGGCGCACGGCCGGATCGCCGATCATGCCGGCAAGGTCGGCAAGGCCGGGGCAAGCCGCGCGGAGTTCCTTGGAGGATGCCACTTCAGCGTGGGTGGTGGCCGCGCCGATGGTCACCTGCTTGCCGCTGACCGTGATGCCCTTCATCGCCGAAATGTGGCGAAGGTCGATGATGTCGGTAGGCGCGGCGAGGCGCTGCTTCATGGTTGGCAGCAGCGTCTGCCCGCCGGCGATGAACTTGCCGTCGCCCGCCTTGCCCATCAGCTTCACGGCTTCTTCCGTCGATGCGGCGCGGTGGTAATTGGTCTCGTACATGGTCTCGTCCTTCGAATTTTCGAATGCGTTGTCCGTTGCCCCCGCCCGCCGGAAATGCCTGCGGGCGGAGAAATGCAAACGGCGCCTATCCAGCCCGCAGCGCAGCCCAGACGCGCTGGGGCGTTGCCGGCATTTCGAGGTTGTTGTGGCCGATGGCGTCGGTCAGCGCATTGATGACCGCCGGCGGAGAGCCGATCGCGCCCGCCTCGCCGCATCCCTTCATGCCGAGCGGATTGCCCGGGCAGATGGTCTCGTGCGTGGAGAGCTTGTAGGACGGCAGGTCGCCGGCGCGCGGCATCTGGTAGTCCATGTAGCTGGCGGTCAGGAGCTGGCCGTCATCGTTGTAGATCACGCCCTCCATCAACGCCTGGCCGATGCCCTGCGCGATGCCGCCATGGACCTGGCCCTCAACGATCATCGGGTTAATGATCTTGCCGAAATCGTCGGCGGCCACGAACTGGACGATTTCTGTCGTGCCGGTCTCCGGATCGACCTCGACCTCGCAGACATAGGTGCCCGCCGGGAAGGTGAAGTTGGTCGGATCGTAGAACGCGCCTTCCTTGAGGCCCGGCTCCATGCCGGCCGGAAGGTTGTGCGCGGTGTATGCGGCAAGGCAGATCATGTGCCAGTCGAGCTTCTTGTCGGTGCCGGCGACCTTGGCGACGCCGTTCTCGATGACGATGTCGCCTGCATCGGCTTCCATCAGGTGCGCGGCGATCTTCTTGGCCTTCGCCTCGACCTTGTCGAGCGCCTTGACGATGGCGCTCATGCCGACCGCGCCGGAGCGCGAACCGTAGGTGCCCATGCCGAACTGCACCTTGTCGGTGTCGCCGTGAACGATGTTCACATTCGCCACCGGCAGGCCGAAGCGTTCGGCGATGAGCTGGGCGAAGGTGGTTTCATGGCCCTGGCCATGGCTGTGGCTGCCGGTCAGGATCTCGATGGTGCCGACCGGATTGACCCGCACTTCCGCCGATTCCCAAAGGCCGACGCCGGCGCCGAGCGAGCCGACCGCCGCAGAAGGCGCGATGCCGCAAGCTTCGATGTAGCAGGAAAGACCAATGCCGCGTTTTTTGCCGCGCCTTTCGGCTTCCGCCTTGCGGGCCGGGAAGCCGGCATAGTCCGCCGCCTTCAGTGCCGCATCCAGCGTGGTGTCGTAGTCGCCTGCGTCATAGGCCATGATCACCGGCGTCTGGTGCGGGAAAGACCTGACGAAGTTGCGGCGGCGCAGTTCCGCCGGGTCGATCCCCAGTTCACGGGCAGCCGTCTCCATCATGCGCTCGACGACGAAGGTCGCCTCGGGCCGCCCGGCGCCGCGATAGGCATCAACCGGCACGGTGTTGGTGTAGACCGTGCGCACATTGGCATGGATGTTCTTGATGTCGTACTGGCCCGACAGCAGCGTTGCATAAAGATAGGTCGGGACCGAGCTGGAGAACAGCGACATGTAAGCGCCAAGATTGGCGATGGTGTCGACCTTGAAGCCGGTGATGCGGCCGTCCTTGTCGAAGCCCATGCGAGCCTTGGTGTGGTGGTCGCGGCCATGGGCATCCGTGAGGAACGCCTCCGTGCGATCAGCGGTCCACTTGACAGGCACGCCGGTCTTCTTCGATGCCCAGAGGCAGACGATCTCCTCCGGATAAATGTAGATCTTCGATCCGAAGCCGCCGCCGACATCGGGCGCGATGACGCGAAGCTTGTTCTCTGGCGCGACCTGGTAGAAGGCCGAAAGAACCAACCGCGCCACATGCGGGTTCTGGCTGGTGGTGTAGAGCGTGAAATGGTCCTCGGCACTGTCGTAATTGGCAAGCGCCGCGCGCGGCTCCATCGGGTTGGGCGAGAGGCGGTTGTTGACGATGTCCATCTCGACGACCCGGGCCGAGGAAGCCAGGGCTGCGTCCGTCGCCTTGCCGTCGCCGATCTCCCAATCGAAGATGAGGTTGCCCTCGGCCTCCGGATGAAGCTGCGGCGCGCCGGGTTTCAATGCCTCCACGGCGTCGATGACGGAAGGCAGCACGTCATAGTCGATCACGACCGCTTCGCCCGCCAACCGGGCGTTGGCGTAGGTATCGGCGATCACCACCGCGACGGCATCGCCGACATAGCGCACCTTCTCCGTCGCAAGGGGCGACCAGGCCCCCATCTTCATCGGCGTGCCGTCCTTGGAATGGATCATCCAGCCGCAGATGATGTTGCCGATGCCGTCGACCTTGAGCTGCTTGCCGTCGAGCACGGCGACGACGCCGGGCATCGCCTCGGCGGCCGCGCGGTCGATCGACTTGACG
>JBGSJA010000243.1:0-1733 GCA_041742235.1 Salaquimonas sp. | reverse complement strand
GCGTACGGGCGGTCAGTCTTTCTCGGCATATTGGTGCAGGATGGAGTTGATCAGCGTCTGGTAGGGCATTCCGAGCCTTTCGGCCTTGGCCTTGAGCTTTTCAAGGTCGCGCTCGCGCACCATGATGGAGATGCGCTTGCGCTTCGCCTCGATCGTGTTGCGCGCTGCCTCTTCCAATTCAGCCCGGCGGGCAGGATCGAGCGGCGGGATTTCCCAATCGCTTCCTTCGATGTCGAGATATTCTTGATATTCGTCATCTGAATCGAAGTCATTTCTAGTCAGTACCGGAGGTAGTTTCAACTTTTGCATGTTAGTCGCCTCTCATGTACTCGGCCATGTATTTTCGGCTCGGAAACATTGTTTTCAGAAAACATCGGCCCTCGCCGGGGACGAACGGTACTGCCCATACATAGTTGTTGATCGATACAACGAACATGCGTTGGCCAGGATACCGTTCAGGCTTCGGGTGCGCTATTTCCTCTAGCATGTATCCCTTCGAGATCGCTTCCACGACTGCCTCAAACCCTATCCCGTACCGATCACGCAGCACGGCATTCTTTTCCTCATTCCATTCAAAGTCCATTCAGCCGCCCCCGACTTGACATGTATATACTCGATATATATTCCGCCTCAACCCCTCCATGCCACGGCTAGGCCGGTCTTGAAGCCGCCGATCCGGGCGCTGACGCCGTCAAGGCCGGGCACGGGTCCGAACCAGGCTTCCGTGTCCTTGGGCTTCAGCATGTTTCTCGGACGAATGCCGGCCCAGCGTTCCATAACGGGCGCACCGGCGATCCTTGGGACAAGCACTTCGGCCCTGGCATGGAAATCGACATCCGACGGGTCGAATTCGCCCGGTTCGCCGCGCCAATTCTCCACCGTCGAGGAACCGACGGCAATTCGCCCGCACGATTGCGGAACCACGTAGGCGCCGTCGCTGTAGACGATGGGTAAGTCGTCCGAATGCGGGAATTCCAGCAATATTGCCTGCCCCCGCACTCCGCGTCCTATGGGGCCGCCGCCAGTCATATGTCCCATATGCGGTTGCAACA
This sequence comes from Salaquimonas sp., assembly GCA_041742235.1. Classification (GTDB taxonomy): domain Bacteria; phylum Pseudomonadota; class Alphaproteobacteria; order Rhizobiales; family Rhizobiaceae; genus BOKV01. Next base: position 681 of record JBGSJA010000243.1, on the reverse strand, counting down.
GTGCGTAGGCTTCCCAGCCATTGGCGTCGATCACCTCGCCCGCCGCAATCCGCGATCCGGTTGACAAAACCGCCGCGCCCCGCTCGACCTCCGCAACCGCCCCCCCTTCGCGCAAATCGCCATGTGTCCGCACATAGGCGCTTAGCGCCGCCAACAATGCTCGCGGGTCGATGCGCGCCGACAAATCGTCCCATTGCACGCCATAGGGTGCGGCCTTTGGCGTAAGCCAGCCATCGGCAAGCGTGCCGTCGAAAGATGTCAAATGCTCCAGCCGGAAACCGGGCCAATGTGTCGCCGCGCTTTCCACGCGCTGCCGAACCACCTCCACGGTTCGCTCGCCAGTGACCGGAACAAGCCGCCCGCAGCGCCGGTAGCCGCAATCCACGCCCGTGTCCGATTGCAGTTCGCGGATAGCGCCTTCCAGCCCGACTAGCGCATCGAACTGGAACTGCTTCTTCGCATTCCATCGGTCCGGCATGTGCGGCATCAACGCCCCAAGAAACCCGCCGGAAGCCCCCGCCCCCGCCCTTCGCTTTTCCAGCACCAGCACACTTTTGCCTGACCGGATCGCGTTGCGCGCTGCCCAAAGGCCGAACACCCCGGCGCCAATGATGAGCACATCCGGGTTGCCGGCGCTCGTGAACGGTGCTTGAAGTTCTTGAATCATTGTTGGAGCCTGCG
>JBGSJA010000242.1:0-1804 GCA_041742235.1 Salaquimonas sp. | reverse complement strand
ACGGTGAATGTTGCAACGCGCGCAATTTCAGCCGTATCTGCCAGCCCCGCCGCCACAATGCGCTCAATCACCCGCTGACGCGCGGCCTCCGCGTTTTGCGGGTTGCGGTCGGGACGGCGAGCTTCCGGTGACTGCGGCAGGGCGACAAGCAGCGCCGCCTCGGCAAGGTTGAGCTTCGCCGGTTCGCGCCCGAACCATGCCAGGGAAGCCGCGCGTACACCCTCGATGTTCCCGCCATAGGGCGCAAGGGTCAAATAGCGCCCAAGAATCTCGCGCTTGGTCAGCCGCCTCTCGATCTGCAATGCGCGCAGCGCCTGCCGCAGCTTCGCGCCGAGAGACCGCGACTGGCGCGGCTCGATCAAGCGCGCCAGTTGCATGGTGATGGTAGAGCCGCCCGAAACGATCCGCCCGTTCGACAGCAACTGCCCTGCCGCCCGCGCGATCGCCAGCGGATCGACGCCGCGATGCTCGTGAAAACGCTTGTCTTCATAAGCGACGAGCATGGCCACGAATTTCGGATCGATCCGGTCGATATCGGCCTTCAGCCGCCATCGCCCGTCGTCATTCGCGTAAAATCGAAGCGGTTCGCCGTTGCGGTCAAGCACCTCGCGCGACAACATTTGCGGCCCGCCCAAAGGCGGCGGCCAGGCCTTGTCCAGCCGGTCCAGCGCAAGCAGGGAAACCGCCGCCAGGGTGACGATGCCGCCGGCGACAACGAGCCCGCGCCGCGCTGCCTTGCGCCATTTACCGGGCGTGGCCATCAAAGCCCCGCCTGCACCTGCATGAAGCCGGTTGCCGTGCGCGCCGAAAGCTCGGGCCGGTACATGTCCTCAACCGTTGCGGCGGGCAGCGAATAGGTGCCCGGCGTCACAGCCCGCACGACATAGGCCAACGAGAACGATTTGTCGGTTCCCTCCTGCCGGTTGAGCGCGGCGACAAAACGGTCGGAGCGAAATTCGCTGTGGGCCACTTCCGTCTCGCCCAGCCAGCCGAATTCTTCGAGGTCGGCGCTCTGGACGAGCCGCGGATTGTCGATCTCGAACCCGCCCGGCAGAAGGTCAGTGACCAGGATGCGCGCGGTGTCTTCCGTGTTTTCATTGACCGTGAGGACCACGACATAGCGCTCGTTCTGCTTCGCCTGCGTGATATCGGCCGGTTCGCCATCCAGCGTGTAGTATTCTCGCGTTATCTCGAAGCCGTCGCCGCCCGCTGGCAGCGGCTGCAGCGGCGAAGCCAGCGTCGTGACCGTCGCCACCAGCGCCTGCGTACCCGGATTGCCGATCTCCACCGGATCGGTCGCCAGCGATGTGCCGGGAACCGTGAGGTTGAACGCACCCTCATGCGGCGCGCCATTGATCTCCAGCGCAAGATCCTTGTTCATTTCCTGCGTGGCGCGGGCGGCCAGCAGCATCCATGCCTGCTCCTGCGTCGAGGTATACTTCTTCGAGCGCAGTTCGCCCTGCATGAACCGCATCATATCGGCGACATTTGCCGGCACGGGCCGCGTTTCGCTCGCAAGCGCCAGTATCGCCGCGCCGTCGCGAAGCCGCGAACCGTAATCATAGCTTGTGTAGCTGTGCGTGCGGTTGGTACTGGCCAGCTGCAGCGCCGATCCATAGATGCGGCTCGACCGCTCCACCTCGTTGTAGAGCGACAGCGCCGCCGCGATATGCGCGCGCGCCAGGGGCGAGGAGAATTCCTCGATTTTGGTGTCGCCGAAATAGCGAAGGTCCGCCGCCGAGGCCATGCGGTTGCGCGCCAGCACATAAAGCGCATAGGCAATCGAATTGCCGTCGCGCGCCAC
>JBGSJA010000241.1:0-6485 GCA_041742235.1 Salaquimonas sp. | reverse complement strand
GCTGCAAAGCCCGCCGCGAAGACGGCGGCCAAGCCTGCGGCGAAAGCTGCGGCAAAGGCCCCCGCGAAAGCGGCGGCAGCCAAGGCTCCGGCGGCCAAGACAACCGCAAAGGCGGCAGCAAAGCCCGCGGCAAAGCCCAAGAAGAAATAGCGGAGCTGGCCGGCAGCTTCAGCCGGCCGGTTCTGACTTTGCCTGCCGGATTTCCGGAGCGCTAAAGCGTTTCGGTTGGAGTGTGTTTCAGCGCAATATGCCGAAACAGCACCGGCCTGCGCGGCGCTTTGCGGTTTGTCGTGACTTCAGTCGCCAGCCAGGTGTTTGCGCTGGCTTTTTGGCTTGCGTGCGTCAGCGCGCAGCGCCGCCTCGAACGCCTTTTGCGCCCAGATCCGCATTTCGTCAGGATCGTCGAGCAGCCGTTCCGGCGCGTGCCAGTATCCCATTTCCATCTGCTTGCCGCTCTTGTGCGGATAGAGCCAATGGCTTGATCCCTCGGCGATGAAATCCGGCTCGGTCTGCGCATCGGCCTTCAATGCGATGCTTCCACCTTCCAGGCTGAGCGCGAACATCAACCCTTCGCGGAACACCCCTGCCCCGCCGAACATTCGCTGCACCGATGCGCCCGGCACGACGGAGAACAGTTCCTCGAGGACCTCAACTTCCTGCTTCGAAATGCCCATCCCCACCCTCGCATCAAACCGCACAGAAGCGGTTTTCAACCATTGCGCTGCCCGCCGGTATCCGCGTCCCATGCCTTCAGGAATTTCCTTGGCGCCATCGCGCGCCAGCTCCGCAACAGGGCCATCTTGGCCCAATCGCGATCCAGCCGGTCGGGGCGTACCAGAACCAGCGGGCTGTTGCGGTAGTGCGGCGTGAAGAAATAGGTGTCGGGATCGACCTCGCACAGCATGTCGCGCTCCTCGAAGGCGACCTTGAAAACCGGTGCATCCTCGGTCGGGCTCCACCATGCCCACATCTTGCCATGCGCCTTGAGGTTCGGATAGCCCCAAGAGACCGCATCGACAACGTTGGGAAGCTGCAGCGACAGGGCCAGTTCGCGCAGGTCCGGCCAATCGCGTACCGCACACATCAGCAGCCTCAGGCTGAAGGACCGGAACGGGCTTGCAGCATCTCCGGCGTCATCTGCGCCGGCGCCAGCTCGACGCTCTCGCCGCAACCGCATGCCGATTTCTGGTTGGGATTGTTGAAGACAAAGCCGGTGCGCAGCTTCGTGACTTCATAGTCCAGTTCCGTGCCGAGCAGGAAAAGCACGGCCGCGGGCGAAACGAACACGGTGCCGCCGGAGGTTTCGATCCGGTCTTCGCCGGGGCGGGGCTCGCTCGCCAATTCCACCGTGTATTCCATGCCGGCACATCCGCCATTCTTGACGCCGAGCCTGATGCCAGCGGCATCGGGGCTGCGGGCGAGGATTTCCGCGACGCGGCCGGCAGCGGCGGGCGTGACGGACATGATTTCGAACTTTGCCATGGGACACTTTCCGTTCAGGCCCGGTTCAAGGCCGGGCAGACACATCATATTTGGGCCGGATCACCCGGCTTGGCAAGCATCAAGCGATACCCCAAAGGCCGGATGTCGCCAGTTCCACCAGATGCCCGTCCGGATCGCGGAAGTAGATGCTTGTGGCATTGTCCTTTTCCCAGTGCACGGTGGATTCGACGGCCACGCCATGAGCGGCAAGATGATCGCGCCATGCCTCCAGTTCGCCCGACGCGATTGAAAAGGCAAAATGCGCGGGGCCCGAGCCGTCATGCGGCGGTATCACGCCGCCCGGCGTATCCACCGGCTCCAGCGTGCCCTTGGCCTGGAACAACAGCAGCATCGAATCGCCGAGGCGAAATCCGCTGATGCGCTCTTCGGCGAACTGCGGCGACAGACCCAATACGACTTCATAGAATTTGCGGGCGCGCTGCATGTCGGCGACATAGATGCACGTTTCGAGAACGCGCCGCAGCACCGGACCGGCTTTTGCAGCACCCGCCATCGCTCAGAACCAGCCGATCGCCACCTGGGCCTCTTCCGACATGCGGTTGTGGCTCCAGGGAGGATCGAAAGTCATGGTCACTTCCACATCCTGCACGCCTTCGACAGACGCGACGGCATTCTGAACCCAGCCCGGCATTTCGCCAGCGACGGGGCAGCCGGGCGCGGTCAGCGTCATCTCGATCTTCACCGTGCGGTCGTCCTCGATGTCGATGCGGTAGATGAGGCCGAGTTCGTAGATGTCCGCCGGGATTTCGGGATCGTAGACGGTTTTCAACGCGGCGATGATGTCGTTCGTCAACCGCTCCAGTTCTTCCGGCGGTATCGCCGAAACGGAGTTGGCATTGACAGCCGGCGCATTCGGCCCGGCTTCGGCTGTTTCGGAGAGCGCTGCATCTTCCATTTCGGTTCTCCTCCTGGCCTCAGGCAAAGAAGCTTCGGGCTTTTTCAAGCGCCTTGGCCAGCGCGTCCACTTCGGCGCGCGTATTATACATGGCAAATGAGGCGCGGCACGTCGAGGTCACGCCGAAACGCGCCATCAAGGGCTGCGCGCAATGGGTTCCGGCGCGCACCGCAACCCCGGCGCGGTCTATCACCATCGACACATCATGGGCATGGATGTCGCCCAGTGCAAAGGAAAGGATGGCGCCCTTGCCCGGCGCGGTGCCAATGATGCGCAGCGAATTGATGCCCGACAGTTGGTCATGTGCGTAGGTGATGAGGTCGTGCTCATGTTCGGCAATGGCATCGCGCCCGATCGCGCGGACATACTCGATCGCCGCGCCAAGGCCGATCGCCTCGACAATCGGCGGCGTGCCTGCCTCGAAACGGTGCGGCGGGTCGCCATAGGTTACCCCGTCCTCGAAGACATCGAGAATCATCTCGCCGCCGCCCTCGAACGGGCGCATGTTCTTCAGCAGGTCGTAGCGCGCCCACAGCACGCCAATCCCGGTGGGACCGTACAGCTTGTGGCCGGTGAAGGCGTAGAAATCGACGCCCAGTTCCTGCACGTCGACCGGCAGGTGAACCGCGCCCTGGCTGCCGTCTGCGCTGACTAGGATGCCCCGTGCATGGGCGATCCGTGCGACCTCCTTCAGCGGCACGATGGTGCCAAGAACGTTTGACATGTGCGTGATGGCGATCAGCCGGGTGCGCTCCGTCAGCGCCGCCTCCAGCTTGCCGATGTCGAGCGAGCCGTCTTCCTCGACCGGAACCCAGACGAGCTTCACGCCCATGCGCTCGCGCAGGAAATGCCACGGCACGATATTGGAATGGTGCTCCATCTGGGTGAGCACGATTTCGTCGCCCGCCTTCAGGTTCGCCATTGCCCAGCCATAGGCAACGATGTTGATCGCCTGCGTCGCGCCCTTGGTGAAGATCACCTCTTCGACGCGAGGCGCGTTGAGGAATTCGCGGACGATTTCGCGCGCCCGTTCATAAGCATCCGTCGCGGCGTTGGACAGGAAATGCAGCCCGCGGTGAACGTTGGCGTATTCGTTCTCCATGGTGTGCACCATGGCCTTGATCACGGCATTCGGCTTTTGCGCCGACGCGCCATTGTCGAGATAGACCAGCGGTTTGCCGTGCACGAGGCGCGACAGGATCGGGAAATCCTCGCGGACGGATTCGACGTTGTAGGCACGGCCGTTCAGTTCAGCCATTGCGCTCCAGCCAGTTCTCGATGCGGGCGTCGAGCGCCTCGCGCATCGTCTCGTCCTCCAGTTCGTCGAACACTTCCTCGACAAAGGCCTGCACCAGCATGGCACGGGCCTGCTTGGGCGGAATTCCACGCGACGTCAGGTAGAAAAGATGATCGTCGAGGATATCGGTCACGGTGGCGCCATGGCCGCAGGCAACATCGTCGGCGAAGATCTCCAATTCCGGCTTGGCGGCAAACTCCGCCGTGTCGGAAAGCAGCAGCGTGTTGCAGGCCATCTTGGCGTCGGTCTTCTGCGCGATCTGGGCAACCTTGATCTGGCCCTGGAAAACGCCCCTGCCCTCGCCGGTCGCAACATTGCGGAAGAGTTCCTGCGCTGCCACACCCGGCGCCTCGTGAACCAGCGCGGTGGTGACATCCACATGCGACTTGCCGCCGATCAGGTTCACGCCCCTGATGGCGATGGTGGAATTCGCACCCTTTGCGAGTATGTTGATCTCGCGGCGAACCAGAAGGCCGCCCGCGTTCAATACCAGGATCGTGAGCTTGGCATTTGCGCCGAGGCTGACATTGAGCTGGGCCATGTGGACGGCGGTATCGCCCTCTTCCTGCGCGATCACAAACGTCACGTCCGCTTCGTCGGCGATTTCCAGCGCCGTCACCGTATTGGAGTGGGAGGCGATGCCCGGCTGTCCGACATGCCGCTCCAGAACCACGGCCCTGGCGCCCTTGCCGGCCGTCACCGAATGGCGCAGCGCAACCGTGCGCGGCGCGGTTATGCAGTGGATGAGTTCGACGGCGCCCGCCTTTGCGCCTTCCGCGATATGGAATGCCGCGCCGTGCGAACCGACAAGCGAATTGATGATGCCGATCGCGTCGGCGTTGTCGCGATAGCCGCCGCGCGTGGTATCGTTGGACAAGCTCACGCCCGAAGGCAGCGCGTGCGGATTGTTCCTTGCGCCATCGACGAATGCAATGCGGGCAGCCGGAATGATTGCCGCTACGTCATGTAACGATTCAACGTCCTGCGAAGCTGATTCCGCCAGTGCCGGGAAGTGCTTGATCGCATTGCGCAAATCCGTGTAGTGCCACGCCTCTACGCGCCGGCTTGGCAGACCGCGTTCGCGCAAAACGGCATAGGCGGCGTGCTTGACGTCGCCGGCAGGCAGTCGCTCCGACGCCTCCAGAATGGCCTTTTCGGCCTCGGTGAGTTTTTCCAGGCGCTTCAACATTGCCATCCCCGCTCAGGCCGCGTCCGCGATGACATCGGCATAGCCATGCGCTTCGAGATGCCGCGCCAGTTCCGGCCCGCCGGACTGGACGATGCGGCCCTTGTAGAGGACGTGAACGCTGTCGGGCACGATGTGCTCCAGCAGGCGCTGGTAGTGGGTGATGACGATGAAGGACCGGTCGCCGCCGCGCAGCGCATTCACGCCGTCGGAAACGACTTTCAGCGCGTCGATGTCGAGGCCGGAATCGGTTTCGTCCATGATGCACAGCTTCGGCTGGAGCAGTGCCATCTGCAGGATTTCGGCGCGCTTCTTCTCGCCGCCGGAAAAGCCGACATTGAGCGGGCGCTTGAGCATATCCATGGAAATGCCAAGCTTGCCGGCAGCTTCCTTGACCGTGCGGATGAAGTCGGGCGTCGACAGTTCGTCTACGCCGCGCGCTTTGCGCTGCGAATTCATCGCCGCCTTGAGGAAGTTCATCGTGGCGACGCCGGGGATTTCCACCGGATACTGGAACGCGAGGAACACTCCGGCTGCGGCGCGCTCGTCGGGCGCAATGCCAAGGATGTCGACGCCGTTGAACAGCACTTCGCCCTGCGTGACCTCGTAGCCGTCGCGGCCCGACAGCGCGTAGGAAAGCGTCGATTTGCCGGAACCGTTGGGTCCCATGATCGCGGCTACCTCGCCGGACTTAACAGTCAGGTTCAGGCCGCGGATGATCTCCGTGCCTTCTTCCTCGATGCGTACGTGGAGGTTCTTGATCTCAAGCATTGGTTTTCTTTCGTTTATTCCAGTTCTTTCGGCACAGTCTCCGACCGCTGCGATCCTCGGGTCAAGCCCGTGGATGGATGGAATCCCGTCGCGAGCTACCCGACCTTGCCCTTTGCCTTGGCGGCTTGTGCCAGTTTCAGCTTCACTGTTGCCAGTTGCCGGTTGAGCGTCACGAGCCTCGCGCTGTCGCCGGATGGCGCGGGCCTTCCAGGCACTTTTGGCGCGCCCTTGGGAGAGAGCTCTGCAATTTCGCCGTTCAGCCGCTTCATTTCCGCTTCCAGCGCCGCGATGTCTTTGGATGCAGGCATCACCCCACGCTCCCTTCAAGTGAAATGCCGATAAGCTTCTGCGCTTCGACGGCGAATTCCATCGGCAGTTCCTGGATGACCTCGCGCACGAAGCCGTTGACGATAAGCGCGATCGCTTCCTCCTCGGGAATGCCACGCTGCATGGCGTAGAATTTCTGGTCTTCGGAGATCTTCGAGGTTGTCGCCTCGTGTTCCACCTTCGCGGTCGAGTTCTTGACCTCGATATAGGGAACCGTGTGGGCCCCGCACTTGTCGCCGATGAGCAGCGAATCGCAATTGGTGAAGTTGCGCGCGCCCGTTGCCTTGCGGTGCATCGAAACCTGGCCACGATAGGTGTTGTTGGAGCGGCCAGCCGAAATGCCCTTGGAGATGATACGGCTCGAAGTGTTCTTGCCGAGATGGATCATCTTGGTGCCGCTGTCGACCTGCTGCGCGCCGTTCGACACGGCGATCGAATAGAACTCGCCGCGCGAATCATCGCCGCGCAGGATGCAGGACGGGTATTTCCAGGTGATGGCGGAGCCG
>JBGSJA010000240.1:0-2988 GCA_041742235.1 Salaquimonas sp. | reverse complement strand
CGCGATGAGCCGCGCCGTCGCCGGGATCGATCCGGTCGAACCGGCTGCGATCACCGGCCCTTTCGTTTTGCCTTGCGCAAGCCGCCGGGTGCGCAGGTCGAGCAGCATGCCGCGGTGGATCGCCGGGTCGCTGCGGCCAATCTCGGCGAGGAAGCCGGGCCAGCTTTCCGTGACGATGGAAAGGAAGTGCAGGGTGTAATTCCACCATTGCGCCCAGCGCTCGGGCATTTCGTCCTCCGCCATCGCGCCGGAAAGCTTCGCCAGCTTGTCGCGGCCTACTTCCTCGGTGGACATGGAATCCATGAGGCGGGCAAGGTCCGCAGCCATTCGGATGGCGTCGGCGGCCGACGATGGCACCGCGATGTCCTCGTCCTTGAACAGGTCGCGATTGGCCTGCGACAGCGCGTTGGTCCAGCTGCGAACCAGCCGGGCAAGATGCAGCCGCCGTTCCAGATCGCCGATCGGCGGCGGCAGTTCGGGATGTTCGGCCTCGACTGCCGCAAAATCGAATTCATCGGCATCGCCGTCGCCCAGCGTGCGGATCACCGGCAGCAGCGCCGCCCCGCCGCCAAAGGCGTCGATGAACTCGGCTGCGAGCGCACGCGCAGCCCGCCGCGTCGGCAAATAAATGGTCGCGTCGGCGAGCAGCAGCGGATCGTTTCGCGGCACGAAACCCGGCACAAGCTCGCCATCGACCAGCGCGCGCGCCAGCATTTTCAGGAAAGGCGCTCCCGGTGCGATGGAAAAAATCCGCCCTGCAGCGGTACTGTCTTGCGCATCGGCCGTCACGCGTTTCGCCTCCATCGGCCGTCACGCGGCGGCAGGCGCGATCAGGCGGTGCTGCGGGCTATCGCTTCCTCGGCTTCGGCAATCGAATCGGGCGTGCCCACGTGCAACCATAGCCCATCGAGGCGAATTCCAAACAGGCGGCCTTCCTCGATCGCGCGGTCGAACAGGAGGTTGAGCGAGAACGGCCCGTCCGGCAGTCCTGTGAAAATTCCGGGACTGGCGATGGCCGCGCCCGCATAGGCGAAGGGCGCGACCTGCCTTTCCTTGCGGCGCGCCAGCCGGCCATCGCTGTCCATGGTGAAATCGCCTGCCCCGCCATAGCCCACCGCCATGGGCGTGGAAGCAAGCAGCAGCAGCATGTCCATGCGCTCGCCGTCCCACTGTTCTGCCAGGTGCAGAAGGTTCGGCCGGTAGCCCTCCACCCAGAACGTATCGGCGTTGAGGATGTAGAACGGCTCGGATCCGATCAGCGGCAGGGCCTTGGCGACGCCGCCGCCCGATTCGAGCAGGGCGTCGCGCTCGTCCGAAATCGCGATCCTCGGCTCCCGGCGCCCGGCAAGATGGCTTTCGAGCTGGTCGGCATGGTGGTGCACATTGACCACCGCCTGCTTGACGCCGGCCGCGGCCAGCGCATCGAGCGAATGGTCGATCAGCGTCTTGCCGTGAACCCGCACCAGCGGTTTGGGCATCTTTTCGGTGATCGGCAGCATGCGCTTGCCCAGTCCCGCCGCAAGAACCATGGCGGTTTGCGGTGGCGGCGCGGCCGGTTGGGTAAAGCGGATCGTGTGAAGTCGGTTGATCATTTGTTCGAACGCTTTAGCCTGCCGATTCTACAACTTCATGACGCATCGAGACCAGTAACGGTGGCGCACCATCGCGCATAAGCCGCCAACACCGGATGCTTCAGGTTTCTGGCAAGATAGCCGCGCATGCGCGGCAGGTGCTTGAGATATGCCGGCTTGCCGTCGCGCTGGTCGAGCCGAACGAATATGCCGAGGATCTTGGTCGCCCTGTGCGCCGCCAGGACCGCGTAGTCGCGCAGGAATGCAGTCTCGTCAAAGCCGGCTTCAGATCTTCGCTCCGACAAATAAAGCGCCAGCATCTCGGCTTCCAGCGCTTGCGGCACGTCGATGCGGGCATCCTGCCCGACCGACGCAAGGTCATAGGCCTGCGGACCGATGACGGCATCCTGGAAGTCGATGAGGCCGAGATTTCGCGGAAAGGCCTGGCCTTCGCGCCAGATCAGGTTTGGCGAATGAAAATCGCGCAGGACAAGGGTCGGCATCGAACCTTCGATGCCCTTGATGAGTTCTTCCCAGATGCCGTCGAATTCCGCACGCTCTCCCAGGGCCAGCGGCCTGCCGCATTCGCGCGGTGCATACCAGTCGGCCAGGAGGCTTGCCTCGATCATCAGCGCGCCGTGGTCATAGGGCGGCACATGGTGCACCGCCCTGCCCGAACCCGTATCGACCTCCATGACCGAAGGCCATTTCTGCCGGTGGAACCAGGCAAGCAACCTCGCCGCTTCGAGATAGCGCTCGCGCACCGGCCGGTTATGCTTGTCGACGATACGCCCGTCGCCCAGATGCTCGATCAGCAACACGCCGCCCGCAACGTCGCGCGCATGGATTTGCGGGGCGGCAAATCCGGCGCTGCGCAAGGTCTGCGCCACCGCGATGAACGGCACCACGTCCTCGGCAAGATGCGCGATCCTGCTGTAGGGCTTGCCGTCGCGGATAGGGGGACCGTCAGGGCGGCGCGGCGCATCCATCACGATGCGGACCTCGCCGTCACGATGGGCGGTCTCGTACCTTCGCGACGAGGCATCGCCCTGCAGGAAGCGTCGCTCGGCCCCGGCACTCCAGTTCCGGTCAAGGAAATCGCGGATACGCATGCTTCGCGCCAGCCGCGCCGACAGGCTGCCTTCGCCAGTTCCGCCGCCGCTGACTTGCACCTCGCGTCCGCCGTCCGCGCCCATGGTCAGTTCGATGCGCAGGCTGTCGTTCGGTATCGCGCCGGCTGCGCGATCGGGCCACTCCACCAGCGCCGCACCGGTCTCGATGGCTTCGTCGAAACCCAGTTCCGCCATCTCTGCTTCGCCGCAGATCCGGTAGAGGTCGAAATGCGAAACCGGAAAGACGAGCTCGTAGCGCTGGCAAAGCGTATAGGTCGGGCTCGGCACTTCCAGTTCCGGATCGC
>JBGSJA010000239.1:0-2388 GCA_041742235.1 Salaquimonas sp. | reverse complement strand
CAAGGATTTTCCATTCGCGATGTGGCAGGCAGAGGCGAGGCGCTGCGGCATCACCGGCGCACTGCACATGGAGGTGGATGTCGCCGAAAGCGATATCGAGGCCGAGACCGTGATGGTGGCGGAACTCATGAAGGAGCCGGGCTCGATCATGCTCGGAGCGATTTCCTCCTGCCGGCTGGAGAACCCGGATTTTCCGGCCTTTCTCGAGCGCCAGCGCGCCAACCCCGTGGTCAAGGGTTTTCGCCGCGTGCTGCACGTCATGCCGGACGATCTCAGCGAGAACGCACTTTTCCGCGACAACATCAGGCGTCTCGGCGGAACCGGCCTGCCCTTCGACCTGGTCGTCCTTCCGCGCCAGATCCCGAGAGCCGCAATGCTTGCAGACCTCGCTCCGGACGTCCAGTTCGTGCTCGACCATTGCGGCGTGCCTCCGGTCAAGGACAGTGCGCTGCATCCCTGGAAGGAGCACGTCAGCGAAATTGCCAAGCGGCCCAACGTGGCAGTCAAGATCTCTGGCGTCTCCGCTTATGGCGATCCGCAGAGTTGGACTGTCGGGGACCTGCGTCCTTTTGTTGAACACTGCATTTCAGCCTTCGGCTGGAACCGCTGCGTCTGGGGCGGCGATTGGCCGGTCGTCACGCTGGGCTCGTCGCTCTCCACATGGGTAGCGGCTACGCACGCGCTCATTGGCGGCGCAAGCAACGATGAGCGGCGCGCGCTGTTCAGCGAAAACGCAAAACGTATCTGGCGGATCTGAACGGTCAGGCCGCCTTAGCCGCAAGCTTCCAGTGTTTCCTGATGTGCTTGTAGCCATCGCGATAGACCGCCTGCGGGCTTTCCGCGAAGTCGCGCCATACCTTTGTGGCGGCGGCGAGATCCTTCAGCGAACGCCCGAAGGATTCGATCGTCAGCCAGTCGTCATAGCCGCTCTTGCGGATTGCCCGGAACGTCTCCACCCATGGGATGTTGCCCCTGCCCGGCACGCCGCGATCGTTCTCGGATATGTGGATATGCGCGATGTGTTTCACATGCTTCGAATAGGCCTTGATCGGGTCGGCTTCCTCGATATTGGCATGGAAGGTGTCGTACATGCCTTTGATGTTGGGATGGCCGATCTGCGAAAGATGCTCGGCCAAGCCTGCCATGGTGTTGACCAGATAGCATTCGAAGCGATTGAGGGCTTCCAGGCCGATGACGACGCCGCGCTTGCCGGCATGGTCGCCTATGGCGCGCTGCGATGAAACCGAGCGCCTGAATTCGGCCGCGGTGGGCCCTGTACCGGAAAAGTGCCCGAGCGTCGAATGCAAGGGGCCGGACAGCCGGTTCGCGCCAAGCGCCGCGGCACAGTCGATGATGTGCTTCATGTGCGTTATGCCCGCCTTGCGGACATCCGCTTCCGGCGAGATCAGGTTCATGCCCGGATCGCCCATCGCGGAAACTGCGGTCCGCTCCAGCCCGATGCGGTCAAGCAACTCGCCCAGCCGCTTGTAGTCGTCCGGCGATCCCTCGAAGACCGGAATCTCGACCCCGTCGAAGCCGGTCGCCTTGATGTCTTTCAGAAGGCTCTCGTGTTTGCGCGTGACATGGGTTGTCCAAAGAAACATGCACATGCCGATTTTCATGGGGCTCCCCTCCCTTGGTGCGGCCAGGTCAACCGGCCTGCCCGCAATCGTAAGCACGATGTGCGCCCGAGGTCAGCCACAAACTTGCGAAACCGGAACCCTGATCGTTTTGAATCGCATTGCATTTTGCAAGTTCCGCAGATGCTTTCCCGCGAGACCTGCGCAGACACAGCCGCCTAAGTCGCTGATTTTGAACATTTCCGTGCGGATATTTCAGTTTTCGGCCACTTGGCCCGGTCCTTGCAAAGTTGCTGGCAACAAAAAGCAGCAAAACGGCGAGGCGACCTTGAACACCAACATGATCGTGCCATTGATCCTTGCCGGCGAGGGCGAACCAGGCCTTTGGCCGGTTTCCCGCGACGCCCTTCCCAAGCAATTCGCACGGCTTGTGGAAGGCCCGACCCTCTTCCAGCAGACGCTGCGGCGCGTCAGCGATACGGCGATCTTCTCGGCTCCGGTCATCGTCACAACCCGCCGCTGCCTTTCCCTTGCGAAAGACCAGCTGGCCCAGGAAGGCTGCGGCAAGGCGCACATCATTTGCGAGCCATCGGGTATTGGAACGGCAGCCTCCATCGCTTTGGCGCTGGAACTTTCCGGCGCGAACCAGACGATCATGGTGCTTCCGTCAGGCCATGCGATCCACGACAACTTTGCCTTTCGCCGCGCTGCGGTTTCAGCACGCCGCCTCGCGGCGCGCAATGCATGCATCGTCGCCCTCGGCATTCCGCCCGAACATCCAGAAACCAATTGCGGCTATCTTCGCACC
>JBGSJA010000238.1:0-2391 GCA_041742235.1 Salaquimonas sp. | reverse complement strand
CAAGGATTTTCCATTCGCGATGTGGCAGGCAGAGGCGAGGCGCTGCGGCATCACCGGCGCACTGCACATGGAGGTGGATGTCGCCGAAAGCGATATCGAGGCCGAGACCGTGATGGTGGCGGAACTCATGAAGGAGCCGGGATCGATCATGCTCGGAGCGATTTCCTCCTGCCGGCCGGAGAACCCGGATTTTCCGGCCTTTCTCGAGCGCCAGCGCGCCAACCCCGTGGTAAAGGGTTTTCGCCGCGTGCTGCACGTCATGCCGGACGATCTCAGCGAGAACGCACTTTTCCGCGACAACATCAGGCGTCTCGGCGGAACCGGCCTGCCCTTCGACCTGGTCCTCCTTCCGCGCCAGATCCCGAGAGCCGCAATGCTTGCAGACCTCGCTCCGGACGTCCAGTTCGTGCTCGACCATTGCGGCGTGCCTGCGGTCAAGGACAAGGCACTCCATCCCTGGACCGAAAACGTCAGCGAGATCGCCAAGCGCTCCAATGTCGCCGTGAAGATTTCCGGCGTATCGGCCTATGGCGACCCGCAGAACTGGACGGTCGAGGACCTGCGCCCCTTTGTCGAACACTGCATTTCCGCCTTCGGCTGGAAGCGCTGCGTGTGGGGCGGCGACTGGCCGGTCGTCACGCTCGGCTCTTCGCTCTCCACCTGGGTGGCGGCAACGCACGCGCTGATAGCCGGCGCGAGCAACGACGAGCGGCGCGCGCTGTTCAGCGAAAACGCAAAACGTATCTGGCGGATCTGACTGGTCAGGCCGGCTTCGCCGCCTGCTTCCAGTGCTTCTTGATGTGCTTGTACCCGTCGCGGTAGACCGCTTCCGGGCTTTCGGCGAAGTCGCGCCAGACCTTGGTGGCGGCGGCAAGGTCCTTCAATGAACGTCCGAAGGCTTCGATCGTCAGCCAGTCATTGTAGCCGCTCTTGCGGATGGCCCGGAAAGTCTCCGCCCAGGGAATGTTGCCCCTGCCCGGCACGCCGCGATCGTTCTCGGATATGTGGATATGGGCGATGTACTTCAGATGCTTCGAGTAGGCCTTGATCGGATCGGCCTCCTCGATATTGGCATGGAAGGTGTCGTACATGCCCTTGATGTTCGGATGGCCGATCTGCGAAAGATGCTCCGCTAGTGCGGCCATGGTGTTGACGAGGTAGCACTCGAAGCGGTTGAGCGCCTCCAGCCCGATGATGACGCCGCGCTTGCCGGCATGGTCGCCAATGGCGCGCTGCGATGAAACCGAGCGCTTGAACTCGGCAGCCGTCGGCCCTGTGCCGGAGAAGTGTCCGAGCGTCGAATGCAGGGGACCGGACAACCGGTTGGCTCCAAGTGCGGCGGCGCAGTCGAGGACATGCTTCACATGATCGACGCCTGCCTTGCGCACGCTCGCATCAGCCGAGATCAGGTTCATGCCCGGATCGCCCATAGCCGACACGGCGGTCCGCTCAAGGCCGATCCGGTCTAGCAATTCGCCAAGGCGCTTGTAGTCGTCCGGCGTTCCCTCGAAGATCGGAATCTCGACGCCGTCGAAGCCGGTCGCCTTGATGTCTTTCAGAAGGCTCTCGTGTTTGCGCGTGACATTGGTTGTCCACAGAAACATGCACATGCCGATTTTCATGGGGCTCCCCTCCCTTGCTGCGGCCAGTTCAACCGGCCCTGCCGTTGATCGTAATCATGATGTGCGCCCAAGGTCAGCCCTCAATCTTTCGAAATTTGACGCCGCGCCGTTTTGAAACGCATTGCAATTTGCAAGAACCGTTCGTGCTTTCCCGCCGGGCGCGAACGGACGAGATCGGATAAGACATTGTTTTCGCACACCTCGTTGCAATATCTCCCCCTACGGAACGCTTGGCCTGGCCCTTGCAAAGCTGCTGGCAACAAAAAGCAGCAAAAACGGCGAGGCGACCTTGAACACCAACATGATCGTGCCACTGATCCTTGCAGGCGACGGCGAGCCAGGCCTTTGGCCCGTTTCGCGCGATGCACTCCCGAAGCAATTCGCGCAGCTCGTGGAAGGCCCGACGCTGTTCCAGCAGACGGTCAAGCGCGTAGCCGATGCCGCGATCTTCGCAGCGCCGATCGTCGTAACCACCCGCCGCTGCCTTTCGCTCGCCAAGGACCAGCTGTCCCAGGAAGGCTGCGCCAATGCCCGCATCCTTTGCGAGCCTTCGGGGCTTGGAACCGCCGCGTCCATTGCATTGGCGCTGGAGCAGGTCGGCACCAACCAGAGCATAATGGTGCTTCCATCAGGCCATGCGATCCACGACAACTTTGCCTTTCGCCGCGCTGCGGTTTCAGCACGCCGCCTCGCGGCGCGCAATGCATGCATCGTCGCCCTCGGCATTCCGCCCGAACATCCAGAAACCAATTGCGGCTATCTTCGCACC
>JBGSJA010000237.1:0-4208 GCA_041742235.1 Salaquimonas sp. | reverse complement strand
CGCAGCCCCAGCGCCTGCGAAACCTGGCGGGCAAGCTCGGTCTTGCCGGTGCCCGGCTCGCCCTTCACCAGCAGCGGGCGTTCGAGCGCGATCGCCGCATTGACGGCGACCTTGAGGTCGTCTGCCGCGACATAGGACCGGGTACCGCTGAAACGCATGGGATCTCCTTGGGCAGGGTCTTTCGACGGACCTTATTCGGGGATCGTTCAAGGCTCAACCGCCGCTCATTGATTTGAACGCCGGCCCACGACAGTGAATGTTAACGTGGTCGGAGTGGCAGGATTCGAACCTGCGACCCCCTCGTCCCGAACGAGGTGCGCTACCAGACTGCGCCACACTCCGATTGAAGTGGCGGGTTTATAGCGGCGGCGCCGGTGCCCGGCAAGTATTTTCAACGCCTGCGGATCATCGCAAGCGGCGGCAATTGCCGCCATGCGAGCGCTCAAATCGACCGCCGGAACGGTTGCGGGGTGTTGGCGAAGTGGCTATAAGGCAGGCCCTTGCTGGGGCGTCGCCAAGCGGTAAGGCATCGGTTTTTGGTACCGACATTCCCAGGTTCGAATCCTGGCGCCCCAGCCATATCCTGAAAAAACCCGTGGAGCGTACCGCCTGATTCTGCCGGGCAGCGGGTACACGCGCGGATCACGAATAGGCGAGGCATCGCCTTGTCGCTTGCGCAAGCGCATGGCCGTGATAACCGGCTTTGAGGGAAATCGATCGGGAACTGCCGGTTGGCGGCAGCGGGCGGGCGCCATCACGACAATACTTCGCGACAGCAAGGGCGGGCGCCGCATCTGCCTGGTGACCGGTGCATCTTCGGGCATCGGCCTCGAGATCGTTCGCCTGCTGCACGAGGCGGGCGCGCAAATCATCGCCAGTGGCCGGCGTGCACCGCACGAACTTCCGTCCGAATTTCCGGACGTGCGTTACGAACAGGCCGATCTTTCACGCGCCGGTGGCGTCGAGGCCATTACCGGCGCGGTGGGCCCCTGCCTCGACCGGGCCATATTATGTGCCGGAACGGGATACCACAGGCCGATCGAGAAGGAAGACGTTCGCTCCATTATCGATGTCATTCAAGTGAATGTGCGTGCGCAGATCGCCCTTTGCCACGCACTCCATGCATCGCTTTCCAACCGCCGGGCCCGCGTCGCGCTGATCGGCTCGGTCGCCCATCACGGCTCCGCCGAGATGCCGGTCTATGCGGCGAGCAAGGCCGCGCTGCATGGCTTCGCGCGCTCCTTGGCCTCCGAATGGGACGGCAGGATCTCGCTGAGAATCATACATCCGGGGCCAACCCGCACAGCCATGGCCGAACGCGCCGGCTTCGACAAGCCCGGCCTTGCCCGCTATTTTCTCGATCCGCGCGATGTTGCCATTTCCATTCTGGAGAAGCTTGAAGCAGGCGGCAGCCATTGCAGCAACGCGTCCTACGGCGCGGTCCTCAAGGGCCGCGTCTTGCGTCTTGTCCCTTCGGGAACACGATGAAAGTCCTCGTCACGGGCGGTGCGGCAGGCCTTGGACGGGCGCTGGTGCTTGAATGCCGGTCGCGCGGCATGGAAGCCGTCATCGTGGACCGCAGGGATCCCGACCCGCTTGACGCGGATCCGGCCGTCGTGACCGTGATAGCCGATCTGGGACGCGATGACGAGATCGCGGCGCTGGAAAAGGATCTGGCCAGCCTCGGTCCCTTCGATATCGTGATCATGAATGCCGGCATCAATGCCACCGGCCCCTTCGAGAAGATCGGCGCCGATACCCATGCACAGGTGATCGGTGTCAATTTCCTCGCGCCGCTTCTGCTCACCCGCTTCCTGATCGGTGCGGCGCTGATAAATCCCGGTGGAAGCCTGATTTTCATATCCTCGCTGTCCGACCGGATGGGTTATCCCGGCGCCGCCGTCTACGCGGGAACGAAAAACGGGATCGCGGCTTTCGCGCGCAGCCTGCGGCGGCCGCTCAACAGTAAGGAAATCAATGTGCTGACAGTCATGCCCGGTCCGCTGGACACAGATCACGCGCGCCTGCATGCGCCTCCCGGCAGCACGGCACGGTGGCGGGCCGATCCGGCAGTGGTTGCGCGGTGGATTATCGCCCGTCGCAAGAGAAACGGGGCATTTGCGCCGGGTATAGGGCCGGCGGTGCTTGCGCAAATCGGTCGATACTTTCCTCGGCTGGCCACGGCAATGATGCGCCGCATCCTGTTTTCAAGGTTTCCCGTCTAGGTCCTTCCGATCAACCGCAGGTCAATACTGCGTGACGCGCGCAGTTCTGCGATTGCCCTTTGCCAGTTGATTCGCCATGCAATTGCCGGCCTCGGGTTTTCCGGAGCGATTGCAAGGATGCAGACTTTGCCAACCATGAGCGCAATGGCGCGGACCCTGTTCAAGATGGAAGATGTGACCCGGTTGCCCGCCCGGGTGCAGCTCAAGATCAAGGAGCGCGAATGGTTCAACGAGATATTGTTGCGGGCCATCCAGCTTCTGATCATCCTTGTCTTTCTGGTGATTTACGTCGTTTCGCCCAAGACGACGCTGCAAGACACGATCACCCTGACGCCGTATGTGCTGGCCGCATATCTGTTCCTGTCGCTGTTCGGGCTTGCCTGGGCTTTGCTGCGCGAGCCTCCCGACTGGGCAAGCCATGTTTCGGTGTTCTTCGATTTCACGCTGCTCTACGGGCTCATGGTTGCCTTCCACATCCAGTACGAGCAGCCCGCGTCCTTCATCCTAAAGGCTCCGGCGCTTCTGTATGTCTTCATTTTCATAGCCATCCGTTCGCTGAGGCTGCACCCGAAATTCGTGATTGTCGCAGGTTTGGTTGCGATCTCGGGGTGGGCGCTCATCATCGGCTATGTCACGCGGATCGATCCGGGCGACAACATGCTCACGCGGTCCTATGTCGAATACCTCACATCCAATTCGATCCTCATCGGAGCCGAAGTCGACAAGATCCTCTCGATCATCCTCGTGACCTCGATCCTGGCGCTTGCCGTCAACGGTTCGCGGAACCTGCTGGTGACGGCGGTAACGGAAGGCGCGGCGGCTGCCAGCTTTGCGCGGTTCTTTGACGCCTCCGTCGGCAACAACATCAGGGCAGTGGACGACCTGCGCGAGCCCCGTGGCGCCGAAAAATGCCCTGTGTCGGTCATGATGCTGGACATCCGCGGCTTCTCTGCCCTGGCGGAAACGCTGGATGGCGAAGCGGTCGTGCGTATTCTTGCCGGCTACAGGGGAAGGATCGTGCCCCTGATAGAGGCGCATAACGGCATCGTGGACAAGTTCATGGGCGACGGCATCATGACCGTCTTCGGCGTTGGGGAAAAGCGCGATGCCTATGCCGCGGATGCCATGCGTGCGGTGGAATCGATCCTGCGGCTTTTGCCGGACGGGATAGAAGGTCATGGCCTGACACCCCACGGAAGCCCGATCGCCATTGGCGTCGGAGTAGCATCGGGCGTGGTCAATTGGGGGGTTGTCGGTGTCGACGACCGGCTTGAAATGACGGTTATCGGGCCGGCCGTAAACCTCGCGGCCCGGCTGGAGAAACACAACAAGGTGCTTGGAAGCACTTGCGTGGTGGATGCGAACACCTGGCGCCTTGCGCTTGCCCAAGGCTATGACGGCGAGCTTGCAGGTCACGTTTCGAATGCCAGCCTTCCGGGTATTGAGGCTCAGGTTGAACTCATTGTCCCGATGCTTGCCGCTGTTGCCGATCCCGTTGCGTGATGACCTGTGGCGCGCGCGCCGCAACCTTTGAACACTCCCCCGGCAGCGTTCAGGCGTGACTTGACCTGCCGCCCATGCCGGTTGAAATGACCGGCACGGCACTCGCAGGGATTCCCGCCCCATGGCAAGCATTTTGACGGTTCTGCTCAATCCGGCCATCGACATCGCCTCGACCACCCTGCGTGTCGAGCCGACGCACAAGGTTCGCACCAAAGGACAGTTGCACCATCCCGGCGGCGGCGGGGCGAACGTCGCGCGCGTCATTGCCGAGCTGGGAGGCGATGCGGAACTGGCATTCTTGTGCGGCGGCGTCACGGGGCCGCTCTATCAATCGCTGCTTGCCGGCTATGCGATGACGCTGAGATGTTTCGAGATGCAGGGACCGGTGCGCATATCCTATACCGTGCGCGAACTTTCGACCGGGCGCGAATACCGTTTCGTGCCGGAAGGGCCGCAGGTCAGCAGCGGTGAACTCCTGCC
>JBGSJA010000236.1:0-5211 GCA_041742235.1 Salaquimonas sp. | reverse complement strand
CGACTTGCCGACGTCGTAGGAAACGACTTCGAACGGCCCGGTGCCCGGCATCTTCAGCGGATCGGGGTTCTTGTCGAAGTCGCGGTGGACGACCAGTGCCGGATAATCGGCAAAGCCCGCGATGATGGTGATGTCGGACTGAGTGGTCTTCAGCTTGACCGTGTAATCGTCAACCTTGGTGACTGCGCCATCGGCCAGTTTATCGTCCTTGATCAGCGTGCCGATGCGGCCCGCCATGGAATTGCCTTCGGCCTTCTTGTCCGCCCAGCGCGTGATGTTGAAGATGACATCATCCGCATTGAAGTCGTCGCCGTTCGACCACTTGACGCCCTTGCGGACGTTCAGCGTGTACTCGGTCGCGTCTTCGTTGACTTCCCAGCTTTCGATCAACTGGCCCTCGAAGGTGAAGTCCTTGGTGTAGCGCACCAGATAATCGTTGCACTGGCGCATGACGTTGGCCATTTCCGACCAGTCCCACAGACGCGGATCCTTCATCTCCTTGATGATCATCTGCATCTTGAGGACGCCGCCCTTCTTGCCTTCCTGGGCAAGTGCACGCGTGGGCGCCGTCAACCCGATCAGGGAATAGGCCGTTGCCGTGGTCGCGCCGAAAGCGCTGGCAAGTGCGAGGAATTCACGGCGGTCCATCAGGCCGTCGCGGGCATCCCTGGCCCAACTCGAGATCTGCTTGTGAAGGGGCTTGCCCTTCATGTCCTTGAATTCAACCGTCATCAAAGCCTCCCGGAAATGACGCTGCAGGTGCACCTTCGCCCATGGCGAGCCGCACCTGCCATTAGAGCTGTTCTTACCCCTCGTTCTTTCATGCGCAGGGACAGCAGTTGCCAGCGCAGTCAATCTCAAAAGCAACACAGTAGCCATTGCAGGTCAACACCCGCTTTGGGCATTTGCCGTGGTTGGGACATTTCTTGCCGTTTTGCTATCGTGCCCGAACAACTTTGCCCTTGGCGCCGGGAGCGGATTGCCTGTGTCGCGTTGCCGCATGCGAACGCCGGAAGCCAAAAGGAATCATGTCCTGCCAACGCTGCAGCAACCGGGATTTGCGAAAAGTGAATGACAGGAAAAACGCCAGGCAGCCTGAACCTGGCATACACGATCGCGAGGGGCGGACTTGGGCGGAATTTCTTTGAAGCAGGCCGGGCATTCATGCTAACGGCGCTTTGTGTTGCTGCGAGGAAGTTTTCCCGTGCTGTTGCCCACAGGCCCTACCCACATGTCGTTTCTGTTGGTCGAAGAATTCTCGGCCATGTGCCTGATGTCCGCGATCGAGGGACTAAGGGCCGCCAATTACGTCATGGGCCGCAATGCCTATAGCTGGAGTCTCGTCAGCCATGACGGACAGCCGGTGAAAGCCTCCAACGGCATCGTCATGGCGGTGGAGGCCGATATCGGCCGCGATTTTCGAACCGATTTCCTTTTCGTGGTTTCCAGCTTCGTCAACAGCCCGCCCTACCGCTCCAAACTCCATTCGCGGCTGCGCCATTTCGGCCGGCAGGGCGTGAAGCTCGGTGCGATATCGTGCGGCACCTTCATCCTCGCCCGCGCGGGCCTGCTGAACAACGCCAAGTGCACCTTGCATTGGGAGTACCAGCCGGCCTTCCATGAGGAATTCCCCGACATCGACATGGTTGCCGATCTCTATGTAATCGACAACAACCGCTACACATCTTCCGGTGGCATATCGAGCATGGAGCTCGTGCTGCAGGTCATTACCGAGCAGCATGGCGAGGCGGTGGCGCGCAAGGTCGCCAACAATTTCCAGCTCGACCGCATCCGCAATGCCGGCGTTTTGCAGCGTGCCGGTGCCGTGGCCCGCATGGATACCATGCCGCCCGCCGTTCAGGAATCGGTGCGGCTGATGCTCGCCAATGTCGAGCAGCCGCTGTCGAACGTGGATATCGCCGGGCACATCCACACATCCGTCAGAAATCTTGAACGCATGTTCAAGCGCAATCTCAAGGCTTCGCCGGCCAAGTACTACATGGCTCTGCGGCTGGAAAAGGCGCGCGAACTGTTGATGCATACCAACTTGCCGACGCTGGAAGTGGCGCTGCAATGCGGCTTCTCGTCCAGCTCCTATTTCGCGCGTTGCTTCCTGCGCGAATTCGGCCACCGCCCCTCGGAAGTGCGGCGCGTCAAGGCCTAGCCCTTCGGTTCGCTTTCGACCATCGACGGGCGCTTGCGGAACGTATCAAACCATTGCGCCAAGCCAGGCCGCCCGTCGCGCCATCGTGAATCGGCAAAGCGGAAATCGAGATAGCCAAGCGCGGCCGCGGCCGACAAATGGCCCATGGTGAGCGGGCCGTCGAGGAATTCGAGCCAGTCTTTTTCCATCGCGTCCAGCCCGGCCCAGACCTTCGTCATCTGCCCTTCGATCCAGCCTTTCCAGCGCAAATCCTCGGGCCGCATTGCCGTTTCGTACCTGGTGAGGACCGCCGCATCCATGATCGCATCTCCCAACGCCTCCAGCGTCATCGACCGGAAAAGGCGCGGCCCGGACTCGGGAACGAGCCCCGGCTTTAGACTGTCCAGATAGGCGCAGATCACGCGGCTGTCGAATATCACCTGGCCGTCATCCAGTTGCATTGCAGGGATCTTGCCTACCGGATTGAGCGCCGCCAGCCCGGCATGACGGTTTACTGGCGAGGTGGACGCCTGGATGATTTCGATCCGGTCCGTGAGGCCCAGTTCATGCGCGGCGGCAATGACCTTCCGCACGAAAGGGGAAGTCGGCGAGTACCAAAGTTTCATGGATGTTTCCCGGTCAGGTTTATCGGGAAGCTAGCCGCGACCGCGCAAAGGCGCAAGCGCCGCAGGCGAAGGGCGGGAATTCCGGCAATGTTGGGGGTTGCTGATTCCATGCCCACCGGCGTGGGGACCGGGCCTGCGGCGGCCGAAAAGATTGCTCTTTCCGGCTGATTGAAACAATAACCAACACACGCAAAGATCGACTTAAACGCATGCGTAAAATTATACGCAAGCGCGCATTTACAGCGATGCAACAAAAGCGCGCAAGGAATCGTTCACTTGACGGGGCGCTTCGGTATGCATGCAATGTCCGCTCCCCTTGACGTACACGGTTTGGGCATTCTGCAACATCGCCGCCAGCGCCAGGCCATTGCGGTTTGGCGTCATGCGGTCGAATTCGGCGACAATGCACAGCGCCCTACCCTTGAAGCCGGCCGCGGCTTCCGCGCCATGCTTGTAGGCAGCGCAGGCTTTCAGACCCTCGGCCAGTGCATTGCGCTTGCCCTCGTGCATCAGCGCCATGCCGAAGGCGATGTGGTTGGCGCCGGGCCAGGTGTTCTGCGCCACATGCGCGCCGGGGCCGTATCCCCACGAATTCATCGCGGCAATCGCCTCGTCGGACTTCGATACAGCCGTCTGGATCAGTTTCGGGTTGACCGGAATTTCGGCTGCCGTGCCGATCAGCACCAATGCCTCCACCCGTTGCGGCGCGGCCCTCGCAATTTCCAGTGCAATCAACCCGCCCATGGAATGCCCGGCGAGCACCGCCTTTTCTGCCCCCGCCGCATCCATGACGGCCAGGACGAAGCCCGCCATCTCCTCGATTGTTTCGGGCGGCTCGCCCTGCGAAAATCCGTGACCCGGCAGGTCCGGCGCAAGCACGTTCCAGCCGTCATAGGCAAGCGCGCGGGTTTGCAGAACCCATGAAAGGTGCGAATAGCCGGACCCGTGCAGAAATACGATCCAACGCCGGCCCGCCATATGCGCCCGGCCGCCGGTGGCGGCATGGATCTGGTTCCCGTCGATTTGGAACTTCACGGCTTCACCTTCACGGCCGCCTTCAGCGCACGATCGAAATCAGCCTTTAGATCATCGATGTTCTCGAGGCCGACTGAAAGGCGGATCATGTCTTCCGAAAGCCCGCCAGCCTTCATGTCGTCGGCAGAGATGTGCGAATGCGTGGTGGAGGCGGGGTGAATGACCAGCGTCTTGGCGTCGCCGACATTTGCAAGATGCGAGGCAAGCTGCACCTTTTCGATGAAGGCCTGGCCGGCGGCACGTCCGCCCTTGACGCCGAAAGTGATGATCGATCCCGCGCCCTTGGGCAGCAGCCGTTTTGCCACTTGGTGGTCGGGATGGTCGGGCAGCGAGGGATGGCGCACCCACGCCACGGCGTCGTGGCCCTTGAGAAATTCGAGCATCGCCGCGGTGTTGAGCATGTGCCGCTCCATGCGCAGCGGCAGCGTCTCGATGCCCTGGAGCAGCAGGAAAGCCGTCATCGGCGACATGCACGGCCCGAAATTGTAGAGCGCCTCGGCCCTGATGCGCGCGGCGAGCGCGATCGGCCCGAACTCCTCCCAGAACACCAGCCCGTCGAGCGCGTAGAACGGCTTCGTCAGCGTCGGCCAGCGATCCGACTGGCCCCAGTTGAAATTGCCGGCATCGACCACCGCGCCGCCGATTGCAACGCCATGCCCGCCCATCCACTTGGTCAGCGAGTGGATCACGACATTGACGCCGTGCTCCACCGGCTTGAACAGCGCCGGCGTGCAGAAGGTCGCGTCCATCACCAGCGGCAGACCCGCCTCTTTTGCGATTTGGGAAAGCGCGGTCACGTCGATGACGTCGAGGCCGGGATTGCCGATCATCTCGCAAAAGATGAATTTCGTGTTCGGCCGGATCGCCGCCTTGAGCGCGGCAAGGTCGCGCCCGTGCACGAAACTGGTCTCCACGCCGAACCGCGGCAGGGTATTTTTCAGCAGGTTGATGTTGGCGCCGTAAAGCTGCGCGGCCGAAACGATATGGTCGCCCGCGCTCGCCAGCATGGTCGCCACGCAATGCAACGCCGCCATGCCGGAGGCGGTCGCGACCGCCGCAGCGCCGCCCTCCATCGCCGCCACGCGCTGTTCAAGCACCGCGACTGTCGGGTTGGAGATGCGCGAATAAAGATGACCGCCCTCTTCCATGTTGTAGAGCGCGGCTGCGTGTCTTGCGTCCCTGAACAGATAGGACGTCGTCAGGTGAACCGGTACGGCGCGCGAGCCATGTTCGGCATCCGGCGCATGGCCCGCATGCAAGGCCATCGTCTCCAGTTCATGAAACAACGACATTTTTCTCGCAGTAATTGCCTTTGACCAGCCTGACGCTCGTGTTGAAGCGGCCATCGGCGCGGCGAAATGTGATGTCGGGAATGCTGGCCGAGATGCTGCATCCCTTTCCGCCGCA
>JBGSJA010000235.1:0-2555 GCA_041742235.1 Salaquimonas sp. | reverse complement strand
GCGCGAAGCGCCGGTTTTGGTCGGAGCGGCAGGATTTGAACCTGCGACCCTCTGGTCCCAAACCAGATGCGCTACCAGACTGCGCTACGCTCCGAACGAACCGGTTCCTACACGCAACGGACCGCAGCGGCAATCCCCGATGACCGGTAGTTTTCCGATGGGCGCGCGGATGGTTTATTTGGCGATGCCGGCGGGAAACTCCACCTTGTCGCCGGGCTTGACGCCGATCATGCGCGCAACGCCGCCATTGAGTTCGAGCACATAGGCGACCGGTTCGCCCGAGGCGACAATGTCGTCGGAGAACGGCGTGGTGCGTTCGGCGACATTCGCCACGGTGCCGTCGGCGCGAATAAAGACCATATCCAACGGCAGCGGCGTGTTTCGCATCCACATCGTCACCATTCGGGTCTGCCCGAAGTCGAACAGCATGCCGCGCCTAGGGGGAAGATCGGTGCGAAACATGAGCCCGCGCTGCTGTTCCTCCGTTTCGTCGGCGATCTCGACATCGAATTCGAAGCGCCCCTGGGCGGTGACGATCGCCATCGTCTCTGCCGGCAGGCGCATGGGCACACCCGCCGCCTGCTGCGCCAGCGCGGAACCCGCTGAAACGGGCGAGGCGACAGCAAGCGCGGCGATAACCAGAACGTGGCGGAAAGCAGCAAGCAACCAGCTCGTCAGTGGCATGACAGTCCTGCGGATGGATGATCGAACGCCGCCAAAAAGCTCACGGATTCATGACCGTTTCGGGGCGAATTCGCGGGCAACCGAAATGTGTACGCCGATCCGGCCTAATGCTTGCCGGCGCGCTCGGTGCCTTCGGGATAGATCTCCGCCGCCATCAGGCCCTTGGGGCCTTTGCCGAAACGCACCATGACATACTGGCCGGGACGCAATTCCGTGATTCCGAAACGGCGCATCGTCTCCATGTGGACGAAAATATCCTCGCCCTCGCGAATCACGAAGCCATAGCCCTTGGTGCGGTTGAACCATTTCACCTGCACCCGCATCAATTCGCTCTCGGGCTTCACCTCGGTATGAGTGCGCACCGGCGTGTGGGCCGGCTGGATCGCGGTCGAATCATCCATCGACAAGACGCGGATCGCCTGAAGGCCCTTGTCGCGCCACACCGCTTCGCAAACGACGCGCGCGCCTTCCAGTGCGGTGCCAAAGCCGTCGCGGCGCAGGCAGGTCACGTGCACGAGCACATCCGGCAGAGCGGAGTCGTCGGGGACGACGAAGCCAAATCCCTTGGACACGTCAAACCACTTGATGGCTCCCGCGACTTCGACAAGCCCGGCCGTGCTTTCCGCCTGCACGGAACGCTCATTGTCACTCTTTTCCGGAAACTGCCCCGGCAGAGACTTGGCCCCCATAGGTCCAGCCCTCTTTTGCCCTGTTGATACGGCTTTCGCCCTGATTCTGTTTTAATGATAGCATTGGTAAACGAGGTTGCCGCAAGGCCTGCCAGGATTTTTTGGCCAACTTGCGTACAAGCTGTGGGAAACTGTCATGGGAATGTCCGAAAACTGGCATTATCAGCAGGGAAAAGGAAAGTGGTTACAATGAAATATCTGCATACGATGGTCCGAATTACCAATATCGAACAGTCACTTGATTTCTACTGCAACAAACTCGGCATGAAGGAAGTGCGCCGCTATGAAAACGAACAGGGGCGTTTCACCTTGATCTTCCTGGCTGCGGAAGATG
The DNA here is from genome assembly GCA_041742235.1 of Salaquimonas sp. Taxonomy (GTDB): domain Bacteria; phylum Pseudomonadota; class Alphaproteobacteria; order Rhizobiales; family Rhizobiaceae; genus BOKV01. The sequence continues at coordinate 848 of JBGSJA010000235.1, read as the reverse complement.
ACCTGCCAACTGCCGGTGGAGAGATGGAATCAACTGACCGGGCGCCTTGCATTGAACTGACCTACAATTGGGATCCGGAAGTCTATACAGGCGGGCGCAATTTCGGGCACCTGGCCTATGCGGTGGATAACATCTACGAGACCTGCCAGCGCTTGATGGATGGCGGCGTGACAATCAACCGGCCGCCCCGCGATGGTCGCATGGCTTTTGTACGCTCTCCGGACAACATTTCCTTCGAATTGCTGCAAAAGGGCGCGGCGCTGGCTCCGGCTGAACCATGGCTGAGCATGCCCAATACCGGACAATGGTAGCACACACCCAGCCTTGCACGGGGCAGAACGGGAAAACCATTCCGCTCCGGGCGCAGCACTGACAATGTTTCGCCCCAATTCACGCATAGCCATTTCCACAGCTTGTCCACAGGCGCAAAACGCCTGCGGAGCATATGGGGAACGGAATGCACGAAGCAGGCGAAGACCTGCCAAGGCATAATAAAAGCAAGGTCCGGCATGACCGGACGCCAGGCGAGGTTCGGGTTTGCATCGCGCAACAACTGATGAGGGTTCGGGGGCGAACCCGCGCCGGAAACGGCCTTTTGCCGCATCGCGCCCGGCTCGCGGCGCCGCGATCGTTTCGGCTTTCACGATGCTGTTCACCCTCAGCGCTTGTGTTTCCTCGGTTGATCCAGTGCTTGGCAGCGCGGCAACCCAGGCGGAAGCGCCCCTGACCGAAGCGGCCTTGCCGGTGGCCGGCCCAGTGCCTCTCACATCGGAACCTGGCGCCGACGCCTCCGCGCCACCGGTTGCCGTTGCCGGCGCCATTCCCATACCCGTGCCCGCGCCGCGCAA
>JBGSJA010000234.1:0-8452 GCA_041742235.1 Salaquimonas sp. | reverse complement strand
GCATCCGGGCGCGGGCGTGCCGATGGCCGCGCTGTCGGGCCGTCTGGCGGCGCAGGCGCTGATGGCGGACCTGCATTTGACGAACCGGTAGAACCCGGCGGCTATCGCTGGTGGTATGTCGACGGCATGTCCGATTGCGGCCGGTTCGGCGTGACGGTGATCGCCTTTGTCGGATCGGTGTTTTCACCCTGGTACCATTGGTCCGGCAGGCGGGAGCCGGAGAACCACGTCGCGATCAACATCGCGCTTTATTCGGTCCATGGAAATCGCTGGGCGATGACGGAACGGGGCCGCGCGAGCCTTGCCCGCACGGCGGACAGCTTCAGCGTCGGCCCAAGTTCGCTGCGGTGGGAGGACGGCAATCTCGTCATTCGTTTCGACGAGACGGCTTTGCCGCGACCGCCCGCCCAGTTCCTGCCGCGCCGCATGCTCGGCGAGATCCGGCTGACGCCGCTGGTCCGCAATCGCCAGGTGTTCACTCTCCACCACGATGAACGCCATCATTGGCAGCCGGTCGCCCCGCTCGCGCGTATCGAGGTCAGAATCGAGGGGCGCGACGGACCGGGTTGGATAGGGGAGGGCTATTTCGACGCCAACTGGGGCAGCGAGCCGCTGGAGGCAGGTTTCCGCCGCTGGGACTGGTCGCGCGGCAGCACTGGCGCCAGCGCCACGGTTCTTTATGACGCCACTCGCACGGATGGCAGCGAACAGCTTCTCGGCCTGCGCTTTTCGGCAGGCGGCGTCGAGGCCTTCGATCCGCCACCGCGCCAGCGCATCGGTCGCGGCTTCTGGGGCGTGGAGATGTTTACCCGGTGCGACACGGGGGCGAGTCCCCATCTCTTGCGCTCGCTGGAGGACGGGCCGTTCTACACGCGCTCGCTGGTCGAAACCGCGATGGCGGGCGAGCGCATCGCCATGATGCACGAGAGCTATTCGGGCAAGCGCTATTCCTCGCCGCTGGTGAAACTGATGCTGCCGGTGCGGATGCCGCGCAGGGCGTGACTATTCCTTGCGCGCGGCTTCTTCGCGTTCCCGCGCTTCGCGTTCGGCAATTGCCTTGGCGAGGCTGCGCTTTTGCCAGACATAGAATGCGATCGCGAGGCCGAAGACGAACACAGCCTCGATGATGCCGAAATAGCGCTCCATCGCCTACCTCGCCCGCGCCGCCTGGGTCATTCGCCTCTCGCGCGCTTCGAGCGAAGCTAGGATGTCGACGAGACGGCCAAGGCCGGTATTCGCGCTATCGGTCTCATGCCCCGGCTTTGCGGCATGATCGATCAGAAACTGCATGCTGCCATGCGCGGGCCGGCGCGGAACCGGGAAAGGCGAGAAGGCCGCCGGGAATGCTATCGCGGTCAGCGCCAGCTTTTCGACTGTACTCGTACGCGCGCGCTGCGACACGCTGTCGAAGCCGTTTGCCTCTATCCGCGACCCGATCGCGCGATAGATCAGCCCTGCCGAACAAACGGCGGGACGGCAAGCCGGCGGCAGGCCCGGCAATCCCTCAAGGCCGCTTCGGTAAAGGCGGCTAGCCTCGGCGAGCAGGCGGCTTACGACGCTGCCGATCTGCGGGCACATCCGGGGCCGGGCAAGAAACAATTCGGGGTCGATGCCCGCCTCTTGCATCCATGCCAGCGGCAGGTAAATCCGGCCGCGAGCCGCGTCTTCCCCGACATCACGGGCAATGTTGGTGAGTTGCATGGCAAGGCCAAGCTCGGCCGCGCGCTCCAATACATGGCGATCCCGCCTGCCCATGATCAGGCACATCATCACGCCGACCGTTCCGGCGACGCGGGCGGCATAGTCGAGGACATCGTCGAACTCTTGGTAGCGCCGGCCCGCCTCGTCCCATTCGAACCCCTCGATCAGGGCGTCGGGGATTTCGAACGGAATGCGATATGCTTGCGCAACAAGCGCGAAGGCGCGGTCTTCCAGGCGGTTGCCGGGCCGCCCGTCATAGATTGCGTCGAGGCGTGCGCGCAGCGCGACCGTGGCCCGCGTTCCCGGCGCGGCCTCGTCCACCGCGTCGTCCGATGTCCGGCAGAAGGCATAAAGCGCCCGGGCGGCGAGCCGGTAGCGCGCCGGAAGCAGCATGCAGGCCGTGTCGAACGATTTAGAGCCTGCGCGAATGGTGCGCGCCAGCAGCGCTCCCTCGGCAGGATCGATTTTCAGCCCCTTGGCAAAACGCGTTGCAGTCAATCGACTCCCCTTTCCGGTGGAGACATCCGGAAATATCCAGGATGTACAATAAACCGGACGAAACGGGCGTCAATCTGAATTGACAACAAGCCATCCGGATTTGAACATGCCGGCACCATGATTTCGAAACCTGCAGTCTTGTTGACGCTTGGCCGTCTGCCGAAGGCGCTGGAACTGGCGCGCGGCCTCTCCGCTGCCGGTTGCCGCGTTGTCATCGCCGAGCCGTTCGCCCGGCACGTCTGCAAGCCGTCGCGCGCGGTTTCACGGTCGGTGCAGGTCACCGCGCCCAATACCGACCCCGAAGGCTATCTCCGCGATCTTTTGAAGGTGGTCGAGGAAGAGGGAATTTCGGCAATCATCCCGGTCTCGGAGGAGGAGCTGCATGTCCTGCGCCTCGAGAACCGGCTGCCGCCGGGCGTGCGAATCCTCTCCGCGCCGCTCGAAACGATACGCCAATTGCACGACAAGCTGGCCTTCGCATGTTTGGCCCGCGAGCTTGGGCTGACCGCGCCGCAGACCCTTGAATGGGGCGATCGGGACCTTTCCACGTTCTGCGCCAACGATGATTTTGTGGTGAAGCCGCGCAACTCATGCTCGGGCTTGGGCGTCGCTATCCACCGTCGGGGGCCGGTTCCGCCGCGCGAGAGCCTGCCCACTGGTGCGATCTTCCAGGCCTTCGTGCCCGGCCGGCATGTCAGCACCTTCACGCTCGCCCATGAGGGACGCGAACGCGTTACCGTGGCCTATGAGGGGACCGTGTTCGCCGGAACGGTCGCCGTGTGCTTCCGCCGTATCGACGGACTTGCCGCGGTCGATGAATGGGTGCGGGAATTCGTCTCAAGAACGCGCCACAACGGATTCATTTCATTTGACTTCATCGTGGACGCGGACGGCCGCGCCATGGCGATCGAATGCAATCCGCGCCTCACCAGCGGTATTCATTTCGTGGAGCCGGATAGCCTTGCCCGCGCGCTGCTTGACCCGGACGGATCGGGGAACGTGCAAATGCGCAGCGGGACGAAATTCCAGCAGGGCTATTCGACACTGACGGAAGCCTACTCGAATTTCCTGCGCCCGCGAAGGTTCATGGCGCAGATGCGCGAAATGTTTGCCGCAAGAGATGTCGTCTGGTCGGCGCGCGATCCGCTGCCCTTCCTCCTGATGACGCCAATGTCGTGGGACATCCTGCGCCCGGCGATGCTCGGGCAAATGTCGATGGGCGAAGCGGCGATGCGCGACATCGCCTGGTTCGACGATGGTCCGGCCACCTCAATGCTTGTCAGGGAAGGGGAGACACATGCCGCGCTGTCGCCATGATCTCACGAGCCGGGCGCGTCGTGAGCCGCGCCGCCGGCCGGACCAATCCCTGCTCCAGAGCTGCGAAGTCGAACCGCCGCGCCAGCCGCGCGATGATGAGCGTGCTTTCGGCCAGCGCGAAGGCGGACCCGATGCAGGTATGCGGGCCTGCGCCGAACGGGATGTAGGCGCCCTTGGGGATATCCGTCTCGTGTTCCGGCGAAAACCTGCCAGGATCGAAGACGTCCGGATCCTTCCACAGCGCCTGGTGGCGATGGATGGTCCAGGGCGATATCATGATCATCGCGCCGCGTTTGAGCTTACGCGCACCGACCTTTGCGTCTTCCAGCGCAACGCGCGGAATGAAGGTGACCGGCGGATAGAGCCGCAGCGCCTCGCGGAATACCGCCCGCAGGAATGGCAGCTTGCGGGTATGATCGAACTCGATCTCGCTGTCTCCGGCGGCTGCCATTACCTCGGTGCGGATGGCGGCAAGCACCTCTGGCCGGCTCGCGAGGATGAAGAACACCCAGATCAAGACGCTGGCGGTGGTCTCATGCCCTGCAAGAAAGAACACGCCGAGCTGGTCGACAAGTTCGGCGCGGGTCAGCGCCGCCCCGGTTTGCGGATCGCGCGCAGCGATCACCGCGCTCGCGATGTCGTTGAAGCGTCCCGCGCCTTCGCCCAGATGCGTGTCGGTGAGCGTGCCGATATGCTCGCGGATGCGCCGGCAGGCGGCAAGCACACCGGGCGGCTGCCTGACCTTGCTCCATGCCGGCTTGAGGATGAGCTGCGAGAGATTGACCTGCGCCACCGCCTTTTCGAACACGGCGAAGTCGTCGAACAATTCGCGCGAGGCGCCTTGGTCGAGCGAAACGGAAAACACCGTCCGGCAAATGATGTCGGCGGTGAGTTCGCTCATCAGCCTGTCGATGGAAAAGGGCGTGCCGTCGCGCGCCTTGCGGTCGAGGCGCTCGACATGGCCGTCCACCGCCGCCTTCATCGAAGCAAAGGCCTGTCCGATGCGCATATGGGTAAAGGCGGGCTCGATCATCGCCCGCTGGCGCCGCCAAACATCGCCGTCGGTCACGAAGATCGATTTGCCGATCAGTGGCTCGAGCGCGCCGACCATGAGGTCGTTCTTGGGGAATATGCCGTCTGGGTCGGCCAGGATCTGCCGCACCAGTTCCGGCTCGTTGAAAAGCACGATCGAGCGCCGCGAATAGCCCAGATCCGTCACCGGCAACCGGTAGGCGTCTGCCGGCAGCAGGCTGAGCAGGTCGCCGCCGCCCTGCCAGATCGTGCGCGCCAGCGCGGCGAAAGGCGAAAGCGGCCTTGGATGGGGCGGGACATAGGCGGAAGGCTGCATGTCAATCCAACACTTCAATGGCGCATCTATCGGACAAAGCGATGACCCTGTCGAGCCTCGACATCTTCCACTTTCTGGTTGCCTGCCACATCGTCACAGGCGCGAGCGGCGCGATCGCTTTCTGGATACCGGTGGCCAGCCGCAAGGGCGGGCCGGCGCATCGCAAATGGGGCCGCATCTTCGCCCGGCTGATGCTGGCAACGGGCGCGATAGCGGGCCTGATGGCGACGACTACGCTGATCGCGCCCATGGAAACGCACCCGCATTTGTTGCAGGTCGAGGGATTCTCCGACCCGGAAACAGTGCGCGGCATCTTCGGCTGGATGATGCTCTACCTCGCCGTCCTTACGGTGAACCTTGCCTGGCATGGCTGGCTGTGCGCAGCTCCCGGGCGTTCCGTGAAAACAATCCGCAGCTGGCAAAACGTCGCGCTGCAGATGCTGCTAATGATCGCCGCGCTCAACTGCGCGCTTCAGGGCTTGCGGATTGGCCAGTTCCTCATGATCGGAATTTCCTTCGTCGGTTTCGCCACGGTGGCGACGAATGTCTGGTTCATGGCGAAGCCAAGGCCGACGCGCTCGGACTGGATCCGCGAGCACGTCAAGGCGATCGTCGGGACGGGCATTTCGGTCTACACGGCGTTTTTCGCCTTCGGGGCGGTGCGGCTGATACCGCAACTGGCGCTCAATCCCGTGTTCTGGTCGATCCCGCTCGTCACCGGCATCGCGATGATCGTCTGGTTTCAACGTACCGTGACGCGGCAGGCGCAAGCGCGACCGTTACCGGGTGAATGATCAGGCCCGCACAAAAGCCGCGGCGGCCGGCAACAGGTCGGACACCAGCTTCGCCGATGTCAGCACGCCGGGCATGCCGGCGCCCGGATGGGTTCCAGCGCCCACGAGGTAGAGATTCGCGACTTCCTCGCTCAGATTGTGGGGGCGGAACCACGCGCTTTGCAGCAGCTTGGGTTCCAGCGCAAAAGCCGCACCCTGGTGCGAAAGCAGCCGGTCGCGGAAGTCTATCGGCGTGATCAGCCGCTGCGTGACAATGTGGTTCGAAAGGCCCGGCAGCAGCGTTTCCTCGAGCCGCTTTTCGATCGCCTTGCGGTAGCGTTCGGCCTCGATGGTCCAGTCCGTGCCGCTGGCAAGGTGCGGGACCGGGCTCAGCACATAGAAGGCGTCGCACCCTTCCGGTGCCAGCGACGGATCGCTCGCTGTCGGCCGGTGCAGGTAGAGCGAAAAATCTTGCGACAGCCTGTGCTTCTTGAAAATGTCGTCGAGCAACCCGCGATAGCGCGGCCCCAGCACCATGGTGTGGTGGTAGACGTCATCGTATTTCCGGTTCGTGCCGAAATACCACACGAACAGGCTCATCGAATAAGCCCCGCGCGCGATCTTGCCGTCGGTCCAACGCTTGCGCGGGTGATGCGCGAGCAGCTTGCCATAGGTCCAGGCCGGGTCTGCATTGGAAATGACGAGGTCCGCGGCGATGCGTTCGCCGCCGGCAAGGGTGACGCCGCTGGCCTTGCCGCCCTTTGTCTCGATGCGGGCAACCTCGCTGCCATACCGGATGACGCCGCCCTGGCGCTCGACCAGCCGGGCAATGCCACGTACCAGCGCGCCTGTGCCGCCCACCGCATAGTGGACGCCAAACTTGCTCTCCAGATGCGCGATCAGGCAATAATAGGACGTCGTGGCGAAAGGATTTCCGCCGATCAGGAGCGGATGGAAGCTGAACACCGTCCGCAGCCTCTCGTCCTTGAAGAAGCGCTTCACCGTCGAATAGACCGGCCAGTAGCCGCCGAGGCGAATGAGGTCCGCCATGGCGCGCGCGGTGAACAGCAGCGAATGAAACGGCTTGTCGGCGAGTTCCTCGAACGCGACCTTGTAGATCTCGCCACTGCGTTTCATGAAGCGATTGTAGCCATCGACATCGTCCGGGTTGAACCGCGCCACTTCGGCGCGCATCCGTTCCGGGTCGCCGCTGTAGCTGAAGACGGATCCGTCGTCGAAGCGGATCTTGTAGAACGGCTCGCTCGGCCGGATTTCCACATCATCGGCGAGCCTGGCGCCGCAGGCCTGCCACAACTCGTCGAAAAGGTATGGCGCGGTCACGATGGTCGGCCCGGCATCGAAGGTAAAGCCGTCCTGCCGGAAAGTGTAGGCGCGCCCGCCCGGACCATCGAGCTTTTCGATCACCGTGACGCGGTAGCCCTTCGCCGCCATCCGAGCGGCGGCCGCCAGTCCACCGAGCCCGGCGCCGATGACGATGGCATGCGGGGCGTTGGCGTTGCCCGGGCGGGGAGTGGGGAATTGCGCCGTCATGGTTGCTGCGTCACTCCGTTTGCGTTCGGTATACGGGGCTGGCGCGCTCAAGGATCAACCGGGCGGCAAGCTGCGGATCGGCCTCGTGCAGCAGGTGGCCGCCCTTCGGCAAGATGACAAGTTCGCAATCCGGCAGAAGCGGGCAGGCCTCGCGCGCCACGGAGGCGGGCACCATGGCATCATCCTCGGCCGCGATGAGCGTGACGGGGCAGGGCATCTGCCTCATCCGCCTGCGCAGCGACGCAAGGTCCCAGTTCGCCATCATCCCCAGCGCGCCGGCCACGTGCGCAGGACTTGAGAGCAGCAGGTTGTAAATCTCCCGTCCGCGCTGGTCGATCTGCGAACCCGTACGCGCCAGCAACCGCTCCGCAGTTCCGCTCATTCTCGCCCAAGATGAAAAGGCACGCGGAACGAACGGGTTGAGGAATAGAAGCTTGGCCAGCGGCGAGAAGATCGCATCGCCCTCGATCGGTTTCAGGGCGCTGTTGAGACCGATGATGCGTATCGGCGCAATAGTGCCGTCCAGCGCCATCTGCATCAGGATCGCGGTGGCCGCGGAATGGCCGACGGCGATGGCCGGGCGGGCCTGAAGGGATTCGAGCAGGCGTGCCGTGGCGCGGGCCATGCCTTCGAGCGAAAGGTCGGAGCCGGAGGCGCGCGTGAAGGCATGGCCCGGAAGGTCGGGCGCGATCACCCGGAACTCCTTCGACAGGATGGACAGCAGGTCTCGCCAGGAATGCGACGATGCCCCGGTGCCGTGCAGCAGCAGGATGACCGGCGCGCCTGCCGGACCCAGAACCTGCACGTGCCAGCGAACCGTACCGATGGTCAACAAACGGCTGGCTTCGCGGTTCGGCCAGCTTGCGCCGTCTGTTTCCCAATCAAGATCGCGCGAGGCTGAAAACACGGCGGTCAGCCTGCCGTCCGCAAATAGCCGGCTACGATGCCGCTGACGGCCGCTGCGTCGGCGCGGGGCAGGCGGCAGTAGTCGGCATGCATCATGTCCGCCAGCCGGCGCGAAGTTTCGCGCTCGCGCCGGGAAATGTCGATCACGATCGCAGGCATTTCCAGCATCGCGAACTGCCGTGCGACGGCCTCCGTATCGCGTGCCGCCGCCTCCCGGTCCCGGTTGCCGTCAAGCGCGATATTGCCGCTTCCATCGGTCAGGATGACGGCGAGAGGCGAATGCCCCTTGCGCCGCACGCCGCATGCAAGCTGCAGCGTTTTCATCAGGCCGCTGGCGAGGGGCGTTGCCCCGCCGCCG
>JBGSJA010000233.1:0-11171 GCA_041742235.1 Salaquimonas sp. | reverse complement strand
TGGTAGGCGCCGTTGCGGAAGAGTTCGGCAAGTGCCGCTCTCATCATTTCGGCGGTGGCAGTGTCGCCCTTGGCAATCGCCAGCCCGAGAGGCGCCACGTCATAGAGCTGCGGCAGTACCACCAACTGGCCTTTGCTCGTCGTCTCGAAATAACTCGAGGCGGTTGCATCGTCGATGCGGGCATCGATGCGGTCAGACAGGACCGCCTGCACGATGTCCTGCGACGTGTTGAAAACCGACTTCTCGATTGCCGGCTGACCGGCAGACGCGCACTGCTCGTTCAGCTTGTCGACGAGGAAATCCGACGCACTGCCAGCAGAAACACCGACGCGCTTGCCGCAAAGCGGGGTATCGCCCGTGAAGCTGGCTTTCTTGTCGGGCGATGTCGAAGCGGCAATGCCGGCTTTCAGGAACATTACAAAGTCGACCTCCTTCAGCCGGTCTGGATTGGCCGAGAAGGTCTCCCAGGCGATCTTGAACCTTCCGGCCGCAAGGCCCGGAATCATCGAGGGGAAGGGCGTGCGCTGGACATCGAGTTCGGCGCCGACGAGATTGGCGACCGCGCCTGCCATTTCGATGATGATGCCGGTGGGCTTGCCATCGGCGTCGAGATACTCAAACGGCGCATAGTCGATTGTGTTGGCAATGGATAGCTTTCCTGTTTCAGCGACCTCCGGAGATTTGGGTATTTCCTGTCCCCAGCTCGTGGTGGTGCCGAGCACAACGAGCGATATGCCCGTCAGAATCCGACCAAATACATTCATGGATTGCCTCCTTTGAAGCATGGTTGATGTGCAATGTGGCGGCGCGGGGCTGCTTCATTTTCCCGCTCTGCTGCGGTCAGTGTGCCGCGACCCTGATCGGCGCGGGACCAGCGCGCGCGAAACCCCTGCGGGGCCGGATTGCGGAAATCGGTCGGCGGGTCGAGGCGCATAGCCCTAAACCCCCGTCGTCGGATGGTGGCGCGTCCCGTCGATGAAGCGCTCGTATCGGAACGGTGCCGGGTCGACGCACGGTTGGTCGCCCATCACCAATTGCGCGGCAAGCCGACCAGCACCAGGGGCGATGCCGAAGCCGTGGCCGGAAAAGCCGGTAGCGACAACAAGGCCATGCAGCGACTTCACAGTTGAGATAACGGGAATGGCATCAGGCGTCGCGTCGATCATTCCGGCCCAATGCTGGACGATTGGAACATCCTTGAAGACTGGAAAAACCTGGTTCAACGCGGCATGAGCCCGCTCGAGCAATGGCAGGGATGGCTGCGGATCGAGAATTCGGTTCGCTTCGAAGACCTCGGCTCCCGGGCGCAGGCTCGCCAGAAAGGCGGAACCGGCGTGAAGCTCGATCGAGCGCCACTCGATGCGCAGGACCGGTAGGAAATCGGCGAGATAGCGGAAGCTGTCGGCCACCAGGTCATGGCGGCTCTGGCTGCCCTGCGCAATCGTGTAACCTCCGTCAAGACGTTTGCGATAGGCAAAATCGGGTCCCCAGGCCGCAACCTGCGGACCACCTTCTACCGGTGCGGTTCGCATCACGGAGGAGCGCAGGCCCAGTTGTGGCAGGCGCAAACCGAGTGCGCGCAACAGCAGGCTCGACCAAAAGCCTGCCGCTACAACGACCGCCGAACAGGCGATGCGTCCCTTCTCGGTCACTACGCCGCTGACTCGGCCTTGCGCCGTCTCGATCATGCGCACCGCGCAATTGTCTACGAGGGTTGCACCATGTGCCTGTGCAGCAGCTGCAATCGCTGAAGATGCTTTTTGAGGCTCGGCGCGACCATCGCTTGCGGTATAAAGACCAGCCGGAAATACTCGGCAGGCGCCTGGCAGCAGAGAAGCAAGTTCAGCGCCTCGCACGATGCGCGTATCGAATGCATGGTCACCAGCTCGGCGAAGCCAGTCCTCTTGGCGCACCACTTCGGTCTCGCTCTTGCAGAGATACAGGATGCCGGACCGACGGAAGCCGACGTCGCGTCCTACGGTCGCGGACAGCTCGTCCCACTGGCGCAGCGCCTCAACAATCAGCGGCAGTTCACGCGGATCTCGGCCCATACGCCGGACCCAGCCCCAGTTGCGGCTCGACTGTTCCGCGCAAATACTGCCCTTCTCGATCACAACGGCAGCTACGCCCCGGCGTGCTAGCCATAGCGCGGTCATCAGGCCGATGATCCCGCCTCCGACAATGACAACGTCCGACGAAGGCGGCGGGTGCGCAGAGGCCGACACTGGATCGACCGGTGGTCCCACTCTAGCCTTCTCCGCGCGCTGTATTCATGGCCTCATGTACCAGCCGGCTGGGCTGCAAGTCCCTTGCGGTAGTGATAGTTCTTGTCGATCCGCTCCATGAGATAGTCTCGGTAAACGATCGGCTCGTATTTCGGCGCGGTGCCTTCCGGGATGCAGGTTGGAAGAACCGAGATCGTGTGGTCCATTGACGGATCGAAAAAGAAGGGCTGGGAATAGCGCTCCTTGCCCGATCGGTTGATCACCCGGTGCGGAGTCGAAACGAAGCGATCGTTGGACCACCGTGCAAGTATGTCGCCTACATTCATCACAAAGGTTCCCGGTATCGGTGGCGCAGCGACCCAGTCGCCGGCCTTGTTCTTGACTTCGAGACCGCCGACATCATCCTGCGCCAGGAGGGTGATGAAACCGTAGTCTGTGTGCGGCGCGGAGCCAAATAGTCCTTCCTCTTCGCGCTGCGTGGGATAGTGCAGCAGGCGCAGGAATGTAGTCGGCTTCTCGAAATATCCGTCAAGTGCGTCCGCTTTCATCCCAAGCGAGGTCGAGATGGCGGATACCATTCTGCGCGCGAGCGTCGTCATCTGGGCGACATAGGCCTCCGCGGCCGCGCGGAAGCCCGGCACCAGTACCTCGCTTGGCCACTGGTTTGGTCCCTGCAGTGGCTTTCCGGCCAGCGCGTCGGGATCATCGGCGGCGACCTCGTGCATGAGCATAAGGGATTCGCTTTGATTGGGCTTGCTGACCTTGGCCACGGATGAGGTGACGATGGTGGAACTTGCCATCGGCAGAAAGCCTCGGAAGTTCTTGTCAATGCTCAGAGCCAGCTTGTCTGCTTCGGGCAAGGCAAAGAAGCGCCTGGCCATTTCGCGTACGCCTTGAACGTTCGCATCTGGAACATTGTGCCCCGCGACGTATAGAAAACCGATCTGCTCCAGATAGCCGCGCAGCGTCTCGGCCACTTTCGCGGCAGCCTCCGCATCGCCGGAAAAAAGCTGTGATACGTCCAGAACTGGGATTTCCGAAAAGTCACCGCGGCTTGGGGTGTGCATGTCGCCACCTGCTTGAACATAAGATACGGTACTGTATGCTCACCCGCGTCGCCGGGTCAATGGCGACCCGCTCCCTCCCACCAAGGTCAATCGCTCCATGCCGCGCAGGATCATCATCGACACCGACCCGGGACAGGACGATGCCTTTGCGATCCTGTTCGCGCTCGGTGCTCCTGAAGCGCTAGAAGTGATCGCGATCACGACTGTGGGCGGTAATGCTCCCTTGCACCATACCTCGCGCAACGCGCTCAAGGTCGTCGAGCTTGCGGGGCGTACCGATATACCGGTCTTTGCGGGATGCCCGGGGCCAATGGTGCGCCCGCTCAAAACTGCCGAGTATGTCCATGGCGAAACCGGGCTGGACGGGGCAGACTTGCCCGAACCGGTGACGCCGCTCCAAGAAGAACATGCCGTCAACTATTTGGTGCGCGCTGTCATGGACGCTCCGGAGGGCGAACTCACGATCTGCACGCTTGGACCGATGACCAACCTCGCAATGGCCATGACCATGGAGCCGCGCATCGTCCCCCGCATCTGCGAGGTGGTGCTGATGGGCGGCGGCTTCTTTGAAGGTGGCAACGCCACCCCGGCTGCCGAGTACAATATCTTCGTAGACCCGCATGCGGCCCACAAAGTGTTTGAGTCCGGCGTGCCGGTCACAATGGCCCCGATCGACTGCACCTATACTGCACCAATGACGCCCGACTGGTTGAACGAGTTGCGCGCCACCGGAAGGCGGCCGGCGATCGAGGCAGCGAACCTCGCTGACTTCTATCGCAAGTATGGCGACCACAAGTTCCCGACGCCGGCGCGTCCGATCCATGATGCCTGCGTTACCGGCTATCTCCTGGCGCCGGAAATCTACGAGCAGCGCCAATGCAATGTGACGATCGAGATATCCTCGCCCGAAACGATCGGAATGACTCTGGTCGATTGGTGGCACGTCACAGGCAAACGTCGAAACTGCAAGGTGCTGCGCCGCATCGAGCCCAAGCCATTCTTCGAGCTGATGCTGCGTTGTATCGGATCGTTGCCTTGAGCGCCAAAATTGCGGTATCTGCAACCTCAACGACGCGGCACGAGGCCCTGAAGCAGTCGGCCGGCCGGGGGAACGCAATGGCAAGAACAGAAGCGCTAGACGTAGCTGCAGCGCCGCGCAGGATCAATCTGAGCCGCGATTCCTGGGTGGTCGCGGCAACCAAGGTGCTTGAGCAGCGAGGCATATCGGCAGTGAAGATCGATGCGCTTGCAGGAAAGCTGAAGGTCACGCGCGGGAGCTTCTATTTCCACTTTACCGGTCTAAAGGACCTTCACGACGCGCTTATGGCCAACTGGCGCATCCGAAACTGTCAACCGTTCGAGATGCTGGCGGCGCGGTCTGACCTGAACGCCGTGGAACTTTTCGCCACAGTGGTGCATGCCTGGGTCGACGAGAACCCGTTCAGCCCCTCGCTTGACCTCGCCGTCCGTGACTGGTCGCGATCCTCGCGCAAGTTGGCAATCGAGATGTCGCGCATGGACGACCTGCGCATGTCTTTGCTACGCAAGTCGTTTCTGGAGATGGGATATTCAGCGGACGAAAGCGATGTGCGCGCGCGCATCACCTACTTCCATCAGATCGGCTACTACACAATCTCTTTCAAGGAAACTTCGGCCGAGCGTAAGCGCCTGCAGCCGCTCTTCGGCGATGTGCTTCTTGGACCGAAGGGCACGAAGTCTTAAGCCACACCCGGTCGATGGTCGATCTTTGATAGCGGCTGCGCGACAGCGCGAAAATGGTACACTTCGCCAGTACGATGAACCGCGTCGCTTCTGTGCCGGTGCAAGTGTGCGTTTTTCCACATGAATACTTTCTTCATATGCCCCGCATCGGGATCGGCCCGGCAAAATTGTACGGAACCTCGTCCGGGCGTTTCGTCATCCAGTTGAGCAGCTGCGACAGCGCATCAGCCTGATCGTCATGGCGGGCATGCGGGAATGCGCACAGCTCGGCCATGAAATCGTCGAGCCACTCAGCATTTGCCGGCAACAGCACGTCGCCGGCCTCGATGCGGTGGGATTCGACCGACATGCGTTCCGACTTCGATCCTCTTGGCTTCATCGCGATCGGGCTTGGAACATCCGGCAGATTGAGGCTGCGCAAATCAGCCATCAGCGGACTGCCATTGGCGGAGTTTTCGACGAGGCAGACATTGGCCCGATGCTTGCGCGCCTGTTCGATGAACGCCTTTCGCTGCGAAGGATAATCGATGCGCTTGCGGAACACATCGAGGATGTGGACCTGCTTGTTCGCCACATGCGCCGTCAGGCAGACGGAGAAGTCGTTGGCGCTGCCTTCGCTGACGGCGAAATCCCAGCTCTGGATGATGCGGCCGTGCGGTTCGGGGGAGGGTTGTTCGAAGTAGTTCTTGAACCATTCGCGCTTGACCATGTTCCCCTGTTCGGGCAACGGGCTCTGCAGGTACTGGGCGGAAAAGTTGAAGGAGCCGATCTCCTTCCTGTGTTCGTCGAGGACCTCGTCCGTCAGGAATTGCGGGTGCAGCAGTTCGCCGGCCTTCCAGTGCTTTCGCAAAAATTCGCGGCTGCCGGCCTGGTATTGGACCCCGAGCTCGACGATCCTGTCCTCTTGCGCAATTGCGGGCAGGTCGAGATGCACCCATTGGCCGCTGCTGATCATGGATGCGGCAAGGTCATCGACGTGCAGACGCTGCATGACGCAGACAATGGCGTCATTGCGCTTGTCGTCAAGGCGCGACAGCAGCGTGTTGCGATACCAGTCGAGCGTCGACTTGCGACCGGCCTCGGACATGGCGTCAGAAGGCTTCTGCGGATCATCGATGATGATCAGCGAGCCGCCGCGGCCGGTAAGCGTGCCGCCGACCGTGGTGGTGATCCTTGCGCCGCGTCCCGTCGTTTCGAAGTCGGTGGTCATGCTGCGGGCCTCGCTGATGCGCGTTCCCGGAAACAGCGCGCGGTACCAGTCGGCATTCATCACCGCCTTGCAGTCGCGGGCGTGCTGGGCGGCAAGGTCGTTGGCGTAGGAGACGCAGACGATCTTTCGCGAGCTGTCATGGCCAAGCACGAAGGCGGGGAATGCGACCGAGGCGCAGATCGACTTGAGCGAGCGCGGCGGCATGGTGATCAGCAGACGTTTCGTCTCGCCGGAAAGCACCCGCTCCAGCTGATGGGCGATGGCGAGGATGTGCCAGCCCGGCATGTACTGCTTGCCCGGCGCCACCGTGGTGAAGCACTTCGCGACAAAGGTCGCGAAGTGCTGGCGCAACAGCGCATTTGTCAGTTCGGTCTCAGTAAAGGCGCGGTTCAACACATATCTCGCTTTGTCGTCAGTCGCCCGAGATCGAGCCGTCATCCAGTATGCCGGAGTAGGCGTTTAGAATTTCCCCATCGCGCCCGGAAACGTCATGCGGTTCCCCGACCGGATCGAGAAGGCCGAAACGAATTGCATCCTTGAAGAGCCATTCCAAAGCCTTCAGGTCACCCTTCAGGGCTTTCACGCTCTGCTGCTTCACCATCATTTCCAATTTCGTCACCTTGTACCTCTTGCCGTTTTCGGTGACCGTTACCTTCGCTTCGAGCTCCTTCTTCAGCACGTTGCGATGGTTCCTCGAGCCGCGCGGGCGGCCCTTGGGGTTGCCGGACACGCCCTTTTCAAAGCGTGTATGGCTCGGCGGCCGCGCGCGACCAATCGTGTAGTCCGTCATTGTGATCTCCAATCAAGACGCGTTGAGCCGACACGCGCGCCGCAAGGGCAGGCGAGGGGGCCGGCGGTTGACTGTCTGACTGTCTGCGGCCGCAAATTATCACGGAGCCGGCGGTCGCAAAATGTGTCCTGGCGAAGCTGGACAGGGTTGGATGCCGTGCGGCAGCAAGCACCCAAACCGTATTACCGCCTAGGCCATCGCCCGCTCGAAGACGAAGTCGATGTCGGTCTCGAGCTCGCGCAGCGTCCTGCCGCTCTCGGCATGCACCGGCTCGATGCCGCTGACCCGCCTGAAGCGCCTCAGCGCCACATCGACATACTTCGGGTCGAGCTCGATCGCCCGCGCGCGCCGGCCGGTGCGCTCTGCCGCGATCAGGATCGTTCCCGAGCCACAGAAGGGATCAAGCACGATGCCGCCGCGGTTCGAACAGTCGAGAATGGCATCGGCGATGATGGCGACCGGCTTGACCGTCGGATGCATCGCCAGCGCCTTCTGGCGGCCCTTGCCGAAGCTGGCGACGCCGGCATGGCGCCACACATTGGTGCGATTGCGCCCGAAGGCGCCGAGCGCGACATTGTTGACATGCGGCGCATCGCCGTTCTTGAAGACGAACACCAGTTCGTGCGCCGAGCGGTAGAGCGAACCCATGCCGCCCTTCATCTTGTCCCAGACGCAGATGTTCTTGAGTTCGCCGAACGCGGCGATGCCCGCATGCGTGACCTCGGCAACGTGACGCCAGTCCATGAAGATGAAGTGGATCGAGCCGTTGCCGCTGTGCGCGGCCATCATCTCGAAGGCGGTCTCGAGAAAGCGCACGAACTCTGCTTCCCCCATCTCGCCCGATGCCATGGCGAACTCGCCATGCTTGGTGCGGCCGAGCCCCGAGACATTGCCCTCGATGCGGACGTTGTAGGGCGGATCCGACAATCCGAGCTCGGCCGTCTCTCCATCCATCAGCCGCTCCAGACAAAGCTTGTCCAATGCACTTCCGCACAGCAGCCTGTGCCTGCCCAGCAGCCAAAGGTCGCCGATGCGGCTGATGCGCGGACCATCGGCATCGGCGGCGACGGGATCGGCCTCGTCCGGCTTGTCATTCCCGCCTTCGCCAAGCACCAGGTCGATCTCGCCCATCTCGAAGCCGGTCGCCGTCAGTTCGAAACTGGTGTCGAGCTTGATCAGCCCCTCGAACTCGAGCTTTAGCAGCTCCTCGTCCCAGCTGGAATTTGCGGCGAGCTTGTTGTCGGCGAGGCGATAGGCCTTCACCTGCGCCTCGTCGAGATCATCGATCCGGATGACGGGAACGCTGGGAAAGCCGAGCAGCTTGGCCGCCTCGAGGCGGCCGTGGCCGGTGATGAGCACGCCGTTGCCGTCGACGAGCAGCGGGCAGGTCCATCCGAACTGGCGCATCGATTCGGCGATCTGCCCGATCTGCTTCTTCGAGTGCCTGCGGGCATTGCGGGCATAGCCGGCAAGCTCGCCGATGGGACGGTTCTCGACCCTGAGGTCGCGTAGCATGTTGTTCATCTGCATTCTCCTTTGTGTGTGAACCACAAGGAGATGCGCGAACCATTCACATCTGAAAATTTGTCCAGAGAAACTTGGACAGGTTTAACGCGATGACTTCTTCGGGCGACCGCTCGGCAACAGTTGGTCCAGCAATTCCTTCGGTAGGTCGTATTCCAGTGTATCCCAGATGGTTGGCCAGCCGACCCGCCAGGGGATTGAGCGGGACCAGCCTTCCGGCGCACGCCACATGATTTCTGCGGGGAATGGCGGCTCGGCGGTGTTGCGCGATTGCAGCCACTTAACGCCCCAGTCCAGCAGCGCCTCTGCCTCTTGAATGAATGTCTCGAAATCGGCGTCCATGTCATAGCCAATATCGGGCTGAGGCTTCAGGCGCATTCCTCGCAGAACCCAGGCACCCCACAGGTGTGCCGCGGGAAGTAGTCGCGCCTTGGCTGCCATGTAGCTGGATCTTGACGATGCATTCCTAGTGATTTGCAAGGCTTGATTTGCGTGCTCCCAAGAGGCAACCTCCCGCCGCTGCCTTGCCAAGGCGAAGTAGTTCCTCACCAGCTCGCCAATGATTTCGCCATCCTTCTCGCGCTGGCGGAGCTCCTTCGTTGGAATTACTGTTCCACCATCAAGCCTGACTATTCTCCGATTTAGATCAGGAGAGAAAGTCCGCGAGTGCTCGCCGGCAACTTTGGATGCTCCGGCCAAAATCTTCGATGCTATTGCGCCGGCTTTTACCCGTTCGACCTCCGTGTCTTGCGGAAAATGCATGATGCCGTGAACCAGAGCCCATCTTTCATCCTCGTGCAGTGGGAGCACTGGCATTTTTGAAATTCTCCTATCTGCAAAGTTGCGCTTGTCAAACCGGCCGGCCCGGGTCTGAACGCGACAAGGCCCGACGTGCACTCGCTCAAGAAATGACGTGATGTTTACGCGGTCTGCAGGCGCATTTCCCGCCGAACGAGTTCGATTACCCGATCCCTCTCAAAGTTCGGCCAACCCTGCGGGTGCCGTGTCTCGATGCAGGCGCGCCCGTCTGACGTCCTGTACAGCCGAGTTCTTCCATCGTTGAAATCGAGAACCTGTTGCTTGAATCCCAGATCGGCGATCAGCCCGCGTACGTCATGTGCGCCGAATCCGGACGTGGCCATGAGGATCATCGCCGGCTTCAGTGCTGCAATCTCGTCATTGAGCGCTTCGATATGGACAGCGGCCAGTTCCGGCCAATAGCGTACCGGCGGTCGTTTGCCGCCCTTTTCGTCCATCTTGCAGATGTTCGTCCAGGCGATGTTTCGGCGCGTCGGGTCCAGCCGGTCTATCATCTGCCAGAATGCGGAGAGATTGCGTTTCTCGAGCATCCAGCGCGTAGAGGCCGCGATGTTTTCATGGAGCACGAGTCCGGAAGCCACGTTCGTCCCCAGCGGACCTGCACTCTTGCCGACATAGAGAATTCCGCCAGCCTTGTATCTGTCGCCAATGCCGGTCGCAAAGACACCCCGTTCAGCCCAACCGGCGTCGACCGCTTCCGCATTTGCCTTCACGAGTTCTGACCAGGTGCTGGTCTTGATGGTCTGCAACATTGGCTTCTCCACTCAGTCCCACATTACCTGTATTTCCGGCTCTCCGAACCGCAGCTCCAGCCTGTCGCACACCGGGCAAAGATAAGGGCCATTCGTAATGTACAGGCCGGACTCAAGTCTGGCCTGTTTGATCACCTCGCCGCTGCCGCTCCAGACCGGCTTGACCGTGACCGACGTCACCGATGTGCTGGCACAGACCTCACAGCGCAGCGGCGTGGCTTCGTGATTTGCCGTTGTGATCCTGTGGCATTGACTGCACAGAACCGGCCAGGCGAGACGGCCCCGCGTCATTCCGTAGCCAATGAGGATGGTGCCCGCGTCATACGCGCAGCTCGAGCACTTAGCGCCGATTGATGTACCCAAGTTCCGGCTCCTCAATCCTGACGGCAATCGCCATGGACCGAGCCTGACAGGAACACGTTTCCATCAGGTTAGCAGCGAAAGCGCTGCAGCATGAGCGCGTGCACATCACATTGCCCGCGCTGGAAGCCGGGATTTCAGAACCTATGCGCCTTCCAGCAGAGCTGACGGAGAAACCTTCAGCGCATCGGCAATCCGCTTCAGCACGGTGACGGTGGGATTGCGCACGCCGCGTTCGACACCGCTGACATAGGTCCGGTGCACGCCGCACTCGAAGGCGAGTGCTTCCTGCGACAGGCCGCGCGCCTGTCTCAGCCGTTTCAGATTGCTGCCCACGACCCGCCGGATGTCCATGGAAACAGCAAGCGCGGCCGCATCCTTTGGGACTACAGCCTATGAGTCTCATTTGTGCTTGACTTGCTGCCGACCCGAAGCATTGCTGCGCGCATGGAAAACATCGATCCTACCGTCGCCCGAGCCTCCACCACGCAGATCGGCGCCATCACCGAGGCCATGGTCTCGGCCCAGCTGATGCTGGTTTCAGGCGGAAGGCTCTCGGTCTACCGGCCGATTGCCGATGACGACGGGATCGACCTGCTGGTGGTCGACAAGCGGTCGGGCACGGTCCGCTTCGTGCAGGTGAAGACCTGGCGGGCGACGGAACGCGGCGCACCGAAGACGGTGCAGTTCGACACCCGCCTC
>JBGSJA010000232.1:0-3339 GCA_041742235.1 Salaquimonas sp. | reverse complement strand
GCCGGCAGCTCGACCGTCTCCACCGTCACCGTCACCTCGCGCTCTAGCTGCTCCGGCTCCTGCGTGAAATCGCGGCGGAAAGCGGAAGGCTCGGCACTGTCGGCGACGACCGCCACTGCGGCGGTAACCGTGCTGGTGCGCATACCGGTCACGAGCGGCAGTACATTTGCGGCACCGCCGCCGCCATGGCCTTTCGGCTCGGCCGTGCCGGCGCGCACGACCGACAGCTTGTGGCCGCGGGTGAGGCCGGCCGAAACCGGCGTCTTGCCTTCCTCGACACCCTTGCCGAGCGTGGTGGTGGCGAAGTCCGACTGGTCGACATGCGCCAGGTCGTGCCGCCCCAGATAGGAGACGGCCAGCTCGCGGAACACATAGTCGAGGATCGACGTCGCGTTCTTGATCGCGTCATTGCCCATCACCATGCCGGCAGGCTCGAACTTGGTGAAGGTGAAGGCCTCGACATATTCCTCCAGCGGCACGCCATATTGCAGGCCGAGCGAGACGGAGATGGCGAAGTTGTTGATGAAGGCGCGCAGCGAGGAGCCTTCCTTGTTCATGTCGAGGAAGATTTCGCCCAGGCGCCCGTCGTCATATTCGCCGGTGCGCAGGAAGATGGTGTGGCCGCCGATCTTGGCCTTCTGGGTGTAGCCCTTGCGCCGGGTCGGCAGCTTTTCCTGTTCGCGCACCGCCTTTTCGATGATCCGCTCGACAATGCGCTCGGTCACGATCGTGGCGCGCGCCGCCATCGGCGCTTCCAGCAATTCCTCCATGCCCTCTTCGTCCTCGTCCTCTACGAGCGAAGCATTGAGCGGCTGCGACAGCTTGGAGCCGTCGCGGTAGAGCGCGTTGGCCTTGAGCGCCAGCTTCCAGGAAAGCATGTAGGCGTTCATGCAATCCTCGACCGTCGCCTCGTTCGGCATGTTGATTGTCTTGGAAATTGCGCCGGAGATGAAGGGCTGCGCCGCCGCCATCATGCGGATGTGGCTTTCGACCGACAGCGAACGCTTGCCGATGCGTCCGCAAGGATTGGCGCAGTCGAACACCGGATAGTGCTCTTTCTTCAGGTGCGGCGCGCCTTCCAGCGTCATCGCCCCGCAGACATGGATGTTCGCCGCCTCGATGTCCTTCTTCGAATACCCCAGCGCGGGCAGCATCTCGAAGGCCGGGTCGTTGAGCTGCTCGTCGGTGAGGCCGAGGGAATTCTTGCAGAACTCCTCGCCCAGCGTCCACTTGTTGAAGACGAACTTGATGTCGAAGGCCGCCTTCATCGCCGTGTTCACCTCGGCCAGTTTTTCATCGGTGAAGCCGCGCGCCTTGAGCGAGGAGGGGTTGATCCCCGGCGCCTGGTTCATGTTGCCATGGCCGACGGCATAGACCTCGATCTCGCCGATCTGCGCTGGCGTGTAGCCAAGCACCCGCAGGGCTTCGGGCACGGCGTTGTTGATGATCTTGAAGTAGCCGCCGCCGGCCAGCTTCTTGAACTTGACCAGCGCGAAGTCGGGCTCGATGCCGGTCGTGTCGCAGTCCATGACAAGGCCGATCGTGCCGGTCGGCGCGATGACGGTTGCCTGGGCGTTGCGGTAGCCGTTCTTCTCGCCAAGGCTTACGGCAGAATTCCACGCGGCGATGGCGCGCTCGACGAGGCGCTTGTCCGGGCAGTTGGCATGGTCGAGCGGCACCGGCGAAACGTTGAGGCCTTCATAGCCCGATGATTCGCCGCCCGCGGCGCGGGCATGGTTGCGCATCACGCGCAGCATGTGGCGGGCATTGCGCTTGTAGTCGGGGAAGGCGCCGAGCTCGCCCGCCATCTCGGCCGAGGTAGAATAGCAAACGCCCGTCATGATCGCGGTCAACGCGCCGCAGATCGCCCGGGCCTCGTCGCTGTCATAGGCGATGCCGGACGACATCAGCAGCCCGCCGATATTGGCATAGCCAAGGCCGGTGGTGCGGTATTCGTACGACAGCTTGGCGATCTGCTTCGAGGGGAACTGCGCCATCAGCACGGAGATTTCGAGCACGATCATCCACAGCCGGCAGGCATGCTCGTAGCTGTCGACATCGAAGGCGAGCTGGTCGGCCGCATTTGCCTTCTCCACGTTGCGGAAGGCAAGCAGGTTCAGCGAGGCGAGGTTGCAGGCCGTGTCGTCGAGGAACATGTATTCCGAGCACGGATTGGATGCGTTGATCGGCCCCGCCTCCGGGCAGGTGTGCCAGTCGTTCATCGTCGTGTTGAAATGCAGCCCCGGATCGGCGGAAGCCCAGGCGGCATTGCCGATCTTCTCCCACAAGTCGCGGGCCTTCATCGTCTTCATCACCCTGCCGTCGCGGCGGGCGGTCAGGTTCCAGTCGCCGTCCTGTTCCACGGCGCGCAGGAAATCGTCCTTCACCGAGACCGAGTTGTTCGAGTTCTGGCCCGAGACGGTGAGATAGGCTTCCGAATCCCAATCGGTGTCGAATACGGGCACGTCGATGTCGCGGTAGCCCTGCCGCGCAAGCTGGATCACGCGCTTCACGTAGTTTTCCGGGATTGCCACCTTCTTTGCCGCGAGGATCTCGCGCTTGAGCGCCGGATTAAGCTTGGGATCGAAGCAATCATCGCCCGTGCCTTCGCAATTGACGCAGGCCTTCATGATTGCCTTGAGGTGCTTGTTGAGCGCCTTCGAACCGGTGACGAGCGCGGCGACCTTCTGTTCCTCGCGCACCTTCCAGTCGATGTAGGATTCGATATCCGGATGGTCTGCGTCGACCACCACCATCTTGGCGGCGCGGCGCGTGGTGCCACCCGACTTGATCGCGCCCGCGGCACGGTCGCCGATCTTGAGGAAGCTCATCAATCCCGATGAGCGGCCGCCGCCCGAAAGCTTCTCGCCTTCGCCGCGCAACCGCGAGAAGTTGGACCCCGTGCCGGAGCCGTATTTGAACAGGCGCGCCTCGCGCACCCAAAGGTCCATGATGCCGCCCTCGTTGACGAGGTCGTCCTCGACAGACTGGATGAAGCAGGCATGCGGCTGCGGATGCTCATAGGCCGACTTGGAGCGGACGAGCTTTCCGGTTTCGAAGTCGACGTAATAGTGGCCCTGCGCCGGACCATCGATGCCATAGGCCCAGTGCAGGCCGGTGTTGAACCATTGCGGCGAATTGGGCGCCACCATCTGGCGGGCAAGGGAATAACGCAGTTCGTCGAAGAAGGTGCGCGCGTCGGCCTCGCTGCCGAAATAGCCGCCCTTCCAGCCCCAATAGGTCCATGTGCCGGCAAGCCGGTCGAACACCTGGCGGGCATCCATCTCCGAGCCATGCCGTTCGCCTTCGGGCAGATCGGCCAGGGCGGCCTCGTCGGCC
>JBGSJA010000231.1:0-2745 GCA_041742235.1 Salaquimonas sp. | reverse complement strand
CCGCATGTCCATTCTCGTCAACAAAGACACCAAGGTTCTTGTCCAGGGCCTGACCGGCAAGACCGGCACTTTCCATACCGAGCAGGCGCTGGCCTATTTCGGCACGAAGATGGTCGGCGGCATCCACCCCAAGAAGGGCGGCGAAAGCTGGACCAGCGGCATCGACGCCTCTGCGACGCTGCCGATCTTCGCCTCGGTCGCCGAAGGGCGCGAGAAGACCGGCGCAAACGCTTCGGTGATCTACGTGCCGCCAGCGGGCGCAGCAGAGGCGATCATCGAGGCGATCGAAGCGGAGATCCCGCTCATTGTTTGCATCACGGAAGGCATTCCGGTGCTCGACATGGTTCGGGTCAAGGCAAGGCTCGACAAATCGAATTCGCGGCTGATCGGACCCAATTGCCCGGGCGTGCTGACGCCTGAGGAATGCAAGATCGGCATCATGCCGGGCTCGATTTTCCGCAAAGGGTCGGTCGGGGTGGTCTCGCGCTCCGGAACGCTGACCTATGAGGCGGTGTTCCAGACCTCGAACGCCGGACTCGGCCAGACGACGGCCGTCGGCATCGGCGGCGATCCTGTCAAGGGCACCGAGTTCATCGACGTGCTGGAGATGTTCCTGGCTGACCCCGAAACGAAGTCGATCATCATGATCGGCGAAATCGGCGGTTCGGCGGAGGAAGACGCGGCGCAGTTCATCAAGGACGAGGCAAAGCGCGGGCGCGGCAAACCGATGGCCGGGTTCATTGCCGGGCGCACGGCCCCGAAGGGACGCACCATGGGCCATGCCGGCGCGGTGATATCGGGCGGCAAGGGCGGGGCGGAAGACAAGATCGACGCGATGGAATCGGCCGGCATAAAGGTGTCTCCGTCGCCCGCGCGTCTCGGCGAGACGCTGCTGGAAGTGCTCAAGGGTTGAACCGGCGAGCGCGGGTCAACCGCGCCGCAATGCGCGTGACGCACGGTTTGCCGTGCGGGGGAAATGCTTGAAGCCGCAAATGCGGCCCCAACCAGGGAGGGCGGGCTTGGCGCCCGCTGCATGCCATGGCGCGTGAAGCGCAGAACGACGAATTTGAACGCACGTCATTCCTCTATGGCGGCAATGCCGCCTATATCGAAGAGCTGCATGCGCGCTACAAGGACGACCCCGATTCGGTCGGCGAGGGCTGGCGGCAATTCTTCAACGAACTGAAGGATGCGAAAGAGGACGTCGACAAGTCCGCCCGCGGCGCATCGTGGCAGCGCAAGGGTTGGCCGGTCAGCGCCAATGGCGAATGGGTTTCGGCGCTGGACGGCGATTGGGGCACGGTCGAGAAGCACGTTACCGGGAAGCTTCAGGAAAAGGCGGCTGCCGCAGGAGCAGCGCTGACGGCCGAAGCGGTCCACCAGGCCGCGCGCGATTCGGTCCGCGCCATCATGATGATCCGCGCCTACCGGATGCGCGGGCATCTGCATGCAGACCTCGATCCGCTGGGACTTGCCGGGATCAAGGAAGACTACAACGAACTGTCGCCGCAATCCTACGGGTTCACGCCGGCGGACTACGACCGCAAAATCTTCATCGACCACGTGCTGGGCCTCGAATACGCCACCATCAACGAGATGCTGGCGATCCTCAAGCGCACCTATTGTTCGACGCTCGGCGTCGAGTTCATGCACATCTCCAATCCCGAGGAGAAATCCTGGATCCAGGAGCGCATCGAGGGTCCGGACAAGGGCGTCGACTTCACCGACATGGGCAAGAAGGCGATCCTTGCCAAGCTGATCGAAGCCGAGGGCTTCGAGCAGTTCATCGACGTCAAGTACAAGGGCACCAAGCGATTCGGGCTCGACGGCAGCGAGGCGCTGATCCCGGCGCTGGAGCAGATCATCAAGCGCGGCGGCAATCTGGGCCTCAAGGAAATCGTGCTCGGCATGGCCCATCGCGGCCGCCTCAACGTGCTGACGCAGGTCATGGGCAAGCCGCACCGGGCGGTGTTCCACGAGTTCAAGGGCGGTTCCTACGCGCCCGACAATGTCGAAGGCTCTGGCGACGTGAAGTACCATCTTGGCGCTTCCTCGGACCGCGAGTTCGACGGCAACAAGGTGCATTTGTCGCTGACCGCCAATCCGTCGCACCTTGAAATCGTCAATCCGGTGGTGATGGGCAAGGCCCGCGCCAAGCAGGACCAGAGCGCAACCGTGTGGGAAGGCGACATCATCCCGCTGCGCGAGCGCGTAAAGGTCATGCCGCTATTGCTGCATGGCGATGCCGCCTTTGCCGGCCAGGGCGTGGTTGCGGAAATCCTCGGACTTTCGGGCCTGCGCGGCCACCGCGTCGCCGGCACGGTTCATTTCATCATCAACAACCAGATCGGCTTCACCACCAATCCGCGCTATTCGCGTTCCTCGCCCTATCCCTCCGACGTCGCCAAGATGATCGAGGCGCCGAGCTTCCACTGCAACGGCGATGATCCCGAAGCGGTGGTCTTTGCCACCAAGATCGCGATCGAGTACCGGATGAAGTTCCACAAGCCGGTGGTCATCGACATGTTCTGCTACCGCCGCTTCGGCCACAATGAAGGCGACGAGCCGGCGTTCACGCAGCCGACCATGTACCGGACCATTCGCGCGCATCCCACGACCACGCAGATCTATGCGAAGAAGCTGATCGCGGAAGGCCTTGTCACCGAAGCCGATGTCGAGAAGATGCGGTCCGATTTTCGCGCCCGGCTGGAGGCCGAATACGAGACCGGACAGAACTACAAGCCG
>JBGSJA010000230.1:0-6335 GCA_041742235.1 Salaquimonas sp. | reverse complement strand
CCGCCGACACGCGCCAGTCGCTGATCGGCCTGCCGCGCGACGCGCTCGCCGAGGTGCTTGCCGGCGCAGGAATTCCCGCGAACCAGGCACGCATGCGCGCCTCGCAGCTTTGGCACTGGCTCTATGTGCGCGGCGTTTCCGATTTCGCGGCCATGGCCAACATCTCCAAGGACCTGCGCACCGAACTCGCCGACAAATTCACCATTGCCCGGCCGGAGATCGCCGCCGAGCAGGTGTCGCAGGACGGCACCCGCAAATGGCTGATCCGCTTCCCGAGCCGCGGCGCCGGCAAGCCGGTCGAGGTCGAGACGGTCTACATTCCCGAAGAAGGGCGCGGCACGCTGTGCGTCTCCAGCCAGGTGGGCTGCACGCTGACCTGCTCCTTCTGCCATACCGGCACGCAAAAGCTCGTTCGTAACCTGACGTCCGAGGAAATCCTTGCGCAGATCCTCGTCGCCCGCGACCGGCTCGGAGACTTCCCTGACGCGCTGACGCCGCAGGGCGCCATCGTGCCGGCAGAGGGGCGCAAGGTCTCCAACGTCGTGATGATGGGAATGGGCGAGCCGCTCTACAATTTCGATGCCGTGAAGGACGCGCTGCTGATCGCCACCGATGGCGACGGCCTTTCCCTGTCGAAGCGGCGCGTGACTTTATCCACCTCCGGCGTCGTTCCGTTCATCGGGCGCACCGGTTCGGAGATCGGCTGCATGCTGGCAATCTCGCTGCACGCCGTCACCGACGAATTGCGCGACGAACTGGTGCCGATCAACAAGAAGTATCCGTTGAAGGAATTGATGCAGGCCTGCCGCGACTATCCGGGCCTCTCCAATGCCCGCCGCATCACCTTCGAATATGTGATGCTCAAGGGCGTCAACGATTCGCTCGCCGACGCGAAGGAACTGGTTCGCCTCCTGAAAGGCGTCCCGGCGAAGATCAACCTCATCCCTTTCAATCCGTGGCCTGGCTCCAACTATGAGTGCTCGGACTGGGAAACGATCGAGAAGTTCGCCGACTTCATCAACGACAACGGCTATGCATCCCCCATCCGCACGCCGCGCGGGCGCGACATACTTGCCGCCTGCGGACAGCTCAAGAGCGAATCGGAACGCTTGCGCAAGGTGGACCGGCTCGCGCTCGAGGCAATGATGATCGCCGGTCACGGCGGCGACTGAGCAAGGCGCAACAGGAGCACTGACCATGGCAGGGCACATCGTCGTGCGGCTTGTGCTGATATTCGTCGGCCTTGCCGCCGGCTATCTTGCCGCCGGCATCTTCCTCTCAATCGGATTGTTCGGCGACATGCTGGCAGATCTCTTTGCCGGCTCACAAATCCCGGCCGGAGAGCAGGGGCCGATCACCACCTTCGCCGTTCTCGCGCTTGGCCTGCTTTCCAGCTTCCAGATCGCAAGCCTTGCCTTTGCCCCCTCTGCGCTCGCCGTTCTTGTCGCCGAACTTGCCGGATGGCGCGGCCTGACCGTCAACCTCATGCTTGGGGGCTTCGTGGGACTGGCGGTGGGATGGATGCTGACCGGCGGCGCACCGGGCGCGCTCAGCGGCGGTGCTGCGCTGGTCCTGCTGTCGGCGGGCTTTGTCGGCGCGTTCTTCTATTGGCTGATCGCCGGTCGCGGCGCGGGCGGCTGGCGCGGCTAGCTTCGCTGCGTCATCAGGATGGTGACGGCGAAAGCGCCGAAAACGCTGGCGAACGACCAGTCGATGACGCGGGTCACGCGCGGGTTGCGCATCAGCCAGTTGGTCAGGCGGCTGGCGGCAAGGATCATCGGCACCGTGAAGGGCAGCGCGATCACCACGAACATCACGCCGAGGAACAGCAGCTTGCCGGAGGCGTGCGGATCGCTCGGCTGCACGAATTGCGGCAGGAAGGTCATGAAAAAGATGATGATCTTCGGATTGAGCAGGTTGATCGCCAGGCCTTGCGCGAAGACCTGCGTCAACGGCTTTGCCCCCGTCTTGCCCGTGAGGCGCAGCGCCGATCCGTTTCGGATGGCGTCCACTGCAAGCCACAGCAGATAGAGTGCGCCCGCGAGCTTCAAGATCAGGAACGCGGCCGGCGAGGCGAGGATCAGCGCCGACAACCCGAACGCGACCAGCAGCGAATGCACCAGAAGCCCGGTCGAAGCGCCGGCCATCGCCGCAAGCCCGCCGCTGACGCCCTGTGTCAGCGTCCGGCCGAGGAAGAACGTCATGTCCGGGCCCGGCGTGAAGGTGAGGATGATCACGCCCACGGCATAGGCCAGAAGAACCGGCATTTCCGGCACGAACTGCATTGAAGGCCATATCCCCGTTGTCACTTCGCCCTGATAAAGGCTGCAACCCCCCTGCACCAGAGGCAGGGCCGGCAAATCCGGCTTTTTTGTTGCGCGCCGGGTTGCGCCGGTCTATGTGCCGCCAACTCTCCCAACCGTTGAAGGCGTGACATGACCAGGCAATCAGGCGTCAAGAAGGTGGTGCTGGCTTATTCCGGCGGGCTCGACACCTCGATCATCCTCAAATGGCTCCAGACCGAGTACCAGGCCGAGGTCGTCACCTTCACTGCCGATCTGGGGCAGGGCGAAGAGCTTGGACCTGCCCGCGCCAAGGCGTTGATGCTGGGCATCAAGGAAGAGAACATCTTCATCGAGGATGTCCGCGAAGAGTTTGTGCGAGACTTCGTTTTCCCGATGTTCCGCGCCAATGCCGTTTATGAGGGCGTCTATCTCCTCGGGACTTCCATCGCGCGGCCCTTGATCGCCAAGAAGCAGATCGAAATCGCCAGGGCCGTTGGCGCCGACGCCGTCTGCCACGGCGCGACCGGCAAGGGCAACGACCAGGTCCGCTTCGAGCTCGGCTACTATGCCCTCGAGCCCGGCATCAAGATCATCGCGCCCTGGCGTGAATGGACCTTCAAGGGCCGTGAGGAATTGCTCGAATTCGCCCGCGCCAACCAGATCCCGGTCGCCAAGGACAAGGAGGGCGAAGCGCCCTATTCGGTGGACGCCAATTTGCTCCACTCCTCCTCGGAAGGAAAGGTGCTGGAAAACCCGGCGGTCAAGGCGCCGGAAATGGTCTACCAGCGTTCCATCTCGCCGATGGATGCGCCGGACAAGGTGACCACCATCAAGATCGGATTCCGCAAGGGCGATGCCGTTTCAATCGACGGGAAAAACATGTCGCCGGCGACGCTGCTCAAGGCGCTGAACGACCTTGGCCGCGACAACGGCATCGGCCGCATCGACCTTGTCGAAAACCGCTTCGTCGGCATGAAATCGCGCGGCGTCTACGAAACTCCCGGCGGCACGATCCTGCTCGCGGCGCACCGCGCGATCGAATCGGTCACGCTCGACCGCGGCGCGGCGCACCTCAAGGACGACATCATGCCGCGCTACGCCGAACTCATCTACAACGGCTTCTGGTTCGCGCCCGAGCGCGAGATGCTGCAGGCGCTGATCGACAAGAGCCAGGAGCATGTCGAGGGCGAGGTCACGCTCGAACTCTACAAGGGCAATGTCATCGTCACCGGACGCGAGAGCGAAAAGTCGCTCTATTCGCCTACGCTCGTCACCTTCGAGGACGACAAGGGCGCCTATGACCAGCGCGACGCCAATGGATTCATCCGGCTCAACGCGCTGCGACTGCGCACGCTGGGCATGCGCGACCGCCTGAAGCGCTGAACATGCTGCAGGCGCGGCCTTGCCCCGCGGCGCCGCCTCACCTAGATGAGGCTGGTCCACAGGGGAGCCAGCCATGACCGCATTGAACAAGGCCATCGTCGAATGGGATGGCCCGCACGGCTTGCCGCGTTTCGAGGCGATACGCGACGAGGATTTCCGCGCCGCGTTCGATCACGCCATGCAGGCCCATCTCGAAGAAATCGACGCGATCACCCAAGGCACGGCGACGGCAACGTTCGAAAACGTCATCGTGCCGCTGGAACTGGCTGGCGAGGCGCTGTCGCGTGTCAATGCCCTGTTCTGGAACCGGGCCGGCGCCGACACCAACGACGCGATCAAGGCGCTGGAACGCGAAATTTCCCCTGAGCTTTCGCGCCACTGGTCGAAAATCGCCCAGAACCGCAAGCTTTTCGAGCGCATCGACGCGGTATGGCAGGGCCATGACCGCAAGGTGCTCGGCGAGGAAGCGTTCCGCGTGCTCGAGGATCACTGGAAGGGCTTCGTAAAGGCCGGCGCGAAACTCGACGAGGCCGGGCAGAAGCGGCTCGCGCGGATCAACGAGCAGCTTGCCACCCTAGGCACACGGTTCGGGCAAAACGTGCTGGCCGACGAAGCGGGCTGGTCGATGATCCTGACGAAGCCGGAAGAGATCGCCGGCCTGCCGCAATTCCTGCTTTCGGCGATGGCCGAGGCCGCGCGCGCCCATGGCGCCACCGAAGGCTGGGCGATCACGCTCTCGCGCTCGATCATCGAACCGTTCCTGACTTTTTCCGATAATCGCGACCTGCGCGAGACTGCCTTCCGCGCCTGGATCGCGCGCGGCGAGGGCGCCAATGACAACCGCCCGGTCGTTGCCGAAATCCTCAAGCTGCGCAACGAGAAAGCCCGCATGCTGGGCTATGAAAACTACGCGGCGCTCAAACTCGACGACACCATGGCGAAGACCTCTTCAGCCGTCGAAGGATTGCTGACGCCGGTATGGGAAAAGGCGCTGGAAAGGGCGGCGGCCGAGAGCGCGGAACTGTCCGCCATCATCGCCGCCGAGGGCCGCAACCACGCCGTCGAGCCGTGGGACTGGCGGCACTACGCCGAGAAGCTTCGCCAGCAAAAGTTCGCCTTCTCCGAATCCGAACTTAAGCCGTACCTGCAGCTCGAACGCATCATCGAGGCATCTTTCGCTGTAGCGAACCGCCTTTTCGGCATTTCGTTCAAGCCGCGGCCGGACATTGCCGCCTGGCATCCCGACGTGCGCGTCTTCGAGGTGCTGGACCGGGACGGTGCAGTGGCCGGCATGTTTTTTGCCGACTATTTCAACCGGCCGTCCAAGCGTTCCGGCGCATGGATGAGTTCGTTCCAGTCGCAGCATCGGCTCGATGGCGGGCGCATCCCCATCATCTACAACATCATGAACTTCGCCAAGGCCCCCGCCGGCCAGCCCGTGCTGCTGTCGCTGGACGAGGCAAGGACGCTGTTCCACGAATTCGGCCATGCCCTGCACGGCCTCCTTTCAAACGTGACCTATCCTTCAGTTTCGGGTACCGGGGTTGCGCGCGATTTCGTCGAATTGCCTTCGCAGCTTTACGAACATTGGCTGACGACCCCACAAATCCTCTCCGAATTTGCCCGCCATCATGAAACCGGCGAAGCGATGCCGCAGGTCCTGCTCGACAAGGTGATTGCCGCGCGCAACTTCAACGCCGGCTTCAACACGGTCGAATTCACGTCCTCCGCCTTGGTCGACATGGCCTTCCACACAGCTGGCGAAATTGCCGATCCGATGGCGTTCGAAGCGGAAAAGCTTGCGCAGATCGACATGCCCTCGCAAATCGTCATGCGGCACCGCACGCCACACTTCCAGCATATCTTTTCGGGCGATGGTTACTCGGCCGGCTACTATTCCTACATGTGGTCGGAGGTACTGGACGCTGATGCCTTTTCCGCTTTCGAGGAAACCGGCGATCCGTTCGACCCGCAGGTTGCGGCAAGGCTGCGCCAGCACATTTATGCCGCCGGCGGCTCGCGTGACCCGGAAGAGCTTTACAAGGCCTTCCGCGGCAGCCTGCCGACAGCGGAGGCGATGATGCGAAAACGCGGCCTTGCCTGACGCAATTTCGCGTTTGCGGAAACCGGCCTTTCGCACTTGCGAAAAAACCTGTATGAGACCGCCAAATCCCGCCGGCCGCCGCATCCGTGGCCGGCTTTTTGCTTTTTGGTGAACCCCATGAAAATGCGCAACATTGCGATCATCGCCCACGTCGACCATGGCAAGACCACGCTGGTCGACCAGTTGCTGAAACAGTCAGGCTCGGTTCGCGAGAACCAGCGCGTCGCCGAACGGGCGATGGACAGCAACGACCTCGAAAAGGAACGCGGCATCACCATCCTTGCCAAGGCGACTTCGGTCGACTGGAAGGACATGCGCATCAACATCGTCGATACGCCCGGCCACGCCGATTTCGGCGGAGAGGTGGAGCGCATCCTCAACATGGTGGATGGCGCGATCGTTCTTGTCGATGCCGCCGAGGGGCCGATGCCGCAGACCAAGTTCGTCGTCGGCAAGGCGCTCAAGGTTGGATTGAAGCCGATCGTCGCGATCAACAAGATCGACCGGCCCGATGCGCGCCATGTCGAAGTGGTCAACGAGGTGTTCGACCTGTTCGCCGCGCT
>JBGSJA010000229.1:0-7916 GCA_041742235.1 Salaquimonas sp. | reverse complement strand
CGCCAGGTGCTGCGCATCCGCAAGCAGGATCTTGCCGAGCGGCAGGAGCAGGAAACGGTGCTCGACCTCTACATGCACGCGCTCGGCATGATACCCGAACCCGTGCGGGGGTAGGTTAGTACCGGTTCAATTCGTGCGAAGGGTCAGGGCCGGAAGGCTCTCGGCCGGCGCAAACTTTCCGAGGACAGGAGCGGCCTGCGGCGCGCGGATGCCGGCAACCACCAGTTCGGTGTCGATCCCCGCATCATAGCCGGGAGCGCTGATCTCCATGACCGCGCCGAGATTGCCAGCCGAGGCCAGCGCATAGCGGCCAACCTTTTCCGGTTTGACTGAGCCAGTGGTGGCAACCGAAATTGCGGGCGCAGGCGAAACCGTTGCCGCGGACGCCTTGCGCGGATTGCGCTGGGGCACGGGAATGGCGGCCAGGGCGGACATGGCATCCGTGTCGATCACGGTCTGGCTGCTTCCGGTCTCGACGAGATCGCGGATCGCTTGGGCGGCCTCGGTATCGCCCTGGTCAGTGGCGGCGAGGGCGAGTTCAAGCGTGCGGCGCGATGGTCCGGCAGCGGGTGCTGCGGGCAGGGCCGCGAGCTGCTGCTGCTCGGTTGCTTCGGCGGGAGCCGACGTAATGGTGTCCAGCGCCTTCACCGCATCTGTGCCCGGCGTCTGGCCGGTTTTCGCAAAGGCCAACTTGTTTGCCAGGGCGTCGCTTGCATCAGAGGGCGCGATGGATGCTACCACGGCGGTTGCGGCGGCGGGCCCGGCATCGGGATTGGGAATGGCGGTGCGGCGAAGGTTCTCGATCTCCTCCGGTGTCAAGGCAGCCACCACCAGCGCACCTTCCAGCGGGCGCGGCAAGGGCGTGGCCGCGAATGCCATCACGGGGGCTTCCGGCCTGCGCGAGGGCAGCGGAATCCTGTCGATCGGTATTTCGCCATCCGGGTCGGCCGAGGCCACTTCGAACGGCACGGCCGCAGGCTCATCCGGGCTTTGCGGCTCTTGTGCAAGCGGCGCGCCTTGCGGCGCCGCGCCGATTTCGGCAGCCGGTACGGGTCCGCCGGCAATGGCAGGCTTCGGCGGTGCGGGTGCGTTTACGCCCGCTTCCAGCGTGGCGGCCGGCACGGCGGTCTTGGCGGCGGTTACGATTGCCTGTCGTTTCGGTTCTGCGGCGGCAGGCGCATCGCTCGCGCCCTCGTCATCCGCCTGGTCTTCCTGCGCCTTGGCGGCGAGGCGGGCAAAGAAGCCGGGCTTCTTCGTCTCCGCTTCCACGGAGGCAACCGTCACGGGCGAAGTGCGGCCCTTCGATTTGTACTCGGCCAGCGCCTGATTGTATTTCGGGAGAGGCTTGCCGTCCGAGGGAATGTGCAGCGTCTTGCCATCGGGGAAGAGCCGTGCGAGTTCCTGGCGCGACATCTTCGGCCAATGGCGGACATTGCCCGTGTCGAGGTGCACGAAAGGCGAGCCGGAGGTCGGATAGAAGCCGACGCCGCCGATCCCCATCTTGAGGCCGACCTCGCGCAGCTTCGACAGCTTCACGTCGGTCAGGAAAAAGTCCATCGCCTTGCCCAGCATGTGCTGGCTGTTCTTGGCGACGCCACGGCCGCGCGAGCGCAGCATGCCGTTGGTCGCGGGCGAGCGGTAGGCGGAAATGACGTGGATGTAGTCCTTGGACCCGGTCTTCTGGTAGACTTCCCAGACAAGGTCGAGGAGCTTGGGATCCATCTTGGTGGGTTCGTTGCGGCGGAAGTCGCGCAATATCTGGTTGGCCTGCTTCAGGCCGGCATCGACATATCTGCCGTTGCGCTTGTAGGTGATGACGGCTTTTTCGCCGGTGTGAGTGAAATGCAGCTTCAGCGTGCGCGTCTCAGCAACGGCGTTGCCCGACAGCAGGCCCAAGGCCGCCGAGATGCAGATCGCACTTGCCAGGGATTTGGCGCGGCCCGCCCCCGGGCGCGCAATCCATTTCAGGAATTGAACCAACTGCAGCTAGCCTGTTTTTTGTTTCCCGGCCCTTTTGGGTCTGACCCCATTAGGCGCATTTGTGGTTAACAAAGAATGTCCACCTGAACCTTGAGCCATATCAAAGCGGTCAAATGCGGTGATAGCAAGGCGGTCGAGGTTCGATAAACCCGCCAAAGCTAACAAACAGGGCAGTAATTGGCGAGCATTGCGGCACTTCGCGCCGGTTCAAGGGGCGCATGGCCTGTGGAAAACGGGATGTTCAGGCGCCGGATTGTTCCGCTTGTTCCTCGAGGCCGTGGTCCTTGAGTTTTCGGTACAGCGTCGAGCGGCCGATGCCGAGGCGGCGCGCGACTTCGCTCATCCGACCATTGTAGATTTCGATGGCGAAACGGATGATCTCCGCCTCCAGTTCATCGACCGGCCTGACCTGGCCGTTGTCGCCGACAAGCCGCAGCCAGCCATATGTGCTGGCCGGAACCGCCGTTGCCTCCTGCCGGAACGGGCGATGGCCGGTGACCGGCGCGCGGACAACGACTTCGGGCGCAAGCGGCGCTGAATCAGAGCCCGAGTCGGCCAGTTGCAGCGCGAAGCCATCCATTTGCGCAGCGATCTGCGGAAATTCGTCCACCGTCAGTTGGTCGCCCTCGGCCAACACGACGGCCCGGAAGATGGCGTTTTCGAGCTGACGGATGTTTCCGGGCCAGTCGTACGCACACAGCAAGGCTTCGGCTTCGCGGGTAATCCTGTTGACTGCCGGGCGGTTTTCCTCCCTCGCGAAGCGCTTCATGAAATGCCGGGCGAGGAGCGGAATGTCCTCTTGCCGTTCGCGCAGCGGCGGCACGGTCAGCGGCAGCACGTTCAAGCGATAAAACAGATCCTCGCGGAAGCGGCCGGCCTTCACTTCCGCCAACAATTCGCGATTCGTCGCGGAGATCAGGCGAATGTCGACCTTGACCGGCTTGCGGGCGCCGACCGGGTCGATCTCGCCTTCCTGGATGGCGCGAAGCAGCTTCACCTGGATATCCAGCGGCAGTTCGCCGACTTCATCCAGGAAGAGCGTTCCGCCGTTTGCTTCCTCGAACTTGCCGACATGCTTGTCGGAGGCGCCGGTGAAGGCGCCCTTCTCGTGGCCGAAAAGGATGCTTTCCACGAGATTTTCCGGCAGGGCGCCGCAATTGACGGTGATGAAGGGCTTCTCGCGGCGGTCGGACGAACCCTGGATGGCGCGCGCGATGAGTTCCTTGCCGACGCCTGATTCGCCTTCGATCAGCACCGGGATCTGCGAGCGGGCCGCGCGGTCGCCGATTCGCAACACCCGCTCCATTCGCGGGCTGGCGCTGACAATGTCGAGGAAGGTGAGGCTGCCGGGCTGCCGCTTCTTCTGGCGCCTTACGTCGGTCGCCAGCGCGCCGACCTTCAGCGCATTGCCGATGGCGGTTTGCAGGCGCTCGGGGGAAACGGGCTTGACGACGAAGTCGAAGGCGCCGGCCCGCATGGCCCCGACCACGGTCTCGATGCCGCCCTGCGCGGTTTGCACGATCACCGGAATGTTGATCTGGCGTTCGCGAAGTTCTGCGAGCACGCCCAGTCCGCCAAGGCCAGGCATCACGAGATCAAGGATGATCACGGATGGCCTCGCCTTGCCCGAGGCAATGACGGCCAGTGCCTCCTCTCCGCCCGCAGCGGTGATTGTCGAAAGTCCGGCTCGCGCCGTGGCGGCCTCGAGAAGCCGGCGCTGGACCGGGTCATCGTCAACGATCAGAACCGTCTCGGTCATGAAATACCCTGTCCGTCCCCGTGCCCTGTTGTTGTTGTCGTTGTTCGCCTTCGTGCGGCGCAGTCCCTGCGGAAGGGCTCCGCGGTCTGTTTCATTTCTGGACGTTTCTACTGCAGTCTCATAAAGATGGGCTTAAGCGGAAAGGTGAACGGGATCTCACTGGACACGCTATGGTTTTAGGCAATCGGCGCGCGGCCTGCACCCCGCGCGACTGCAAGAGGAGACCGGATGACAAGTACGAACAAGCCTTCGCGCATGTTGGGAGAAATGCCCGAATGGAACCTTTCGGATCTTTACGCAGGACCGCAAAGCAAGGCCTATCTCGACGACCTTGCCGGGTGCCGCGAGCGCTCGAGGGCCTTCGAGGACCGCTTCAAGGGCAGGCTTGCCGCGCTGCTTGAAAGCGATCCCGGCGGGATCGCGCTGGCCATCCGCGAGTATGAGGGCATCCAGGAGACCATGGGCCGGATAATGTCGCATGCCGGCCTCGCCTATGCCGCGAACACCGCCGATCCGGCGCTCGCCAAGGCGTACGGCGATGCGCAGGAAAAGATCACGGCCGCCAGTTCGCACCTGCTGTTCTTCGAGCTGGAACTGAACCGGCTGGAAGATGCGAAGATCGATGCCGCGATGTCGGCAATCCCCGAACTGGGCCACTACCGGCCGTGGATCGAGGACCTGCGCAAGGACAAGCCCTACCAACTCGAGGACCGGATAGAGCAGCTCTTCCACGACAAGTCGGTCGTGGGCCGGGCGGCGTGGAACCGGCTGTTCGACGAGACCATGACGGCGCTGAAATTCGATATCGGCGGCGAAAGCCTGTCGCTTGAGCCGGCGCTGAACCTGTTGCTGGACTCAGACCGGGCAAGGCGCGAGGAAGCGGCCCGCGAGATCAGCCGCGTGCTATCGCAGAACGGGCGGCTTTTCACGCTGCTGACCAACACGCTGGCAAAGGACAAGCAGATTTCCGACCAGTGGCGCGGATTCAAGGATGTCGCCGACGCGCGCCATCTGTCGAACCGGGTCGAGCGGGAAGTCGTGGATGCGCTGGTGAAAGCGGTCGAGGATGCATTTCCGCGCACTTCCCACCGCTACTACGCCATGAAGGCGAAGTGGCTTGGTCTCGACAAGATGAACTATTGGGACCGCAATGCGCCGCTGCCCAAATCGGTAGATCGCATCTACCCGTGGAACGAGGCACAGGCAATTGTGCTGGAAGCCTATGGCGGTTTCTCGCCCGACATGGCGGAGATTGCCGGGCGGTTCTTCGAACGCAACTGGATCGATGCGCCGGTCAGGCCGGGCAAGTCGCCAGGTGCTTTCGCCCATCCCACGGTCCCTTCGGTCCATCCCTATGTCATGCTCAACTACATGGGCAAGCCGCGTGACGTGATGACGCTTGCCCATGAGTTGGGCCACGGCGTGCATCAGGTGCTTGCAGCGGGGCAGGGAACCTTGATGTCGCAAACGCCGCTGACGCTCGCCGAAACGGCGTCGGTCTTCGGCGAGATGCTGACTTTCCGGCACATGCTCGACCGGTCGCAAAGCCTGTCCGAGCGCCGGGCGATGCTGGCCCAAAAGGTCGAAGACATGCTCAACACGGTCGTGCGGCAGATCGCGTTCTATCTGTTCGAGCGCAAGGTCCACACCGAACGGCTGGAAGGCGAACTGACGCAGGAACGCCTGGGCGAATTGTGGCTGGAAGTGCAGAAGGCCAGCCTTGGCGAAGCTTTCGAATTCGACGACTCCTACCGGATCTGGTGGAGCTACGTGCCCCACTTCATCCATTCGCCCTTCTATGTCTACGCCTATGCCTTCGGCGATTGCCTGGTCAATTCGCTCTATGCAGTCTACCAGCAGGCGGACTCAGGCTTCCAGGACCGATACTTCGAATTGCTGAAGGCCGGTGGAACCAGGCATCACAGCACGCTTTTGAGGCCATTCGGGCTTGACGCGACCGAGCCCGCGTTCTGGAGTAGGGGTCTTTCCATGATCGAGGGCCTGATCGACGAGCTGGAGGCTCTCGACCGGCAAATCAAGGAGGTTTGAAAATGAGGAAATCGCATCGCGCAGCGGGAATTGCGCTCGTGCTGGCGGCAGTCGCGCTTTCGGCGTGCCAGAGGGACAAGATCAATCCGACCGCCGGCGGCGGCGGGCTCGCGGGTAACTGGAACCCCGATACGGGCGGCTACACCGCCCAGTTCGACAATGGCCGTTTCACCACGCTCGCCAGCGACACCGGCAACGTTATTTCGCAGGGCGGTTATCTGGCAATCTCGGAAAAGCAGGTCGACCTCAGCTGGACCAGCAATGTCACCGGCACGCAGAACACGGCGACCTGCGCCCGGCCCGATCTCAATACGCTCAATTGTACCGATGGCGGTGGCAAGCAATTCGTGTTGCGCCGGGCGGCTTCGTAGCCGAAAAAGGGACAATTCGTCACTTGCCCGATGTCCGTGACGGCATTGCCGATTGTCGCCACATTGTGTAATTGCCGGTCAAAGGTTCAATCGCATACCGGGAGGCTGAAATGGCCAAGGCTGCAAAGCACGAAGAACACGGAAACGCGCATGGTAGCGCCATGGACTATTCCGAGCATGAGCGCACCTATGGCTGGTTCATCTGGCTGACGAAATGGTCGGTGATCTTCCTGGTCGCCCTGATGCTTTCGATGGCGGCCGGATTCTTCACCAGCGCGGGCTGGGTTGGCGGAACGCTGCTACTGGTTGTCCTCATGGCCGTTTCCTTCTTCGTCTTCTGACATGCCGGTTGCCTGAGCCGGGGTAGCGTATTGCCACGCCACCCCTTTGCTGCAATTGTCCTGTGCCGGCCCGTGCCGTGCGCCGCCTGTGGGGGAGGTAATCCGTAATGAAGCTCTTCGTTCCCGTCGAAAGGTCGGACGGTGAAACGCGTGTGGCGTTGTCTCCAGACACCGCGAAGAAGCTGGCCGCACTGGGGTTCGATGTCTTTGTGGAAAGCGGGGCTGGTGAGCAGTCGCGAATTCCCGACAGCCAGTTCGAAGCCGCCGGCGCGAGGATCGGCAAGGCTGCGGACGGCTCGGATGCCGATGTGGTGCTGAAGGTGCGCCGTCCGACACCGAAGGAAAGCAAGACCTACAAATCCGGCGCGCTGGTCATCGCCAGCATGGATCCCTATGGCCACGAAAAGGACGTCGAAGCGATGGCCAATGCCGGAATTTCGGCGTTTGCGATGGAGTTCATGCCGCGCATCACCCGCGCGCAGGTCATGGACGTGCTTTCCTCGCAGGCCAATCTCGCCGGCTACCAGGCCGTGGTCGAGGCTGCAGCCGTCTATGACCGCGCCTTGCCGATGATGATGACGGCGGCCGGAACGGTACCGGCGGCGCGCGTCTTCGTCATGGGCGCAGGCGTGGCCGGACTGCAGGCGATCGCCACTGCAAAGCGGCTCGGCGCCGTGGTTACGGCGACCGACGTGCGCCCCGCCGCCAAGGAACAGGTCGAATCGCTCGGCGCGAAATTCATCGCGGTCGAGGACGATGAATTCAGGCAGGCGGAGACTGCTGGCGGCTACGCCAAGGAGATGTCCAAGGAATACCGCGACAAGCAGGCGGCGCTCGTCGCTGCGCATATCGCCAAGCAGGACATCGTGATCACCACGGCGCTCATTCCCGGCAGGCCCGCGCCGCGCCTTGTCAGCAAGGAAATGCTTCAGTCGATGGCGCCGGGCTCAGTCGTGGTGGATCTTGCGGTCGAACGCGGCGGCAATGTCGAAGGCGCCAAACCGGGCGAAATCGCCAGGGTCGGCGGCGTTTCGGTTGTCGGCTATCCCAACATGGCGGGCCGCATCGCTGCGACCGCGTCGCTGCTTTACGCCCGGAACCTTTTTGCCTTTCTCGAGACCCTGGTGAACAAGGAAGCCAAGGCGCTGGCGGTCAATCCGGACGACGAACTGGTCAAGGCAACGCTGCTGACCCATGGCGGCAAGGTGGTGCATCCCGCCTTCGCGCCGAAGGAAACAGCCCCTTCGCAAGGAGCGCAATGATGGCCGAGACGATGAACGAGACGCTGGAAGCGGCCAAGGCGCTGGCTGCCAAGTCGCGCGAGCTGGCCGAACAGGCGAGTGCGCTGGCGGCTCAAGCCGCCGAGACCGCGCAGGAGGCGACGCGCAAGGCGCTTGAAGCCGCTTCGCAGCAGGG
>JBGSJA010000228.1:0-7118 GCA_041742235.1 Salaquimonas sp. | reverse complement strand
TGCACGCCATAGAAATGAAAGGCCCAGCGCCAGTTGCCCGCTTCCTCGAATGCCGCGCCGATCATCGGCCCGGAAAAGGCGGCAATTCCCCAGACCACCGACAGGAGCGCGTAGGCCCGTGCGGTAAGTGCTTCGGGCAGTACGCGGTGAATGGAAACGAAGGCCAGTGCAATCATTGCGCCGCCGCCGATACCCTGCATCGACCGGCCGGCAAGCATCGCCTCCATGCCGGGTGCGAACCCGCTGACAAAACAGCCTGCGCCATAGAGTAGCGCGGCTGCCGCCAGCGCCCGTGAAAGCCCGAAGGTAAGCGCCGCAAGGGCCGATCCCGCCCCGGCGACGATGCAGCCGACTTCATAAAGCGCCGTCAGCCACGCGACATAGGGTTCGCCCCCGATATCGCGCACGATTGCCGGCGTGATGGTCGAAACCATCAACTCGTCCGCCGCATGCAGCCAGACCCCGAACGTGAGCAGGAGCATCGTCGAAAAATGGCCCGACCGGTAGAGATCCGCCCAGCCCGGCGGCCTGCCGCTTGTGGTTTCGGCGGTCATTGCGCCGGCCGTGGCCGCAGGCCTTCGATAAAGAGAAGGTCGAGAAAGCGCGCTGCGTCCTCGAACCGGCCGTCATTGTAGCGATCCGGCCCCAGGACGGCGCGAACCTGCGCATCGAAATCGGCATAGTGCTGGGTCGTCGCCCAGATCGAGAAGATCAGGTGATAAGGATCGCACCGGGCCAGCTTGCCGTCGCGCTGCCACTGGCGGATCACCTGCGCCTTGGCATCGACGAGTTCCTTGAGCGGACCCTTGAGCGCATCCTCGATCCGCGGCGCGCCCTCGAGTATTTCGTTCGCGAAAAGCCGGCTCTCGCGCGGGTAGTCACGGGCCATCTCGATCTTGCGCCTGATGTAGCTGCGGATTTCGCTGACCGGGTCGCCTTCCGCATCGAACGAACGCAGCGGGTCGAGCCAGGTGTCGAGCACGCGCTCGATCAGGGCGCGGTGGATCGCTTCCTTGGTGCGGAAATAATAAAGCAGGTTCGGCTTCGACATTCCGGCCGCCTCCGCCACCTCGTCGATGGTGGAGCCGCTGAAGCCGCGCGCGGAGAAAACTTTCAGCGCCGCATCAAGGATTCTCTCCTCGTTCTCCTGCTGGATTCGCGTGCGCCGCTGAGTTCCGGCTGCCCTGGCCTTCAAAATCCCGCCTCCGTCATTGCGCGTCGCTTTGCACCGTGCTTTTTGCCGCCCAAGGGTCCACAATGCACGGAAATCCCCCTTGAGTGCGTCTGGGGAACCTGCAATCTTTACCAGCCGGTCAAAATATTGGAAGCTTGTCTTCGCAGTTGATGCCGGTCATGCAAGCAATCGGGATCATCAGGGTTGCCGGCGCGCAGGCAAGGGGCTTGTGCCGCATTCGGCGGCTGTCAATGCGAAGGCCGGGATCAACCGGCCGTCGCCAATGCCTAAAGGCAAAAGGGAAGGGAAATGTCCAACCGTCTTTCAGCAACCCCCAACGATCTGCGCGCCTTCTGGATGCCGTTCACCGCGAACCGCCAGTTCAAGCAGGCGCCGCGCATGTTCGTCAGCGCCAGGGACATGCATTTCGTCACTTCCGACCAGCGGCGGGTCCTGGACGGAACCGCAGGCCTGTGGTGCGTCAATGCCGGCCATTGCCGCCCGTTGATCACGCAGGCGATCCAGGAACAGGCAGCGGAGCTTGACTACGCGCCAGCCTTCCAGAT
The DNA here is from genome assembly GCA_041742235.1 of Salaquimonas sp. GTDB lineage: Bacteria > Pseudomonadota > Alphaproteobacteria > Rhizobiales > Rhizobiaceae > BOKV01. Next base: position 5,378 of record JBGSJA010000228.1, on the reverse strand, counting down.
GGGCCACCCCAAGGCGTTCGAACTGGCGAACCGGATCGTCGATCTTGCGCCGGAGGGCATGGACCACGTCTTCTACACCAACTCCGGATCCGAATCGGTCGAAACCGCGCTCAAGATGGCCATCGGCTACCACCGCGCGCGCGGCGAAGGCTCGCGCTTCCGCCTGATCGGCCGCGAGCGCGGCTATCATGGCGTCAATTTCGGCGGAATTTCCGTGGGCGGCATCGTCTCCAACCGCAAGATGTTCGGCACCTTGCTGACCGGCGTCGACCACATGCGCCACACGCACCAGCCCGACAAGAATGCGTTTTCGCGCGGAATGCCCGAGCATGGCGCGGAACTTGCCGACGACCTTGAACGCATCGCGCTGCTGCACGACCCGTCCAGCATCGCGGCGGTCATCGTCGAGCCGGTTGCAGGCTCCACCGGCGTGCTGCCGCCCCCAAAGGGCTATCTCGAACGCCTGCGCGCCATTTGCGACAAATACGGCATCCTGCTGATTTTCGACGAGGTCATCACCGGCTATGGCCGGCTTGGAACGCCGTTCGCCGCGCAATATTTCAACGTCAAGCCTGACATCATCACCTCGGCAAAGGGCCTCACCAACGGCGTCATCCCCATGGGCGCGGTGATTGTCAAGAACGAGATCCACGACGCCTTCATGAACGGCCCGGAACACATGATCGAGCTGTTCCACGGCTATACCTATTCCGGCAACCCGATCGCCTCGGCGGCAGGCATCGCGACGCTCGAGACCTACAAGCAGGAAAGCCTGTTCGAGCGGGTCGGCGAAATCGCGCAATATTGGGAGGACGCGGTTCACTCGCTCGCCGATGCGCCGCATGTCATCGACATCCGCAACATCGGCCTTATCGGTGCGATCGAGTTGAAGCCGATCGACGGCCAGCCGACCAAGCGCGCCTTCTCCGCCTTCCTGCGCGCATACGACAAGGGCTTGCTCATCCGCACCACAGGCGACATCATCGCGCTGTCGCCGCCCCTGATCATCCAGAAGGCGCAGATCGACGAACTCATCGACACGCTGCGCCAGGTGCTGAACGAGGTCGAATGATGGCATTTCCGGTCATTGAAAACGCGGTGGGCGGCAGGCGTTACGTCTCCGCCTCCGCCCACCGCACCCAGGTGTTCAACCCGGCCACAGGCGAGCCGTCGGCCGAACTGCCCCTTTCCACTGTCGAGGAGCTCAATGCGGCGGTGGCGGTAGCCAAGGCGGCATTTGCCACGTGGCGCAACACGCCGCCGCTGCGCCGCGCCAAGTTCATGTTCAAGTTCAAGGAACTGCTCGACCGCTACAGCGACGACCTCGCGCGGGAGATATCGAAGGAGCATGGCAAGACCCATGCCGATGCGCTGGGCGAACTCGCCCGCGGCATTGAGGTGGTGGACTATGCCTGCGGCATTCCAAGCCTTTTGAAAGGCGAGTTCTCGCGCAATGTCGGACCGGCAATCGACAGCTATTCCGACCGCCAACCGCTCGGCGTCGTCGCCGGCATCACCCCGTTCAACTTCCCGGCCATGGTGCCGATGTGGATGTACCCCATCGCGGTTGCCTGCGGAAACACCTTCATCCTCAAGCCTTCCGAGCGCGATCCGTCGGCCGCGATGCTGTCATGGGACCTGTTCCGCGAGGCGGGCTTTCCCGATGGCGTGCTCAACGTCGTGCATGGCGACAAGACTGTGGTCGATGCGATCCTCGACCATCCCGACATCAAGGCGGTCAGCTTCGTCGGATCGACCCCGATCGCCGAATATGTCTATACGCGCGGCACGGCTGCCGGAAAGCGCGTGCAGGCGCTGGGCGGGGCGAAGAACCACATGATCGTGCTGCCCGACGGTGACCTCGACCTGGCGGCGGACGCGCTGATGGGCGCGGGTTATGGTTCCGCCGGAGAGCGCTGCATGGCGATCTCAGTGGCGGTTCCGGTCGGCGAGAAAACGGCGGACGCGCTGGTCGCCAAGCTCAAGCCGCGTGTCGAGGCGTTGAAGATCGGCCCAGCGAGCGATGCCGAAGCCGAGATGGGGCCGCTCATCACCAAGGCGCACCAGCAAAAGGTGCTCGGCTATATCGACGCCGGGGTGAAGGAAGGCGCCGAACTCGTGGTCGACGGCCGCGGCTTCTCGCTGCAAGGCTATGAGAACGGCTATTTCGTCGGCGGCACGCTGTTCGACCGCGTCACGCCGGACATGACCATCTACAAGGAAGAGATCTTCGGTCCGGTGCTTTCGGTCGTCCGGGCGAAGGATTATTCACAGGCGGTCGATCTCGTGAACGCCCATGAATATGGCAACGGCACGGCGATCTTCACGCGCGATGGCGATGCGGCGCGCGACTTTGCCGACCAGATCGAAATCGGCATGGTCGGCATCAACGTGCCGATTCCGGTGCCGGTAGCCTATCACTCCTTCGGCGGCTGGAAGCGCTCGCTGTTCGGCGACCATTCGATCTACGGGCCGGAGGGCGTTCACTTCTACACACGCCTCAAGACGGTCACGACACGCTGGCCGGCAGGCATCAAGTCCGGCGCGGTATTCACATTCCCGAGCAATACATAGGCGAGACTGGACATGGCTGCACCCGGCGAAAATCTCAAGATCAATGGCGACCGGCTGTGGGAATCGCTGCATGAAATGGCGAAGATCGGACCGGGCGTCGCTGGCGGAAACAACCGCCAGACCCTGACGGACGAGGATGGCGAGGGGCGCAAGCTCTTCCAGCGCTGGTGCGAATCGGCCGGCCTGACCATGGGCGTCGATACGATGGGCACCATGTTCGCGCGGCGCGAGGGCACGGACCCGCAGGCGCTTCCAGTCTATGTCGGCAGCCATCTCGACACCCAGCCGACCGGCGGAAAATATGACGGCGTGCTGGGCGTACTCGGCGGGCTTGAGGTCATCCGAACCCTCAACGATCTCGGCATCAGGACGAAACACCCGATCGTCGTCACCAACTGGACCAACGAGGAAGGCACGCGCTTTGCCCCGGCCATGCTGGCATCGGGCGTGTTTGCCGGTATCCATGACCTCGATTGGGCCTATGATCGCACCGACGCCAAGGGCAGGAAATTCGGAGACGAATTGAAGCGCATCGGCTGGCAGGGCGATGAGGAGGTCGGCGCGCGCAAGATGCACGCCTTTTTCGAGTTGCACATCGAGCAGGGACCGATCCTCGAGGCCGAAGGCAAGGACATCGGCGTCGTCACCCATGGCCAGGGCCTTTCGTGGACGCAGATCACGCTCACCGGCAAGGATGCCCATACCGGCTCCACTCCGATGCCGATGCGCAGGAATGCCGGCCTCGGCATGGCCCGCATCCTCGAACTCGTCGACAAGATCGCCTGGAGCCATGCGCCCCATGCGGTCGGCGCGGCGGGGCACATCGAAGTCTATCCCAATTCGCGCAATGTCATTCCGGGCAAGGTGGTCTTCACGGTGGACTTCCGCTCGCCCGACCTTGCCGTGATCAAGGACATGGAGGCTCGGCTCAAGGCAGGCGCGCACAATATTGCCGCCGAAATGGGCCTTGGCATCGAGATGGAAAAGGTCGGCGGCTTTGATCCGGTGACTTTCGACGAAAAATGCGTTTCCGCGATCCGCAACGCGGCACAGCGCCTCGGCTACTCGCACCGCGACATCATTTCCGGCGCCGGCCACGATGCCTGCTGGATCAACCGCGTCGCCGCGGCAGCGATGGTCATGTGCCCCTGTGTCGACGGCCTGTCGCACAACGAGGCCGAGGAAATCTCGAAAGACTGGGCCGCCAAGGGTTGCGACGTGCTGTTTCACGCCGTGGTGGAAACGGCGCAGATCGTGGAGTAGGCAATTTACCCCCACCCGGTGGGGTATTCAATTCTCAAGCAGTTGCAATCGGTATAGCCATTTGTGATCAGCCATGCCGTGGCGTTTCCTGCAATGTGAAGGGGAGTGCTGAGTACAGCAATTCGGAGGGAAGACGTTTTTTTGAAGGAAGGCTGGCAACACCACTTATCGATTGCGCCGACAAACGTCCCGAAAACGCCCCGCCGCCACGGCTGCTTTGCAACATCGCCTGTTGGCGAGGGTGTATATTTCCGACAAGGTCGTTAAGGTCTCGCGTGGAGTTGCCCAGGGGAGGTTACTGCCAATGTCCGCAATGAATCTCAAGATCGACGAATCCACCCTTCGAATCGACCTTGCCGCGGCGTTCCGGCTGGCGGCGAGGCACGGCTGGCACGAGGCGGTGGCGAACCATTTCTCGGCGGCTGTATCTGCCGATGGCAGGCAGTTCCTCGTCAATCCGCGCTGGCGGCACTTTTCCGCGATCCGGGCAAGCGACCTGATGCTGGTCGATGCTGACGATCACGGGACGATGAACCGGCCCGATGCGCCCGACCCATCGGCTTGGTCGATCCACGCCGCGATTCACCGCAGACTGCCGCAGGCGCGGGTGGTGCTCCACCTCCATCCGCCCCATGCCACGGCGCTGGCCTCGCTGAAGGACCCCTCGATCCTGCCGATCGACCAGAACACAGCCCGTTTCTACAACCGCGTTGCGGTGGACATGAGTTTCGGCGGCATCGCGACGGAGGAGGCGGAGGGCGAGCGAATCGCCTCCACGATCGGCAACCGCAAGGTGTTGATGATGGCGAACCACGGCGTGACAGTGATCGGCGAGACGGTCGGCGAAGCCTTCGACACCATGTACTATTTGGAGAAGGCAGCGCAGAACATGATCCTCGCCCTTTCCACCGGCCGGCCGCTCAACGTGATGGACGACGACCTTGCCGAGACGACCGCCGCCGGCTGGGACGACTACAAGGGCGCGGACGAGGCGCATTTTTCCGAACTCAAGCGCATGCTGGACCGCGAAGGCGCCGATTATGCGGCGTGACACTGGTCGCAAATTGTAAGGCGAGATCCAGCCTGCTAGTTTGCGCTCACAGCGGCACCAACTCCTCCAGCTCCGGCAGCAGCACCACGCTTTCCTGCTCGTGCGGGTCGGTCCGGGCGATCACCGCCGTCGCCGGCTTGTCGCTCAAGTTTGCCGGCAGATGCGGCATGTCGGCGGGGATATAGAGCATCTCGCCGGCCTTGATGACCATGCGGTTCTCGAGCCGCTCGCCCCACCACATCACGGTTTCTCCCTCGATTGCGTAAATCGCTGTCTCGTGGCTCTCGTGCTTGTGCGCCTTGGCCCGCCCGCCCGGCGGAATGGTCAGGAGGTGTAGGCAAACGCCCTGCGAACCCACTGATTCTTTGGATATTCCCTCGAAATAGTTGAATCCCTGCTTGCCCCCGTAGGTTTTTTGCGGCGCAATGACGCGGCATTCCCGTTTCGGTTCTGAAGGCATTGCAGTAATGTCCCCTTTGTTATCAATCCC
>JBGSJA010000227.1:0-1504 GCA_041742235.1 Salaquimonas sp. | reverse complement strand
CGCTCGCGCGCCTTGCGGGCAAGCAGGCCAGCGCCGATCAGCACCGAGGGGTTGGACGTGTTGGTGCAGGACGTGATCGCCGCGATGACGACATCGCCGTCGTCGATGTGGAAGTTCTGGCCGCGCACGGCGTAGCGCTTTTGCGCGCCGGCCTTGCCAGGTTCATCGCCGCCCTTGCCGGCGCCCTTGAGGTCCGGCAAAGCGCGGGCAAACTCGACATCTGCATCGGTCAGCGCGACGCGGTCTTGCGGGCGCTTGGGGCCGGCCAGCGAGGGCACGACGCCGGCAAGGTCGAGTTCAAGCGTATCGGTGAACACCGGGTCGGGCGTCGCCTCCGAATGCCACATGCCTTGCGCCCTGGCGTAGGCCTCGACAAGGGCGATGCGCGCTTCGTCACGGCCGGTCGACTTGAGGTATGCGATCGTGTCCTTGCCGATCGGGAAGAAGCCGCAGGTTGCGCCATATTCGGGCGCCATGTTGGCAATCGTCGCTGCATCCTCGAGCGTGAGGTGCGACAGTCCGGGACCGTAGAATTCCACGAACTTGCCGACGACGCCCTTCTTGCGCAGCATCTGCGTGACGGTCAGCACGAGGTCGGTCGCCGTGGTGCCTTCCGGCAGGCGGCCGTCCAGACGGAAGCCGACAACTTCGGGTATCAGCATGGTCACGGGCTGGCCGAGCATGGCCGCCTCGGCCTCGATGCCGCCGACGCCCCAGCCCAGAACCGAAAGCCCGTTCACCATGGTGGTGTGCGAATCAGTGCCGACAAGCGTGTCGGGATAGGCGACGGTCTCGCCGCCGATTTCGCGGGTCCACACCGTCTGGGCGAGATATTCGAGGTTCACCTGGTGGCAGATGCCGGTTCCGGGCGGAACGACGCGGAAATTCTCGAAGGCGTTCTGGCCCCATTTCAGGAAGGTGTAGCGCTCGCCATTGCGCTCATATTCAAGCGACACGTTGCGCGAGAAGGAATCGGGCTTGCCGAAATAGTCGACCATCACCGAATGGTCGATGACGAGATCGACCGGAACCTGCGGATTGATCACCGAGGCATTGCCGCCCAGGCTCAGCGTCGCATCGCGCATGGCGGCGAGATCGACCACCGCCGGGACGCCGGTGAAGTCCTGCATCAGCACGCGGGCGGGCCGGTAGGCGATCTCGCGCTCTTTCTTGCCGCGGTTGTCGAGCCATTTGACGATTGCGCGGATGTCTTCGGCGGTCACCGAGCGGCCGTCTTCGAAGCGCAGCAGGTTTTCCAGCAGCACTTTCAGCGAGAAGGGCAGGCGCGAGGCGCCTTCAAGACCGTTCTTCTCGGCCTCGGCAAGCGAATAGTAGACGTAGGATTTCCCGCCCGCTTCAAGGGTGCGGCGGCATTTGAACGTGTCGAGGGAATTCAGCATGGTGCGTGTTCCAGTTTCGTGAGCGCGCCGGAAAGGGCAAACACTGGCGTCATAGGAACACGCCGATCAGCGGGTGCGGCCATTTCCGCATGTTTGCCCGGGTC
>JBGSJA010000226.1:0-15792 GCA_041742235.1 Salaquimonas sp. | reverse complement strand
TCGCCCTGCAGCCGTGCCGGATCGCCCACCGATCGCGCCGCGAGCGTGCCGACACGCCAATGCGGCCGCAACTCCTTCATCCGCGCAACCTGCTTCGGTTCCAGCGACATGAACGCCGTGCTGTCCACCATCGCGTTTTCCTCGACCAGTGCGACGACACGTTCTGCCAGCCGTTCGTCATGCCCGTAATATTTCAGCTCCACGAGCACCTTGGCGCGGCCCTTTGCCTCCTCCAGCACGGCGCGCAGCGTCGGCGTCCGCTCGCCGGAATATTCGGGTCCGAACCAGCTTCCGATATCGACCGCCTCCAGATCGGCGGCGGTCGCCTGCCAGACATTCAACGGATTGCCGGCAAGCTTCATGAAATCGCGGTCATGCGCAACGACGACCTCTCCGTCCGCCGTCTCCTGCACGTCGATCTCGACCCAGTCGGCGCCGTCCTCGATGGCCTTGCGCACGGCCGCCATGGTGTTCTCAGGCCGAGAACCGGCCGCGCCGCGATGGGCGATGACCTCCACTTTTTCTGCCGGCGTGGTCGCCGAGACGATGCCTGCCGCGCTCGCAATCGCCGAAATGAGGACGAAGCCGCCGACCGTGAGCCAGAAGCCGAGGTTTCGGCCGGCAACAGTGGAATCCGCAGGCGGGGTCGGCTTGATCCCCGCATCGACGGCAAGCCGCGAAACAAATCCGGCAAGCAGGCCGGCGGACGCTGCGCCTGTCGCCAGCAGCATGGCTGACCACACCACCAGCAGAATGGCTCCCAGGATGACGAAATGCTCGATTGCGATGTTGAGGTCCGGCAGCGCGATCTCGACCAGCAGCCGAAACACGAGGGTCGCCAACGCGCCGAGGCCGATGCTGATGGCCGCCCAAAGCATCAGTGTTCGCCCGATCCGCCATCGCCGGCCCTCCGCAAGCCGCTTGCTCGCAGCGAACGTGCTCATCAACGGGGTCTGCGTGAACATGACGACGGGCAACACGAACACCCAGCCCGATAGCTGTCGCAAGAGCACCCACAACGCCAGCGACAGCACCGGCAGGGACAAGATGATGGCGCGCCAGAACTCGGGAGGGCGAGCCGTCAGGTAATAATTGATGTCGTGCTCGCGCAGGTAAATCCACGCGATCGCGCCCAGCAGAACGGCAAACGGCGCCAACAGCACCAGCAGGCGCACCACCAGTTGCGCCGCCACCCAAAGAAGCCTTGGAAACAGCGACGCCACCTTTTTCAGCGATCCGAAGACCGCGTCCTTGCCGCCGCCGGCAAGAAGCCACAGCAAGGCCGCCAGTTCGAGCGATGCCAGCACAATCAGAAGGCTTGCAGCAAACACGAGGCACAACAGGCCGGCGGGCGTAAGGAAAAAGCGGGCGATTTCCATGTCGGTCAGCGCCGGCTTGCCCGAAAGACCGATCGCCAGACGGATTGCGCTCGCCGTCAGCGGACCGATCAGCGCTGCCGAGATCGCCGTGACGAGGATGTGAACCAGCAGGATCGGCCCGCGCAGCCGGACAAGCGTCCTTAACATCCCGCCCATGCTTGCGACTCCGTTTCCCGTGCCACGGTGACAGAAAAATCACCCTTGCCGCAAGGGAGCACCCCACGGCAGTTTGCAATGACAGGGTTGTATTGTAGACAGGGCGAAGGTTCCTCATGCCGGGAAAAATCACAATGCGCCAGTCTGTTTCGCGGCTTCTGCCGATCATCGCGCTGTTTTGCCTGGCGGCCCTTTCCGGATGCGAGCAATCCGAGCCGCAAACGGTGGCGAAAGCCGAGGAAAAACCGGTTCCCGTTACCGTCTACAAGGTTGAGAAAAGGGAACTCGGCACGTCGACTGCCTTCACGGGAAGGATCGAGGCCGCCGACAAGGTGGAGTTGCGGGCGCGCGTCGACGGCTTTCTGGAAAAGCGCCTCTTTGCCGAGGGCGCCGACGTGAAGAAGGGCGACCTGCTCTTCGTCATCGAGAAGGCGCCGTACCTCGCCGCCGTCTCCGAAGCCAAGGGCGCCATCGAGTCGGCACAGGCGACACTCACGCGCACGGAACAGGAATACCAGCGGCAACTTTCGCTCACGAAAAGCAATGTATCGGCTCAGGCGAGGCTCGAGGATGCCATCGCCGCCCGTGACCAGGCACGCGGGAGCCTCGCACAGTTGAAGGCGCGCCTCGAACGGGCAGAACTGGACCTGAGCTACACCGACATATTCGCCCCGATCGACGGACGCATCGGCCGCTCGCAGCTTTCGGTCGGCAATTTCGTCGGACCCGCTAGCGGTACGCTGGCGATGATCGTCAGCCAGGACCCGATCTACGTGACGTTTTCGGTAACGCAGCGCGAAGTGCTGGCCTTCTGCGGCAAGGAAGAGCGGAAAGCCTGCAGGGAAGAAGATGCCGTGATCCGGCTGAGGCTCGCCGACGGCAGCATCTATGACCAGCCGGGCAGGATCGATTTCGTCGACGTGACCGTAAACCAGGGTACGGACGCGGTGCGATTGCGCGCCCGGTTCCCCAATCCGGCGCGGCTGCTGGTGGATGGCCAGCTTGTCAGCGCACTGCTGCAGTCGGCCACGCCGCAAATGGCGCTCACGATCCCGCAAGCGGCGATCCAGGTGGACCAGAGCGGAACCTTCGCCCTGGCCGTCAACGCCGAAAACAAGGTGGAGGTTCGCCGGATCGAGCTCGGCCCTGCCGACGGCGCCAGCTATGCCGTGACCAGCGGGTTGGCGGAGGGCGATCTCGTCGTGACCGAGGGCGTGCAGAAGGTCCGGCCCGGCCAGCTTGTCGATCCCGCGCAAGCCTCGCCGGGAGCGTGAACGATGTTCTCTTCGATCTTCATCGACCGGCCGAGACTCGCCGTCGTCATCTCGCTGGTAATCACCATCGCCGGTCTTGTTGCGATGACGCAGATTCCGGTGGCGCAGTTCCCCGACATCGTGCCGCCGCAGATTTCGGTCACAGCCAACTATGCAGGCGCCAGCGCCGAAGTGGTGGAGACGTCCGTCGGCCAGCCGATCGAGTCGCGCGTCATTGGCGTCGACAACATGCTCTACATGAAATCGACGAGCGGCAATGACGGCAGCTACTCGCTCACCGTGACATTCGCGGTTGGCAGCGACCCGGACATCAACACCGTCAATGTCCAGAACCGTGTCAGCCTCGCCGAGTCGCAACTGCCGCAGGAAGTGCGCAGCCAGGGCGTGAGCGTCACCAAGAAGTCCTCGGCCATCCTGCAGATGATCGCGCTCACATCACAGGATAACCGCTACGACCAGTTGTTCCTGTCGAACTACGCGACGATCAACCTGATCGACCGCCTGAAGCGCGTTCCGGGCGTCGGCGACGTCCAGCTTCTGACGCCGTCGGACTATAGCATGCGCATCTGGGTCGACCCCGCGCGGCTCGCCGATTTCGGCATGACGCCGGCAGACATCGTCAACGCACTGAAGAAGCAGAACGTGCAGGCAGCGGTCGGACGCGTTGGCGCGCAGCCGTCGCTGCCCGACCAGCAGTTCCAGCTCTCGATCCAGTCGAAGGGCAGGCTCTCGTCGGTGGAAGAGTTCGAAAACGTGGTCGTGCGCGCCACGGGCGATGGCTCCTTCGTTCGCATCCGCGATGTCGCCAGGGTCGAGCTTGCCGCCCGCCTGTCCGAGCAGGTCGGCCGTCTCGACGGATCAGCCGCCGCAATCATCGGCACCTACCAGGCGCCCGGCGGCAATGCCATTGCCAGCGCCGAGGGCATACGAGAAATTCTCGAGGACGCCCGGCAGTCCTTTCCGGAGGGCATGGCCTACAAGATCACCTACGACACGACCGTATTCGTCAACGAGAGCATCCATGAGGTCGTCAAGACGTTGCTGGAAGCCTTCGCGCTGGTCGTCGTCGTGGTCTTCATTTTCCTCGGATCCTTCCGCGCCACGCTCATTCCGCTGATCGCCGTGCCGGTCTCGTTGATCGGCACATTCGCCGCGATGATGGCGATGGGCTATTCGGCCAACACGGTTTCGCTCCTTGCGCTCGTCCTGGCGATCGGCATCGTCGTTGACGACGCCATCGTCGTGGTAGAGGCGGTGGAGGCAAAGATGGAGGCCGACCCGCACATCACCCCGGCCGACGCTGCCCGCGCGGCCATGGGCGAAATCACCGCGCCGATCCTGGCGATCACGCTGGTGCTGATGTCGGTGTTCGTGCCCGTTGCCTTCGTCCCCGGAATATCGGGCGAGTTGTTCCGCCAGTTCGCCGTCGTCATTACCGTGTCCATGGTGATTTCGGCGATCAATGCGCTGACGCTTTCGCCGGCCCTGTGCGCTGTGCTTCTCAAGCACAGCCATGGCCCCAAGCGCACGCCGATGCGCCAGATCATGGGCGCGATCAACCTGGCGCGCGACGGTTATGCGGGCATTGTCGGCCGTCTCGTGCACATCGCCTTCGTCGGAGCGCTGGCGCTGGTGGTGATGATCCCGGCGACCGGTTGGCTTTACAATGCCACGCCCACAGGTTTCCTGCCCTCGGAAGACCAGGGCGCCATCTTCGGGGAAGTCGTCCTGCCGCAAGGCGCCTCGGTCAATCGCACCAGCGCGGTCGCCCGGCGCGTCGAGGAAATGCTGCGCCAGGCGCCCGGCGTCGAAAGCGTCATGTCCGTCACCGGCTATTCCCTGCTCGACGGCCAGGTCAAGTCCAACGCCGCACTGCTCGTGTTGACCCTGAAGCCGTTCCATGATCGCACCGACCCTTCGCTTTCCGCCGAGAGCCTCATAGCCACGCTGACCGCGCAGACGCGTGTCCTGCGCGAAGCCAATGTCATCATGTACAATTTGCCTCCGATCATCGGGCTGGGCACTGGCAGCGGCTTTGAATACCAACTCCTGAGCCTTGCGGGCGGCACGCCTGCCGATATCGCCTCGGTCGCGCGCGGCCTCGTCTTCGCGGCCAACCAGAATCCGGCGCTGCAGCGGGTGTTCTCGACCTTCTCCGCCGACACGCCGCAGCTTTCGCTCGATATCGACCGCGACAAGGTACAGGCCCTCGGCATGGAGGTCTCCGACGTGTTCGCAGCGCTGCAGGCGGTCCTGGGCAGCGCCTATGTCAACGACTTCAACATCTTCGGCCGCACCTGGCAGGTGACCGTCCAGGGCGAGGCTTCCGAGCGCAGCAAGATCGACGACATCTACCGCATCAATGTGCGCAACAAGGACGGCGAGATGGTGCCGGTGCGGGCGTTCGCTCAGGTCCGGCTGATCCTGGGGCCGCAATCGGTCATTCGATTCAACAATGTCCGCAGCGCCACGATCAATGGCAGCCCGGCGCCAGGTTTCAGTTCGGGCGACGCCATCGCAGCGATGGAAGAGGTCTCTGCCGCGACGCTGCCGGCTGGCTACAGCTTCGAATGGACCGGCACGGCGCTGCAGGAGAAGGAGGCCAGCGGCAAGACGACGATGATCCTGGGCCTCGCGCTGCTGTTTGCCTATCTGTTCCTTGTCGGGCTTTATGAAAGCTGGACGATTCCTGTCGCTGTGCTTCTGTCGGTCACGGTGGGCGTGATGGGATCGATGTTGGCGCTGCTGTTATCGGGCCTCGACAACAATCTCTATGCCCAGATCGGCATGGTGGTGCTGATCGCGCTGGCCGCCAAGAACGCGATTTTGATCGTGGAGTTTGCGATGGAGCGGCGGCGCCACGGCCTCACCATTGTCGACGCGGCGCGCGAAGGCGCAAAGGAACGCTTCCGCGCGGTCATGATGACGAGCTTTGCCTTCATCGCCGGCCTTGTGCCGCTCGTCGTGGCACAGGGCGCCGGAATGCTAAGCCGGCGCGGTGTCGGCACCGCGGTCTTCGGCGGCATGCTGGCTGCGGCGCTCGTCGGCATTTTCCTCATTCCGCTGCTCTATGTCATCTTCCAGTGGTTGCGCGAAAAGGTGCACCCCCGGGGCAAGAATGCGCCCGTGCCGCAAAAGGCCTGATTCGGCGCGTCAGGCCGCTCGCTGCCGTCGCAGCGGAACTTTCCGCCCTTGCATGAGTTGATTGTCCATTCCCAATGGAGTGGACCCATGCACAGCATCTTTTACATCATCGGCGTGATTGTCGTCGTCCTGGCCCTCCTGTCCTTCATCGCGTGACGGAGAAAACCATGACCGATTTTGAAGACGAAAGCCGCAAGTCCGGCAAGGCGGGATCGACCGCCGCGGAACTGAAATCCCGCGCCTCGCAGGCCATGTCCTCGGCCAAGGAAGAAGCTGCCCACCGTGCCGAGGGCGCGAAGAGTTCAATCGCAAACGAAATGTCCGACGTGGCCCGGGCGCTGCGTGGCGCAACAGAGGACTTGCGCGGAAATTCGACATCCAAGCGCACCGTCGACTGGGTCGCCGACCGCCTCGACGGCATGTCGCAAGCCATCCAGAACCGCGAGACATCGCAGCTGGTGAACGACGTGAGCGGCTTTGCCAAGCGCAACCCAGCGCTGTTCCTTGGCGGGGCGGCGTTGGTCGGCTTCGCCATCAGCCGCTTCGCCAAGGCATCCTCCCAGCCCCGGCATGAGCACTGGGCGGGCATGGATGATGACTCGGCAGGCGCCGACACGCCCGGCATGACCAGCGAAGGCGGCTTCGCCGGCGGTACCGACGAAACCACTGGCTTTGGCAACAGCAATTTCAACCAGGCCGGCAGGCCCGGTGAAGGAGGTGTTCGATGAGCGACAGACCTGCGGAAAAAGGCGCGCCGGGCCTTGTCGCCGACGCCTTGGCACATGTCAGCAACCTCGTGCGCAACGAGGTCACCTTGGCGCGTGCGGAAGTAACCGAAAATGCCAAGGGCATGGCGGTGGCCATCGGCATGCTGGCCGCAGGGCTGGTCTTTGCCATAACCGCCCTGAACGTGCTTTCCGCAGCGCTGGTCGCCGCAATCGCTGAAATGGGAATCGAGCCCGGATGGGCAGCGCTGATCGTTGGCGTCCTGTTCGCGATTGTCGCATTCGCCCTCGCCTCAAAAGGCATGAATGATTTGAAGGTAAAGAACCTTGCGCCGACGCGGACGGCAATGAACGTTCGCCGCGATGCCGAAGCCGTCAAGGAGGCATACAATGACAAATGATGACCGCTCTACCGCCGAAATCGAACGCGACATCGAGCGCGAGCGCGCCGAGTTGCAGGATACGCTGCAGGAAATCCGCGACCGCTATTCGGTGGAAGCCATTGCGAGGCAGGTCGGCCGCCAGTTGCAGGAACATGGCGGGGACATCGGCAGGTCCGTGATGGAAAAGGTAAAGGCGAACCCCATCCCGCTCGCGCTGACCGGGATAGGTCTCGTCTGGCTGATGGCAGGCGGCACACGCTCGAACCAGGGTTATGAGCGATATGCTGATTACGGCTACCGCGACCGCACCATCCGCGGCAATGATCGTGACCTGCGTCGCAGCGAATTCGGACCTGAGTTTTACGATGACGACAAGTTCGGCTGGGATGAGGAAGATACCGATCTGGATGGCGGTCATGCCCGCTCCCGCAGCAGCGGATCCGGCCTGGGATCCATGGCCTCGGGGGCAGCATCGGGGATCAGTTCAATGGCGTCCAAGGCCGCCGGCATGGTTTCCGAAGGCTGGGATTCCGCCCGCTCTGCCTCCGGCCGGGTGACGCACTCGGCTGCCGGCATGCTCGAGCGCATGTATGAAGGCACTCAGGACATGAGCGAAGAGGCAAAGGCTCGCGTCATCGCCGCGCGGGAGGCGGCATACGACGCTCAGCGGCAGATGGAGGAGATGTTCCGCCGCCGCCGCCGCGAGATGGCCGATCTTTTCGAAAGCCAGCCGCTTGTCGCCGGTGCTCTGGCCATGGCGGCAGGCGCGGCGCTCGGCGGAATCCTGCCGCGAACCAGCGTCGAAGACGAGGCGATCGGGGATGAGCGCGACCGCCTGATGGAAGAGGCCGAGCGCATCTACCGTCAGGAGCGCAGCAAGCTTGGCGCCGTCATGGGCGCGGCTGCCTCCGCCGCAAGCGAAGTGCTGCGCGAAGCGCGCGACGAGGTAACCGCCACCGGACCAGACGGCCTTTCCATGGCCGATACCGCGAAGAACCGGGCGCGCGATGCCGTCAACAAGGTCGTTGATCGCACCCGCGAAGAGGCTGAGGAGCAGGGAGTGGGCGATCTCGACAAACCCGCAGCCGGCAAGGGCCAGCGGAACAAGGTCGCGCGTTGATATGGTTCGCCGGCCGGGCTTTGCCCGGCCGGATTTCCAGGTCCAATCCCCACCGTCATCCGTAGAATGCTTTTGTGCGCCGCCACGGGCGGGCGCTGTTTCTTGCCTGCGTTTGCCACGCGGGCGGAGCGATGCTACGCAATCAATGTGCGCAATCGCGCGTGCTGAGTGGAGCCGGCGAAATGATGACCGTCCTTTCCTTCGTCGCGTTTCTCGTGATCGTGTTCATTGCCGCCGCCAGCGGCGCGATCTTCAGCCCGGGCGCTTGGTATCGCAGCCTCGACCGGCCGTCATGGACGCCGCCGGACTGGGTATTCCCGGTCGTGTGGACAATCCTCTACTTCATGATCGCCATCGCGGGCTGGCTCGTTTGGCAGGCTGAAGGCGTCGGCCTCGCGCTGGCGGTCTGGGGCGCGAACCTGGTCGTCAACGCGGCCTGGTCATGGATCATGTTCGGGCTGCGGCAAATCGGCCTGGCGCTTGCCGATGTTTCGCTGCTGTGGCTGCTCACCGTCGCGTTCATATTTGTTGCCGCGCCCGTGGGATGTCCGGGCGGCGTGGCTTTTCGTGCCTTACCTTGTCTGGGTGACCATCGCCTCGGCGCTGAACTTCGAAGTGTGGCGACGCAACCCTGCAGCAAGGACCGCGCAGTGAAGGCGTACCGCCACGCTTGAGCGAAGACCGGGGATTGCCCCCGAACCGCTTTGTCGCGTTAACTCAGCAGCAGCGTATCGCGATTGCGAAGGGCGGTTTTTTCGAATGGCGTCCGAACTCGACCTTTCAGGCTACAAGGAGATCGTGCTCGTACTCGGCACGGCGGCGATTGCCGTGCCCGCGCTTGCCCGCTATCGCATCAGCCCTGTTTTCACCTTCCTTGCGGCCGGTGCGATCTTCGGGCCCGACGGGCTGGGGCGGTTCACCTGGGAACTGCCGCTGCTTGCAAACCTCACAGTCTCCGACCGGACGCAAATCACTTATCTGGCCGAGGCCGGTGTCGTCTTCCTGATGTTCATGATCGGCCTCGAGCTGACGTTCGAGCGGCTTTGGACCATGCGCAGGCTGGTCTTCGGAATGGGTGCGCTGCAAGTCGGTTTGACGGGACTGGTGCTGACGGGCCTGCTCGTCGCGATCGGCATGGGCAATGATGCAGCTCTCGTCACCGGCTTTGCCTTCGCGCTGTCTTCGACCGCCATCGTGGTGCAATTGCTCGCCGACCAGAAGCGGCTCGGCTCGGCGACAGGCCGTGCCTCGTTTTCAATCCTGCTGTTCCAGGATCTGGCGGTGGTGCCGCTATTGGTGCTCGTCGGCGTGCTTGCCGGCAGCGAAAACGGCAATCTGCTGGCAAGCCTTGGCACGGCGGCCATCAAGGCCGTGATCGCCATTGGCGGCATCCTGCTGCTCGGCCGGTATCTGCTGCGGCCCTTGTTTCGCGCGGTGGCCCGCGCGGGCGGAAGCGACTTGTTCATGGCAGCCAGTATCCTTGTCGTGATCGGCACCGGGCTGATCACCGCGATCAACGGGCTTTCCATGGCGCTGGGCGCCTTCATTGCCGGGCTGGTGCTTGCCGAGACGGAATTTCGCCGGGAAGTCGAAGCCACCATCGAACCGTTCAAGGGCCTTCTCATTGGCGTCTTCTTCTTTTCGGTCGGCATGTCGCTCGACATCGAAGCGGTGCTGTCCGAGCCATTGACGATCGCCGGGCTTTTGCTGGCCCTGTTGGCGATCAAGTTTGCGATCGCATTTCCTGTGGCAAGACTATTCCGCGTTAGCCCGGTTCCGGCATTCCAGACCGCGCTGCTGATGGCGGGCGCGGGCGAATTTGCCTTCGTTATTCTCACGGTGGCCGCGGGCACGCTGGTCGATGCGCAAACCTTGACGACCGGCATAGCTGTCGCGGCAATCAGCATGTTCCTGACGCCTGTTTTCGACTGGGCCGGAAGGCGCTGGACGGCGGCGCGCCCGGCTGCCGCCCCGCAGCCCGCGCCCCGGCCCGCTGACCAACCTGGCGAGGAAAGCCCCGACGCCATCATTGCCGGCTATGGCCGGGTCGGCGAACTTGTCGCCGACATGTTGCAAGACCACAAGGTCGGCTTCCTTGCGCTCGACACCAACCCGGACCTGGTTGCCAAAGGCCGCAAGGTCGGCCGTTCGGTTCATGTCGCCAATGCGGCGGATGTGCGCGTCCTTCGCCATTGCGGCCTCGAAACTGCCAAGGTGCTGATCATCACCATGGACAATCGCGATGCCGTGGCAAAGGTGGCGGCGGCGGCGCGCAAGATGCGCCCCGACCTGACCATCGTGGCGCGTGCGCGTGACCCGGAGCATGCGAGGCAGCTCTATGCCGCAGGCGTCTCGGAGGCGGTTCCCGAAGCGATCGAAGCCAGCCTTCACATCTCCGAGGCCGCGCTCATCGGCGCGGGCGTACCGCTGGGCAAGGCGATCGCGGCGATCCACGAACAGCGCGACCAGTACCGGGCGCGGTTCCAGCGCATTGAGTCCGGCAAGCGCGACTCGGTTTCACGCCTGCGGGCCCGCCGCACTGCCCTCAAAAAGAACCGCGAGAGCTAGAAAACCTTTAGATCGCGGAAACTGTCCATTCGACCAGTTGCGTCATCGTTTCCGCAAAGAGGCTGCCGAGCGCATTTGCGGCATCGGCGGCGCTGGTCCCGGTTGCTGCGGCTTTCGAGGCAAATTGCCGCGAAGCGACAACCTGGCCGTCGCGGTCGACAAGCCTTGCGACAATATCGATCCGCGCTTCAGGATCGCCCGATGTCGATAGCTGGAAGGACCGTATGTCGATGACAAGCCGGTAGTCGGGATCGAGCGCATCCCCCGGTCGCAGCACCGCGTCGGTATAGCCGGCGTTCTCGAAGCTGCGGATGATCTGCGTCTGGAAGAGGTTCGGCAGATTGTCCGCCCAGCGCGCTTCCTCGGAAGGTTCGATGACGCCTTCCGCGGGCTCAAGAAGGAGCTTGTCGGTGTTGAGCGAGAGCATCACCGAGGGCTCGGCAATGGCGAGTTGCCAGCTGCGCTCGCCCGCCGGCGCGCCGAATTGCGGCGCCGCCAATTGGTACACCGGCGCCTCGCTGCCCTTCGATCCGCCCGCCAACCGCTCCAGACCGCCAAGGATCGCGTCGAAGCGGCCGGAATTGCGGGCCAGCAAGTCGTCGAGCCGGCCCAGCATCCGCCCGGCACTCTGGGTCCAGCTGCGCGATGCGGCGGGATCGGCTTCCAGCACGGGAAGCTCTCCGCCTTTCGCTTCAAGGCGCGGAGAGCCGTTGGCGCCGCCGGTCAGCATCACATTGGCAGCCCCGGTCAGGCCCTGATAGTCGATGCCGACCACCGTATCCTGACGTACCGGCACCTCATCGGAGACCGAGATCACAGCGACCAGCGCCCCGGGATATTCCGGATCGAAGCGGATGGCCTCGACCTCTCCCACCCGGATGCCGTTGAAAAGCACGCCGCTGCCGGTCGCGAGGCCTGAAACCGGAACCGTGAAGCGGACCTGGTATTTCACCTGGTCGCCGAAGCCGCCCATGTTGTTGAGCCAATAGACGAAGCCGGCAATGCCTGCAGCCACGGCCAGCGCGAAAATGCCGGTAAGCGCGAAACGTGCATTGAATTCCATCAGCCCAACCCCGCTTGGTCCTTGCGTTTCGCCCTGGCGGCCGAGCCGCCCCTGCTTGTGTTCTTCGCCGCAAGCATCTTCCCGCGCTTGCCGCGGAAATACTCCTGGACCCAGGGATGCGGACTGGCGAGGACTTCCTCTATTCCTCCCTGCGCCACCACCTTGCCTTCGGCCAGCACCGCCACCCGGTCGCATACGGCATAGAGGCTTTCGAGGTCATGCGTGACCAGGAAAACCGTCAGGCCGAGCGTCGACTGCAGTGTCTTGATGAGTTCGTCGAAATCGCCCGCCGCTATCGGGTCGAGGCCCGAGGTCGGTTCATCAAGCAGCACGAATTCGGGATCGAGCGCCAAGGCGCGCGCCAACGCCACGCGCTTCGTCATGCCTCCGGAAAGCTCGCTCGGCATCTTGCCGCCGTCTGCGGCCTTGAGGCCGACCATCTCGAGGCGGGCAGTCGCCATTTCATCCTTCAGCCGGTCGGAAAGGTGAAGCGCCTCGCGCATCTGGAATTGCAGGTTCTGCCGCACGGTGAGCGATGAAAACAGGGCGCCATGCTGGAACATCACGCCCCAGCGCCGTTGTACGGCACGCAGCGCCTCGCCTTCCAGCGTGTCAGTATCGAAGCCGAACAGTTCGATGGTCCCGGCGCGCTTGGGGATCAGCCCGATGATGGTGCGCAGCAGCACCGATTTGCCGCCGCCCGATCCACCGACAACGCCAAGGATCTCGCCTCGCCTGACGTCCATCGAAAGGCCGTCCAGCACATTGCGCGGCCCGAAGCCGACGGTGAGGTCCCTGATGTGAACGACCGGTTGCGGCTCCTTCATGGCTACATTCCGATCGCGGAGAAAAAGATCGCGAAAATCGCGTCGAGGACGATCACCATGAAGATCGACTTCACCACCGATTGCGTGGTGTGCCGCCCCAGCGACGCGGCGCTGCCATGCACGGCAAGGCCCTCGTTGCAGGCGATGATCCCGATGAAGAAGCCGATGACCGGCGCCTTGATCATGCCGACAAGGAAGTGGTCGACCGTGATCGCCTCGTGCAAGCGGTCGATGAACAGTGGCGCACTCATGCCGCCATAGACGGTCGACACGACGCCCGCGCCGTAGAGCGCCGCCATGGAACCGATGAAGGTCAGCACCGGCAATGCAATGACGAGAACGAGGATGCGCGGCGCGATCAGGATCGTCACGGGATCAAGGCCCATGGTGCGCAGTGCGTCGATCTCCTCGCGCATCTTCATGGAACCCAGTTCCGCCGTAAAGGCGCTGCCGGTGCGGCCGGCCACCATGATCGCGACGAGCAGCACGCCCAGTTCGCGCATGATCAGGAAGCCGACCATGTCGACCACGTAAAGGTCGGCCCCGAACTTGGAGAAATGGAAGAAGCCCTGCTGCGCCAGGATCGCGCCGATCAGGAATGTGATCATCACGATGATCGGAACTGCCTGCCAGCCGATCCGGTCGAAAAGGCTGACGCTCGATGTCAGCCGGAAGGCGGCCGGCTTGCGCAACATGGAGCCGAATGCGGTCACCACCGCGCCGGTCATAACGGCGAAGGAAACGAGGTCGCGGCCAAGCGCGGAAATCATCGCGCCCGCGCCCGCATAGGCGTCGTGGCGGGCCGCGGCCGGTTCGAGCGGCGCGCGGTTGACTTCGCTGATTTCCGCGTAGATCGGCCGGTTGCGGGCGGTCAGCCCTTCGATGCTCACCGTGGCGCCTGCGGCGGCCCATTCGCGGCGGAAACGTTCGAGAAGCCATGCTCCGAAGCTGTCGAGCGCATGCACGCCGGCCATGTCGATGCTGACGCGCCCGCCGGCCTTTGGCGCAAGTTCGGCCAGTTCATTTTCGATCAGCGCCGCGTTTGCGACTGTCCAGTCGCCACCCGCCTTGATCTTCAGTCCGCCGCCCTTCTCGTCGTGGGTGAGGAGTTCGGCCATCGAAATCAGCGGCGGGTCATGTTCATCGAGACCGTCTGGAGGGGTATGCCCCTGGCGGTGATTTCGACCTTCTGGCGCGACTTGGAATAGGTAACGTTCATGGTCCCCGTCACCACGCCAACAATGTTGAAGTTGATCCGGTTCTTGGTCGCAACGCCCGATATCGAGCCTGCGATGCGATAGATCTTCTCTTCCCAGATGCCCAGGAGCCGTCCCTGGTTGGCTGAAAGCTTGGCCGACATCCTGACCTCGTTTTCGCCGCCGCGGCAGTTGATCGAAAGGGTCAGTTGCGATGCGCCGCCGGAATAGGTCGCATCGCATTTGAGGCGTTCCTTGCGACCGCCCTCAAGCGTCATGATGCCGTTGCCGCCCCATTTGCCGACCAGAAGTTGATAGGGGTTTTCGGTCGAAGCGCTGGCAACGGAAGCCGGCGTAAGGCAAATGCCGCCAGCGGCGACTGCCGGCAGAAACCATCGAAAGCTTCTCGCAAGTCTTTTCATGGCACATCCTTCAGCGGCAAAGCTCGACGGAGGTCCGGAATCAGCCTTTACCATTGAATCGACTGGACTCGTTGGTGTCAACCGGCGCTTGTCCGTTCGTCAGGCCCGTGCCGGGAAGTCGTCTTCGATATAGATGCGGATGATCTCCTCAAAATCGGTTTCCGCCGAAAAACCAAGCATCAATGCGCGCTTCGGATCGAAATTTCGCGGCCAGCCCATCACGATCTTTTCAATGGATGGATCACGCTCGCGCCGGATCAGCCGGACCGGCGATTCTCCTGCCACCTTGCGCAATGCATCGATCTGTTCGGCGACCGTGCACGACACGCCGGGCATCGTCAGGCTGCGCCGTCCCTCCAGAAGCGAAGTATCGAGCATGGCGGCATGTGTCAGGAAGCGGGCAGCCGAACGGGGCGATGCATGCCAGTGGCGTACGGTATCGGGCACAGGCAAGATCGCCTCGTGTCCGTTCAGCGGTTCGCGGATGATGCCTGAAAAGAACGACGAAGCGGCAAGGTTCGCCTTCCCGGGACGCACGCAGATGGTCGGCAGCCGGATCGAGAAGCCGTCCAGAAATCCCTTTCGGCTGTAGTCGGCCACGAGCAATTCGATGATCGCTTTCTGTGCGCCATACGAGGTCTGCGGCGCGCACAGGAAATCGTCGCCGATGGCGTCGGGGAAAGGCGGCCCGAACACCGCGATGGACGAGGTGAACACCAGCTTTGGCCGGTAAAGGCCGCCGGAGGCTTGGTGGTGATGGCGCAACGCTTCCAGATAAGCCCAGGTCGCGCGGGTGTTCATCTCCCAACCCTTGTCGAACTCGCGCTCCGCCTCGCCCGAGACGATCGAGGCAAGGTGGAAGACGAGGTCGGCCTTGAGCGAGGCAAGCCGCTCCGCCTCCCCCGGATCAGCCATGTTGCCTGTCATGGTGCGCACGGCAAAGGGCGCCGGCGGCACGGCCGGCTCGACCACGTCGTAAAGAACAAGCTCGGAGATTTTCATGGCCCCGGCGATTTCCTCGCCGGCAAGGCGGTTGGCAAGTTTCTGCCCCACCATTCCGCCACCACCCAGAATCAATACGCGCATTGCCTGCTCCTCCACCGCAAGGCCATCAGCAAAAGCCATGCGGGTCAAGCCTTCCGCCGGCCCCCGATCTGCCATTTCAGGCATTTGCGGCCTTCACTTGACTGGAGGTCAGGACAAATGACAATCAAGAGCCTTCTTTTGGGTTCTGCAGCAGTTCTCGTTGCTGCAACCGGCGCACGCGCCGCCGACGCAATCGTGGCCGAGCCGGAGCCGGTGGAATATGTTCGCGTTTGCGACGCATACGGCAAGGGCTGGTTCTACATCCCGGGAACCGAAACCTGCCTGAAGTTCGACGGCGACGTCCGCGTTCAGTATGGTTTCAAGCACTATCACGAAGATGCCGACCGCGACCTGACTTCGCTGCACGAAGCCAACTACCGCGCACGCCTCAACGTCCGCGCCAGCAACGAAACCGAATACGGCACGCTCAACACCCGTATCCGTTTCGT
>JBGSJA010000225.1:0-5807 GCA_041742235.1 Salaquimonas sp. | reverse complement strand
ATCGACATCGCGAAGGTCAAGGGCAGCGGTCCGCATGGCCGGGTCATCAAGGCCGATGTCGAGAGCGCCGTGAAGTCGGGCGGGACAAAAGCCGCCGCACCTGCCGCCAAAGCAGATGCGCCTGCCGTACGGCCGGCCCCGGCGAGCGACGATGCCGTGCTCAGGCTGTTCGAGGAAGGCTCCTATGAACTCAAGCCGCACGACAACATGCGCAAAGTCATCGCGCGCCGCCTGATCGAGGCCAAGTCGACGATCCCGCATTTCTACCTGACCGTCGATTGCGAACTCGACGCATTGTTGACGCTCCGTGCCCAGTTGAATGCTGCCGCGCCCGTGACGAAAACGGAAAAGGGCGAGGTTCCCGCCTATAAGCTTTCGGTCAACGACCTGATCATCAAGGCGATGGCGATGGCGCTGCAGGCGGTGCCGGACGCCAATGCATCCTGGACGGAAAGCAACATGGTCATGCACCGTCACAGCGATGTGGGCGTCGCCGTTTCCATTCCCGGCGGATTGATCACGCCGATCATTCGCAAGGCCGAACAAAAGTCGCTTTCGGCGATTTCAAACGAGATGAAGGATCTGGCCAGGCGCGCACGCGACCGCAAGCTGAAGCCCGAAGAGTTCCAGGGCGGAACGACGGCCGTTTCCAATCTTGGCATGTTCGGCATCAAGGACTTCTCGGCTGTCA
The DNA here is from genome assembly GCA_041742235.1 of Salaquimonas sp. Taxonomy (GTDB): domain Bacteria; phylum Pseudomonadota; class Alphaproteobacteria; order Rhizobiales; family Rhizobiaceae; genus BOKV01. The sequence continues at coordinate 5,116 of JBGSJA010000225.1, read as the reverse complement.
TCAATCCGCCGCATGCGACTATCCTCGCGGTGGGAGCAGGCGATGAGCGGGCGATCGTCAAGGACGGCGCCGTCAAGGTGGCTACCGTGATGAGCGTCACGTTGTCGACCGATCACCGAGTGGTCGACGGAGCGCTGGGCGCCGAATTGATCGGCGCGTTCAAGCGATACATCGAAAACCCGATTGGAATGCTGGTCTAGGCGGCCCCGATGAAAACAGTCCTTTGCTATGGCGACTCGCTGACCTGGGGTGCGGATGCCGCCACCCGTGGCCGGCACGCGTGGCATGACCGCTGGCCGAATGTCCTGGCGGCGGGCCTGGGCAAAGAGGTCGAGGTCGTCACCGACGGCTTGCGCGGGCGCACCACGGCCTATGACGAGCACCTTGCCGATTGCGACCGCAATGGTGCGCGCATCCTGCCGACCGTGCTCTATACCCATGCGCCGCTCGATCTTGTGATCCTCATGCTTGGCGCCAACGACATGAAGCCGCACATTGCCGGCACAGCGCTGGCGGCGATGCAGGGCATGCGCCGGTGTGTGGAACTGGTGCGCATCAATGCGATGCGGGACAGTTCGACGACCCCGCCGCATGTGCTGATCGTGGCGCCGCCAGCGCTGTGCGAGACGGCGGATTTCGAGTTTTCGGCCATGTTTGCCGGAGGTGTCGAGCAATCGCGGATGCTCGCTTCGTTCTACGCTGACCTTGCCGACGAGCAGGGCGCGGATTTCTTCGATGCAGGAACGGTTGCGCAAACGACGCCGATCGACGGCGTTCACATCGACGCGGAGAACACACGCGCCATCGGGCGCGCGCTGATACCGATCGTCAAGCTGATGCTGGGGTTATGATTGCGGCGCTCCGTCGACCATTTGCACGATGGCGTCGCCACCTTGCGTTAGTATGACCGCTACCGCGAAGGCGAGCACGATCCGCGTGATTGCCTTTACCGGGCGCATGGTCAAGGCCGACTTTACGGCGGACCAGAGGAAAAGCGCGATCAGCGCCATCCCTGGAACGCCAACATGCCAGGGGAGATCCAGTATCTTTTCGGGCGAAACGAGTGAGACAACCGGTTCCATGGGTCCTTCGGGCGATTCAGTTTCGGCAGTCATAGCATCGCACGGGGCGGCAGAGAAACCGCGTCCGGACATCTTGTTGCGCCCGGCATCCATTCATGACGCAGCCGACATGGCGATCCTCGACAACCTCGCAGGTCACGGTCTTCCCGCGATGCTTTGGCAGGCAGCGGTGGATGCAGGCGTTGCCGAAGACGCTTTCGAGCACGGCCGCGCGATGATGGCCGACCCGCATACGCCTTATGGCTATGCCAATGCCATGATTGCCGAAATTGGCGGAAGGACGGCGGGAGCCTCGTCGGGCTATGTGATGCAGGCTGAAACAGGAAGCCAAGCCTACAAGGACGAATCGTTCGAGCCGGTGCTGGCGCTTTTTCGCGAGGCCGTCGGTGATTGGCTGGTGGATTCGCTCGCCGTCTTTCGCGAGGCGCGGGGCATGGGCGTTGGTGCGGCGCTGCTCGACAACCATCTGGCGCGCGCTCAAGGTGCCGGGTGCCGCCGAGTGGCGCTTGTCACCGAGGACGGCAATGCGGCAGGGTTGGCGCTCTACCGCTCGCGCGGTTTCGAGATCATTGACCGGCGGCCATACAAGCAGATCGTGCCCTGGTTCACTGCTGAGCACTGGGTGCTGATGAAGCGGGAACTTGGCAATGTTTGACGCGGATCAAGGAGTGAAAAGAAGCGGCGGCTAATCCTTCCACGGCATGGAAGGAGAAAAGCATGTCCGATACACCGCATGAAATTGCAGACGAATTTCCGGAACTGCGCGAAAAGATCCACACGCTCAAGGTCGAAAACGCGCATTTCCGCAAGATGCATGACGCATACCACACGTTGAACCGCGAGATTCACCGCGGCGAGACGAATGTTGAGCCGATGGATGATTTGCGCATGGAGACATTGCGCAAGCAGCGCCTGAAGCTGAAAGACGAGATCTACGGGATGCTGAGGGGCTGAGAGGTCTTCGCCGGCGTCCCGCCAACCCTGGAGGGAAATGCCTTGGCGGACTACGACGTCATCATCATCGGATCGGGCCCCGGCGGCTATGTGGCCGCCATTCGCGCAGCGCAACTGGGCCTGAAGACCGCCATTGTCGAACGCGAGCATCTTGGCGGGATCTGCCTCAATTGGGGCTGCATCCCGACCAAGGCTCTGCTGCGTTCTGCCGAGATCAAGCACTATGGAGATCACCTGAAGAATTACGGGCTGACGCTCGAAGGCACGATCAAGGCAGATGTAAAAGCAGTGGTGGACCGATCGCGCGGCGTCTCGCAGCGCCTCAATGCCGGCGTTGCCTTCCTTATGAAGAAAAACAAGGTCGACGTCATCTGGGGCGAAGCGAAACTTGCCGGCAAGGGCAAGGTCGCCGTCACAGCTTCCACAAAGAAACCGATGCTACCGCAGCCGGCTGTTCCCAAGGGCGTGAAGGACGAGGGCGAGTATTCGGCGAAGAATATCATCATCGCCACTGGCGCGCGGCCGCGGGCGCTGCCAGGCATAGAGCCGGACGGCAAGCTCATTTGGACCTATTTCGAGGCGATGGTGCCGGCGGAAATGCCAAAGCGCCTGCTGGTCATGGGTTCCGGCGCGATCGGCATCGAATTCGCATCCTTCTACAATTCGATGGGCTGCGACGTGACCGTGATCGAACTGATGCCGAACATCATGCCGGTGGAAGACGCCGAGATATCCGGCATCGCGCGCAAGCAGCTGGAGAAGGCGGGGCTGAAAATCTTCACCGAGGCTAAAGTCACCAAGGTCGAGAAGGGGGCCAATTCCGTCAAGGCTACCGTGGAACTGAAAGGCGGCAAGAGCGAAGTCTTCGAGGCCGACAGGCTGATTTCGGCCGTCGGCGTCCAGGGCAATATCGAGAACCTCGGCCTTGAGGCGATGGGCGTGAAGATCGATCGTGGCACGATCGTAATCGACGGCTATGGCCGCACCAATGTCGAAGGCATCCATGCCATCGGCGACGTGGCGGGGCCGCCCATGCTGGCGCACAAGGCCGAGCATGAGGGCGTAATCTGCGTCGAGAAGATCGCGGGAGTGCCCAATGTCCACCCGATGGACAAAATGAAGATACCCGGCTGCACCTATTGCCACCCGCAGGTTGCATCTGTCGGGCTGACGGAAGCGAAGGCCAAGGAGGCCGGCCACGACATCCGCGTCGGGCGTTTTTCCTTCGGCGCGAACGGCAAGGCGATCGCGCTTGGCGAAGACCAGGGCCTTGTGAAGACGATTTTCGACAAGAAGACAGGCCAGCTTCTCGGAGCCCACATGGTCGGGGCAGAAGTGACGGAACTCATCCAGGGTTTCGTGGTGGCGATGAACCTCGAGACCACCGAAGAAGACCTGATGCACACCGTCTTCCCGCATCCGACTTTGTCGGAGATGATGAAGGAAAGCGTGCTCGACGCCTATGGCAAGGTGCTGAACGCCTGAGTAGGCCGGCCATCGCAATGACATGTGTGATGCACTATGTTTGCGAAGGCCAGCAATTGGAGAATCGCCATGGATGGACAATTCGGTATCATGGGAATGCCCGGCGTCGGTTTCATCGGAATGCTGATCATCGGCGCCCTGGCGGGCTGGATTGCCGAGCGGGCAATGAACCGCAACCACAGCCTGCTGACCAACATGCTGGTCGGCATTGCCGGATCTTTCGTTGGCGGAACGCTGGCAAGCCTGATCGGAGCGCAGTTCTACGGGTTTCTGGGCAATCTCGTGGTGGCGACGATCGGCGCGATCATCATCTTGTGGTTCTTCGGCAGGCGTGAGGCCGCAAGCCATCCTCCCCTACAGAACCAGCCGGGCAACATGCCGCCGGGAGGCCCGATGTACCATACCAAGGACGGCGGGCCTGACGCCCGGCAATAGGAATTTCACATGGTAACCGTTCTAGATACCGTTTCCGCGGCCAGGCCGCGCCACCCGGAAAAGGCCCACCGGCCCGACAACGAGGTGCTGCGCAAGCCCGACTGGATCCGCGTTCGCGCAGGCGGCTCGCCGGTCTATGAGGAAACGCGCAAGATCGTGAAGGAGAACGCACTCGTCACGGTGTGCGAGGAGGCGGGTTGTCCCAACATCGGCGAATGCTGGTCGAAGAAGCACGCGACCATGATGATCATGGGCGACACCTGCACACGGGCCTGTGCCTTCTGCAACGTGCGGACAGGCATGCCCGGCGCGCTTGACTCCAAGGAGCCGGAGAATGTCGCCATCGCGGTTGCCAAGCTGGGCCTCGAACATGTCGTTATCACTTCCGTGGACCGTGACGACCTCGATGACGGCGGCGCGCAGCACTTCGTCGAGACGATCCTGGCTATCCGGGAATGCTCGCCGGGAACGACCATCGAAATTCTGACGCCGGATTTCCTGCGCAAGGATGGCGCTCTGGAAAAGGTGGTCGCGGCAAGGCCGGACGTCTTCAACCACAATCTGGAAACGGTGCCGTCGAACTACCTTACCGTCCGGCCCGGCGCGCGCTACTTCCACTCGATCCGGCTGTTGCAGCGGGTAAAGGAACTCGATCCGGCGATGTTCACCAAGTCGGGCATCATGGTCGGCCTCGGCGAAGAGCGGAACGAAGTGTTGCAGTTGATGGATGATTTGCGCACCGCGGACGTCGATTTCCTCACCATCGGGCAATATTTGCAGCCGACACGCAAGCACCATCCGGTCAAGGCGTTCATCACGCCGGACGAGTTCAAGTCCTACGAGACGATCGCCTATGCGAAGGGTTTTCTGCTCGTGTCCTCAAGCCCGCTGACGCGCTCGTCGCACCATGCCGGAGAAGATTTCGCCCGGCTGCGCGCTGCGCGCACGGCCCGGCTGGCGAACGAATAGAAGCACTCCACTTGCCGCAGTTTTCAAAAGTCCATCCAGTACCCTACAGCGCGCGGCAGATGTTCGACCTGGTCGCCGATGTCGAGCAATATCCGCAGTTCCTGCCTCTGTGCGAAAGCCTGACCGTGCGTTCGCGCCGCGAGCGCGAGGGCAGGGAAGTTCTCGTGGCGGAAATGGGCGTCGGCTACAAG
>JBGSJA010000224.1:0-3513 GCA_041742235.1 Salaquimonas sp. | reverse complement strand
GGTGCTGTTTGCGGCCGCTTTCGCAGGGCTGGCGGGCCCCGACCTTGCGCCGGCAACCGGCGATGAGTTCCGGCTTGGCGTTCCCGGATTTTCCTCGCTGCCACTGCCGGTGCACACCGCCATGTTGGCGCTCGCGGCATTCATGGCGGTCGGTATCGGCGTGTCGCTGGCCCGGCGCCGCGAGCCTGACCGTGAACTGCTTGAACAATTGCGTGCACCCGATGCGCCCGCGCCTGCGAGCCGCCCCGAGACCAGCTGACTGGCGCAATACGCCCGCTTTGCCGCTTGAACGGCAGGCGCGGGCATGCCAATCGGTTCGCATGGACCAGACCATTTTCAAGATCGTGACCCGCGAACAATGGGCGGCAGCGCAAAGCGCCGGCCGCTTCGAAGGCGCGCCGGTCGACCATGCCGACGGCTACATCCATTTCTCGACCGCCGCGCAGATGCGCGAGACCGCCGCAAGGCATTTCGCCGGACAGGCCGACCTGCTGCTCGTCGAGGTGGATGCGAGGCTCCTCGGCGACGCACTGAAATGGGAGGTCTCGCGCGGCGGAGCCTTGTTCCCGCACCTATACGCGCCGCTTCCCCTCAGCACCGTTCATGAAGTCCACGACCTGCCGCTCGGGCCCGACGGCAAGCATGTTTTCCCAAAGGAAGCGGGCGCTTGAGGTTTTTCTCGACGCTAAGCCGAAACCTGCTGTTCCGCTTCGATCCGGAAACGGCGCACGGCCTTTCCATCGCCGCGCTCCAGAGCGGCATGTTCCCGGCAGCACCCGCGCCCGATCCACGCCTGGCGGTCACTTTGGCCGGGATCGATTTTCCCGGGCCGGTCGGCCTGGCGGCGGGCTACGACAAGAATGCGCAAGTACCGGACGCAATTTTGCGCCTCGGCTTTGCGTTTGCGGAAGTGGGTACCGTGACGCCGCGACCGCAGCCGGGAAATCCTCGCCCGCGCATCTTCCGGCTGGAAAGCGAAGAGGCCGTCATCAACCGGCTGGGCTTCAACAATGAGGGCCATGCGGCGGCTTTGGCGCGTCTGAAGGCGCGTGCCGGGCGGCTGGGAATCGTCGGCGTCAATATCGGGGCGAACAAGGATGCTGCCGATTTTGTGGACGACTATGTCGCCGGAATCGAGGCTTTCTGGAATTTCACCCGCTTCTTCACGGCCAACATCTCCTCGCCGAACACGCCGGGGCTACGCAACCTGCAGGCAGCCGACGCGCTGCGTGCACTGCTTGCGCGGGTCCTGGGCAAGCGCGACGAATTGGCGGCAAGGACAGGAACCTTCCGTCCGGTGCTCCTCAAGATCGCGCCTGACCTCGACCGGGCGCAAATAGCGGAAATCGCGGACGTCATCAGCGAAAGCACGCTGGACGGCCTGATCGTCTCCAATACCACCGTCGCACGGGCGGGCGTCGAGGATTCGCGCCATGCCGGCGAGGCGGGCGGGCTTTCGGGAAAGCCGCTGTTCGAGCGCTCGACGATCGTGCTGGCGCGGATGCGGCAATTGCTCGGCCCGGCGCTGCCGATCATCGGCGCCGGCGGCATCGACAGTGCGGCAGCGGCGATTGGCAAGATGGAAGCCGGCGCCAATCTCGTGCAGCTTTACACCGGCATGATCTATCGCGGGCCCGGTATTGCCTGCGAAATCCGCGATGGAATCCTTCGCGAAATAGAGCGGCGCAAGCTCGCCGGCGTCACTGCGCTGACCGGGACGCGGGCAGCGGAATGGGCCGCGCGAAAACTGCCGGGCGAAAGCTAGCCGAAGGCCTGCCGCATCTTCGAGGGTATGAGCGCCGAAAGCGTCGCACCCCGGCACAGCAGGAATACGTGCAGCGACAGCCACAGCCCGGTATTGCCGAACATCGGCGTCAGGATCGCCCAGGCCGCGATATAGACGGCAAAGGACAGCAGCATCATCCGGCTCATGTCGCGCGACCAGGTGGCGCCGATATAAACGCCGTCCATCTGGAAGGCGATGACGCCGGTCAGCGGCGTCAGTGCCGCCAGCCACAGATAGAGCCGTGCTTCCTCCCTGACCTGCGGGATCGTCGTCACCAGATTGACCAGCGTCTCGCCGGCGACCAGAAAGAAGAGGCTCAGCGCGCCTGCCATTGCGAGATTCCACAATGTCGTCAGCCGCAAGGTTCGCACAAATCCTTCGCGGTAATTACCGCCGATGGTTCGGCCAACAAGCTGTTCGGCCGCCGTCGCAAGGCCATCGAGGAAGAAGCCTCCGACCAGAAAGAAATGCATCAGTACGGCATTGGCGGCGAGCGTGATCGCGCCTAAGCGGCTGCCTTGCGCGGTGAAGAAGGCGAAGGCGAACAGCAGCACGAAGGAGCGCAGCATGATATCGCCATTGAGCGAAACGAGGCGGCGCAGCGCTGCTGCATCGAACAATTCGGCCCTCGACAGGCGGATGCTCCGGTCCATCAGCCGCAGGCAAAGCGGCACAGCCGCGATGACGGCGATGATTTCTGCGATCACGGTCGCGGTGGCGATGCCGGCGATGCCCCAGCCGAGCCAAAGGCCGAGCAGGATCGAAAGCGCGATGTTCACGCCATTGATCAACACCTGCAGGCCGAGCGCCAGCGTGGGCCGGCCCAGACCGACGAGCCAGCCGAGCACGGCATAATTGGCCAGCGCGAAGGGCGCGCCCAGCATGCGGATCAGGAAATAGGTTCGCGTCGCACCCGCAATGTCCGCTTCCGGGGCCATCAGGGTCAGCGCGATCCACATCACCAGCGGACTGGCGATGATCGAAGCTGCGCCGAGTACCGCGGCGAGAAGCAGGGCGCGCAGCAATATCGCCTGCTTCTCGCGCTCATTGCCTGCACCCGCCGCCTGAGCAGCAAGGCCCGTGGTGCCGGATCGCTGGAAATTGAAGGTCGTGAATACGAGGTCGACGATCACCGCGCCGATGGCAAGGCCGCCGAGCAGCGCAGGGTCGCCAAGCCGCCCGGCGACGGCTGAATCGACAAGGCCAAGCAGCGGCGTCGTCAGATAGGCGAGCGTCATCGGCGCCGCGATGCCGAAGACGGTGGCGTGGCTGATATGGAAGGGTCTTGTCGGGCGCGATGCCTTGGTGTCCATGCCGCACCCCTCTAGAGCCTCGGCGGCACAAATGCATCTCCAAAACCGGTCACGGGCGCGCTATGAAGCACGCATGCCGCTTGCCGTAGTCCACAATCCGCTCTTCACCGCCGAACTGCCGCCGGATCATCGCTTCCCGATGCCGAAATACGCTGCAATCGCGCAAGTGCTGGTCGAGGGAGGCATCGTCGCGCCGGGCGGCTTCCATGCGCCCGGCCCCGCGCCCGCGCAATGGGTGAACCTTGCCCATGCGAGCAGCTATGTGGACCAGGTGTTTTGCGCCAATGTTCCAGAGGCGATCAACCGGCTTATCGGTTTCCACGTGAGCGAGAGCGTCGCCGCCCGCGCGCGCCATGCCAGCGCCGGAACGGTGCTCGCCGCAAGGCTGGCGCTGGAGCACGGCATCGCGGCATC
>JBGSJA010000223.1:0-7218 GCA_041742235.1 Salaquimonas sp. | reverse complement strand
CGCCGACGCCCCACCGCCCGCGCCGCGGCTGCGCCGGCCTTCAGTGGCGGGCGTCTCGCCGCCCGTCAGATCCGTTTCGCTCATGATTGTTCCTCGATTTTTCACAGGCCCGCGGGCCGCATACAATGTCTGTCGCAATGGTAAAGCATGCTGGCGCAATCTTTCGCCTCAATGCGGCGCAAGCTGACGTTTTTCGAAAAAGGGTTGCGGCAGTCCGCGCTGCATGGCACTGCCGTTGCAACCGCCTTTTTACCAAACCGATTCAACTGCGTCGCAAATCTCTGACCGAAAGTCGTTTCAGGCACGGTACACGTTCGCCAAAGTCTGGATAACGGAACGAACATTTTCCTCCAACAGGGAAACCATCATGGCCGACGACGAAATCATCCTTGCCGAACTGGACGACGAAGAACTTGTCCAGCAGATGTTCGACGACCTCTATGACGGCCTGAAGGAGGAGATCGAGGAAGCGACGCACATCCTGCTGGGTCGCGGCTGGTCCCCTTATGACGTGCTGACCAAGGCGCTGGTCGAAGGCATGCGGATCGTCGGCATCGACTTTCGCGACGGCATTCTCTTCGTTCCCGAGGTTCTGCTAGCCGCCAATGCAATGAAGGCCGGCATGAACATCCTTCGTCCGCTGCTGGTCGAGACAGGCGCACCGAAGGTTGGCACGATGGTCATCGGCACCGTCAAGGGCGACATCCACGACATCGGCAAGAACCTTGTCGGGATGATGATGGAAGGCGCGGGCTTCGACGTCATCGATCTTGGCATCAACACCGATGTCGACAAATATCTGGGCGCGCTCGAAGAGCACAAGCCCGACATCCTTGGAATGTCGGCCCTGCTGACCACGACCATGCCCTACATGAAGGTCGTGATCGACACGATGGTCGCCCGCGGCATTCGCGACGATTATGTGGTTCTCGTGGGCGGCGCACCGCTCAACGAGGAATTCGGCAAGGCCATCGGCGCCGACGCCTACTGCCGCGACGCTGCCGTTGCCGTGGAAACCGCCAAGGAATTCATGGCGCGCAAGCACAACCAGATGGCCCGCGGCTGATAAGACTTTCAATTGGAACTGCGAAAGGCGGCAGCGATGCCGCCATTTTCGATTCAAAACACCGCGTGCTCGCCGCGTTCGGCCGTCGCTTCGCCCCTGACGAGTTGCCCGTAATAGTCGAACAGCGTGTCGCTGCCGAACGAGGGCGTTGACTGCGCATCGTATTGCCCGGTCGCCGGATCGAGCACCAACATCGATTGGGTGGCGTAGTATCGGCCGATCCGGGCAAGTTCCGCTTTTTCGGCCGCGGTTTTCGAAACCAGGCCCGCAAGCGAAAGGCCGGCGATGATCGCATCCAGCATCGCCACCGGCACGCGGCGCACCTTGACTTCGCGCCCGAGCAGCCGGGAAAGCCCGTCCGCCTGGTCCAGTGGCGTGATCGCCTCGCCCGGCCCGCCGACCGGCAATATCCGGTTGCGCCGCACCGGATCGTCGAGGCAACTGGCGATGAAATTGCCAAGGTCGCAGTCGCTGATCGGCTTGCACGACGTGAGCTTGCCGTCGCCGAAAACGAGGAACGGCCGGCCAGCCTTTACCCGATCCACTTGCCCCGACAACGACTTGAAGAATGCCGTGGGGCGCACAATGGTGAAGTCGAGGCCTGATTGCATAAGCGCCCGCTCGAATGCGAGCTTCGCCTTCTGGAATTCAAGCAGCGGCCTCTGCACGCATATTGCCGAAAGCAGCACGAAATGCTTCACGCCAGCTTCCTTTGCCGCCTCCAACGCGTTGAGATTTGCGCCATGATCGATTGCCCAGGCATCCACCGGCGCTCCGGTGCGCGATGCCAGGCAGGAGACGATCGCGTCGAATTTTTCACCCGCAAATCCGTCGCGGCGAAACGATTGCGGATCGCGGACATCGCCATGACGGACGGTCACGCCTGCCGGAGCGGTGATCTTCGACCCCGCACGCACGAGACACACGACTTCATGTCCCCGTCCCGCGATAGCCGGCACCGTCGCCCGCCCGATCGTGCCGGTGGCGCCCAGAACGAGGACGCGAAGCTTTTGCGGTCGAATCGGAAGCGGCGTTTGAATGGCCATGTCCAGGCGTGATTGGCAAAGCGGGCGGCGGAATGTACCAATCAATGCCGCGAACTACCATGTAAAGCGTTGCAACATGAATATTGGATTGCAAATGGCAGATGCCCAGGCGCATCAGGCGGAACGCATCCGCGTCATCGCATGCGGAGCGATCGCGCGCGAAACGATTGCCGTGCTGGCAGGCAACGGCATGGAGCATGTCGAACTGACCTGCCTGCCGGCAATCCTCCACAACTACCCCGAAAAGATCCCCGGCGAGATTGAGCGCGAGATCATGGAGGCCAGGCAGGCCGGAATTGCCAAGGTTTTCGTGGCCTATGCCGATTGCGGTACCGGCGGGCTGCTCGACAAGGTCTGCAAGCGCCATGGCGTCGAGCGCATTCCGGGCCCGCATTGCTATTCGTTCTTCCTCGGCAATGCCGAATTCGGCCGCGATGAGACGATCACGGCATTCTACCTGACCGATTTTCTCGCCCGCCAGTTCGATGCCTTCGTCACAAGGCCGCTCGGCCTCGACCGCCATCCCGAACTTCGCGACATGTATTTCGGCAACTACGAGAAGCTGGTTTACCTTGCGCAATCCGACGATCCCGAACTGGACCGTCGCGCGGAGGCAGCCGCGCAGTTCCTCGGCCTCGCCTATGAGCGCCGGCGTACGGGCTACGGCGACCTCGCCACAAGCATTGCAGACCTTGCAAAATGAAGGCGATCGAAACCATAGGCTTCGACGCCGACGACACGCTTTGGCACCATGAACGCCACTACAAGCTCACGGAAACGCGGTTCCGCGATCTGCTTGCCGCCTACGCCCCGCACGAACATCTTGCGGAACGCCTGATTGCCGCGGAGAAGCGCAACATCGGCCACTATGGCTATGGGGTCAAAGGCTTCACCCTGTCGATGATCGAAACCGCCATCGAGGTGACGAATGGCAAGGCCCCGGCGTCGGTCATCACGGAAATCCTCGATGCCGGGCGCGAATTGCTGGCCCACCCCATCGAGACACTGCCCGGCGTTCGCGAAACGCTGGAAGCATTGAAGGGCCGCTATCGCCTCGTGGTCATTACCAAGGGCGAATTGCTCGACCAGGAGAGGAAACTGGCCGCTTCCGGCGTCGACCACTTCTTCGATGCGGTGGAAATCGTCAGCGAGAAGGATGCGCGCGTCTATTCACGGATTTTCCTGCGCCACGGCGCCGGGCCGGAGCGCGCCATGATGATCGGAAATTCAATGAAGTCCGACATCCTGCCCGCGCTGGAAGCGGGGTCATGGGCGGTACACGTGCCGTCCGAACATCAATGGGCGCTCGATCATGCCGACGAACCGCAGGAGCATGAACGGCTCAGGCGCGCAAAGGTGATTGCCGATGTGCTCGACATAATCGAGCGTTGATCTCAGCCGAAAGAATCAGTTCGCCGCCAGCTTCTCATAGCGCGAGATTTTCGGCGGCTCGCTCATCCAGCCGGATGCGCCCTTGGCCCCGTCTGCGACGCCTGCATCGTAAAGCTGGCGCATCCGCTTGGCATCGAAGTCGAGTCCTTCGTTGGATAGCGGGATCGAGTCCGGAATCTGGGTCAGATGGAACGACGCTCCGACATTTCGCGCCACGACAAAATCACGATAGACGGTTTCGTCCTGCAACACGCGCATCATTTCCACGATGGATTTTTGCGCGATGCTGGCAAGCGTCGGCTTCACGGCGACCGAAGCGTTGAGCTTCGTCGTGTTGCCGTTGACGACCATGTAGAGCGCCTTTTTCTGCTTGCCTTCCGGGAACATGAAGCCGCCGACCAGGATCGGCGACTTCACCCCGCCATCCACATGCGCCTGTCGTAACTCAATGCCTCGCTGCGGCTTGATGTAGACCGGCGGGAAATAGGCCGGCACAGCCGCGGACGCCCGAAGAACCTTCTGGAAGTGCAGCACGCTGTCGGTCCGGCTGCCTGCGGCGATCTCTCCCATGTCCCATATGACGAAGTCGCCGGCGTCGAGATTGGTCGTACCGACATAAAGGCGGCGTCCCTTGGCGTGTTCCTCGGCGATCTTCGCAAGAACCTGCGGGGTCACGAACGCCTCGATCTGGGCCTTCAAGGGACCATTGTCATAAAGCGAGTCGCCGAACAGGCCGTTGATGCCCTTTGCCTTGTAGATCTTGTCATTGGATTGCTTGGTGTAGAACTCTTCCAGCTTGCCGTCATATTCAGGACCGAGGAAGGCCAGCACCGCCATGAGCGCGCCTGTCGAAACGCCGGTGACGACATCAAACTTTGGCCGCGTGCCTGACTGCGTCCAGCCATTCAGCACCCCTGCCCCATAAGCTCCGTCGGAACCGCCTGCCGACAATGCCAAAACGGTATGCACTCCGTCGTCTTCGACAGCGCCCACAGCCGTGCGGGTCAACACCTGTTCGGCCGACGCGTTGGCGTCGACCGCCTCCATTGGCTGGATCGTGCGGATCGCCGCTGCTTCCTTTGGTCGTTGCACGCAGCCGGACGCGAGCGCCACGACAACCATCGCGGCGGCAAACGTCCTCAGCAATGCCTGGTTCGAAGCCATCCCTAAACCTGCGCGAAAGCTGTTCATCCAGCCTTTTTCGCCGCGAACACTACACCAAACCGGTTAATTTCCAAGTCGCGCGGACCTTTTCGTAAAGGTTTGGTTAACCATATTTCGCCCGCGCAATGCACCCCGCCGGCGTTGACAACAGGCCTGCAAGGCTCCATTCCTGCCCTCCCGCGCGGAGAGGCATTGATGGCGTTCAGGAATTTCGAGGATTTTGCCGAAGGCGAGGAAATCGACCTCGGCAGATACGCCGTTTCGGCGCAAGAGATCATTGACTATGCCAGCCAATTCGATCCGGCGCCCTTCCACCTCAGCGAGGAAGGCGGCAAGGCGTCGATGCTTGGCGCACTTTCCGCCTCTGGATGGCATACCTGCGGCATGCTGATGCGCATGATGTGCGACACTTTCCTGCTGGAAAGTTCCGGCCAGGGTTCGCCGGGAATCGATGAATGCAAATGGCTTGCGCCGGTCTTTGCCGGCGACCATTTGACTGGACGGGCCACCGTTACCGGCAAGCGCCTGTCCACCTCTCGCCCGGGCGTTGGCATCATCCATTTCCGTTTCGAACTCTTCAAGCAGGACGGCACCCCGGTCATGACCGTCGTCAACCCGATCATGTTCCGCACAAGGGCGGGGAGCGCCGCCGCGTGACATTGCCTCCAATGTTCACCCCGGGCCATGTCGAGCAGCTCGGGACACATGTTTTCACCGCGGAAGAAATCATCGCCTTTGCGCGCAGATATGACCCGCAAATCTTTCACCTCGACGCGGAAGCGGCAAAGCAAAGCGTGCTCGGCGGGCTTTGCGCATCGGGCTGGCACACGGTCGCCATGTGGATGCGCAAGCAGCGCGACCGCACGGCAGAACTCCTGGTGGAACTGGAGCGAGGCGGTTACTCGAAAGTGGAGTACGGCCCCTCGCCCGGTTTTCGAAATCTCAGATGGATCCGGCCGGTCTATGCGGGCGACGCCATCAGCTACACCAGCGAAACGGCGCAATTCCGCCCGTCTGCATCAAGGCCGGGTTGGCATGTGATGACCGGCCGCAACGCCGGCACAAACCAGAACGGCCAGCCAGTCATGACCTTCGAAAGCTCGGTGCTCCTCAAATATCCGGCCTGAGGCAAAAAGCCCCCGTCGCTTTTGTCCATTCGCCTGTCGCGGGCGGCGTAGCGTCAAACCGGCTTTGCGAACAATGTCGCTGCCAAGACAGGCTTGGGAGAAAAGCATTGGCGCAACTCATCATCGTCCTTTGGCGCGACATCCCCGCGCAGGTGATCGTCAAGTCTGGCCGCAAGAGCGCCAAGCGCGAATTGCCTTTGCGTTTCACCGAGGCAATCGACATGGCCGCGATGCGCTCGGGCGCGGCGGAGACGGATGACTATCTCGCCGAGTGGCGGCGCGCCGATCCGGTCGAGGTATCCGATGATCTCGAGGCGGAAGCCGACAAGGCCGCGGCCGGAATCGAAGCGCAATGGCCGCAGGACAAGCTTGTCGCAATAGCGAAAGCCGGAGGACGCGCCGGTGCTTGATACGCCAGCAAAAACGCCGCCGGCCGCTGCGCTGGCCGTAAAGAAAGCCGCGCCGCCGAAGCCGGAAATCGGACCGGTGCATTTCGCGGCGGATGGCCGTCGCCGCCGCACCTTCACGGTCAAATACTGGTCGATCCGCAATTCGCGCCTGCTCGAATCCTTCTACGGATTTTTCGAAAAGACACTTCTTTCTGCGGCTCCCCTCATAAACCGTATCGGCCACGAGAGGCTGGAACGGCCTGTCGCGGCTGTCGAGCGCGGCGTCAAGGGAGTGCTGTTCGACTGCCGCATGTGCGGCATGTGCGCCCTTTCTTCCACGGGCATGTCCTGCCCGATGAACTGCCCCAAGCAATTGCGCAACGGGCCGTGCGGCGGCGTGCGCGCCAATGGCCATTGCGAAGTCATTCCGGACATGCCCTGCGTGTGGGTGAAGGCGTGGGAAGGCTCGCGGGCGATGCAGGGCGGCAACGCCATTCTCGACGTGCAAAAGCCGGTCGACCAGTCGATCAAGGAAACCTCCACCTGGCTGCGCGTCATCCGGGAAAAGACCGCGGGAGTGGCAGCCAAGTGATCGACGTCCATCCAATCGACCCGAGCCTTCCGCTCGACCCGCTGCCGGGCCATTCCTCGCGCGGCCGGCTGGAACGCGTCCTGCGTCGCGGCGAGTTTGCGGTCACCGCAGAGCTCAACCCGCCGGACAGCGCCAACCCGATGGATGTCTACGAGCGCGCCGCGATCTTCGACGGCTGGGTGGACGGCATCAACGCCGTCGATGCCTCCGGCGCCAACTGCCACATGTCTTCGGTCGGCATTTGCGCGCTGCTGACGCGTATGGGCTACGCGCCGATCATGCAGATTTCCTGCCGCGACAAGAACCGCATCGCCATTCAGGGCGACGTCCTCGGCGCTTCCGCCATGGGCGTACAGAACATCCTGTGCCTGACCGGAGACGGCGTGCAGGCCGGCGACCAGCCGGGTGCCAAGCCGGTGTTCGACCTTGATTCCATGTCGCT
>JBGSJA010000222.1:0-7564 GCA_041742235.1 Salaquimonas sp. | reverse complement strand
TTTCCCTGGGCCGTTTCGTTCGGCACGCTCGGCTGGTTCGGCTACGGATCGATGATGGTGTTCCTTGCCGTCCTCACGGTAGGTTTCATATATGAATGGAAGAAGGGCGCGCTCGAGTGGGATTGATGAATCTCCACGCGGCTTTGCGCGCTGCTCCTTCCCTGACAAAGGCCGGATGAATGACTGACAGCTCATCATCGCTGATCTTGCCCGCGGGCGCGAAATTGCAGGCTTCGCCGCAGCATCAGCCGTTTTTCGGCGAGATCAACAACGAACTCGCCGACAAGGGATTTCTGGTCACCTCGACGGACGAGCTTATCAACTGGGCGCGGACCGGGTCGCTGATGTGGATGACTTTCGGCCTTGCCTGTTGCGCGGTCGAGATGATGCAGATGTCGATGCCGCGCTATGACGCGGAGCGCTTCGGCTTCGCGCCGCGCGCCTCGCCCCGCCAATCCGACGTGATGATCGTCGCGGGTACGCTGACCAACAAGATGGCGCCGGCCTTGCGCAAGGTCTACGACCAGATGCCGGAGCCGCGCTACGTGATCTCGATGGGTTCGTGCGCCAATGGCGGCGGCTATTACTACTACAGCTATTCCGTGGTGCGCGGCTGCGACCGCATCGTTCCCGTGGACATTTACGTGCCGGGCTGCCCGCCTACCGCGGAAGGCCTGCTGTACGGCGTGATGCTTCTGCAAAAGAAGATCCGCCGCACCGGCACGATCGAACGGTGAAGGCGATGAACCACGAGACACTCACCGGGATCAAGAACGCAATCGACACGGCCTTTGCGGGTCGCATTTTCGGCTCCGCCATCGCGTTTGGCGAATTGACGGTGGTCGCGCAGCGCGAAAGCATCATCGACCTGCTGAAGCATTTGAAGACCGACCCGGCGCTGCAATTCGTGTCGTTCATCGACCTTTGCGGGGTGGATTACCCGGACCGCGCGGAGCGTTTCGAAGTGGTCTACCATTTATTGTCGCCGCGGCTGAACTCACGCATCCGCATCAAGGTTTCGACCGACGAGGCAACGCCGCTGCCAAGCTGCACCGGGATATTCCCCGGCGCGGACTGGTTCGAGCGCGAAGCATGGGACATGTACGGCATTCTCTTTACCGGCCATCCCGACCTGCGGCGCATCCTCACCGACTACGGGTTCGACGGGCATCCGCAGCGCAAGGACTTCCCGCTGACCGGCTATGTCGAGGTGCGCTACGATGACGAGGTCAAGCGGGTCGTGTACGAGCCGGTCGAACTGCGCCAGGAGTTCCGCAACTTCGATTTCCTGTCGCCCTGGGAAGGAACCGAATACGTGCTGCCGGATGAGAAGGCGAAGGCTTGAGGGGTGGGAATAGCGAGTTGCGAGTAGCGAATAGGGGCAGGGTTGGGCGGCATTTCGTCTTATCAGGATCTACAGGTGTGGCAGAAGGCATTGGACTTGGCAGTTGACTGCTACAAGGCGACGGAAATGTTTCCTGCCACCGAAACATTCGGTTTGAGCAGCCAAATCCGGCGTGCCGTCGTATCGGTTGCAGCGAATATCGCAGAAGGACACGGACGTGAAACTTCAGGGTCATTCATCCAGTTTCTTCGGATTGCACAAGGATCCGTCAAAGAGACCGAGACCCATATTCTGCTTTCTGCGCGATTGGGTTTCATTGAATTGGTGAAGGCTGAAGCTTTGCTGCATAAAGCAACCGAAATCGGAAAAATGCTGCGCGGCCTGATCAGGCGCGTGCAGGAAAAGCAGGAAAAATGATTCGCGCTATTCGCTATTCGCAATTCGCTGCAAACTATGTGCCGGAGGCGCACCATGCCTGAATCCTCCGTCCGCAATTTCAACATCAATTTCGGGCCGCAGCATCCGGCGGCGCATGGCGTATTGCGCCTCGTGCTGGAACTGGACGGTGAAGTGGTCGAGCGGGTCGATCCGCATATCGGGCTGCTGCATCGCGGTACCGAGAAGCTGATCGAGTACAAGACCTATCTGCAGGCGCTGCCCTATTTCGACCGGCTAGACTATGTCGCGCCGATGAACCAGGAACATGCCTGGTGCCTGGCGATCGAGAAGCTTGCCGCCATCGAGGTACCGCGGCGCGGACAACTGATCCGCGTGCTGTACAGCGAGATCGGCCGAATTCTTTCCCATCTGCTCAATGTCACCACGCAGGCGCTGGACGTCGGCGCGCTGACGCCGCCGCTGTGGGGTTTCGAGGAGCGCGAGCAGCTGATGGTGTTCTACGAGCGGGCGTCGGGTTCGCGCATGCATGCGGCCTATTTCCGGCCCGGCGGCGTGCACCAGGACCTGCCGCAAGACCTGATCGACGATATCGAGAAATGGTGCGATCCGTTCCTCCAGACGGTCGCCGACCTTGACGCGCTGCTGACCCCCAACCGCATCTTCAAGCAGCGCAATGCCGACATCGGCGTCATCTCGCTGGAAGATGCGTGGGCATGGGGCATGTCGGGCGTGATGGTGCGCGGTTCGGGCGCAGCGTGGGATCTGCGCAAATCGCAGCCCTACGAGTGCTACGCGGAGATGGATTTCGACATTCCGATCGGCCAGAACGGCGACTGCTACGACCGCTATCTCATCCGCATGGAGGAGATGCGCCAGTCCGTGCGCATCATGCGCCAGTGCATCCGGGAATTGAACAAGCCCGACGGGCAGGGACCGGTGTCGGTCAACGACAACAAGGTCGTGCCGCCCAAGCGCCAGGAAATGAAGCTGTCGATGGAAGCGCTGATCCATCATTTCAAGCTTTACACCGAGGGCTTCAAGGTGCCCGCGGGCGAGGTTTACGCCGCGGTCGAGGCGCCGAAGGGCGAGTTTGGCGTTTATCTCGTCTCCGACGGGACGAACAAACCCTATCGCTGCAAGCTGCGCGCGCCGGGCTTCGCGCATCTTTCGGCGCTTGACTACATGGGCAAGGGCCACCTCCTTGCCGACGTTTCGGCGGTGCTCGGTTCGCTAGACATCGTCTTCGGAGAGGTTGACCGCTGATGACCGTCCGTCGTCTTGCACCCGATGAAGTACAACCGGCGCGCTTTGCCTTCGGACGCGAAAAGCGCGCCGAGGCCAAGAAGTGGATTGCCAAGTATCCGGACGGCCGGCAGGCATCCGCAGTCATACCGCTGCTGATGCTGGCGCAGGAACAGGACGGCTGGGTAACGAAGGCCGCGATCGAGGAAATCGCCAACATCCTCACCATGCCCTATATTCGCGTTCTCGAAGTGGCGACTTTCTATACGCAGTTCCAGCTTCACCCGGTTGGCACGCGCGCCCATGTACAGGTCTGCGGCACGACGCCTTGCATGTTGCGGGGTGCGCAGGACCTGATCGACGTATGCCGCCACAAGATCAATCACGATCCGTTCGTGACAAACGGGGCCGGCACGCTCTCTTGGGAAGAAGTTGAATGCCAGGGCGCTTGCGTGAACGCGCCGATGGTGATGATCTTCAAGGACACCTATGAGGATCTGACGCCGGAGCGGCTCGCCGAAATCATCGATGCTTTCGAGGCAGGCAGGGGCGCCAGCGTGCCCGCCGGCCCGCAGGTCGACCGTGTATTTTCGGCGCCGCAAGGCGGACTGACATCGCTCAAATCCGATCCGGCCAAGTCTGGTGGCAAGCCGCGCGGCGGCGGCGCAAAAGACATCCAGAAGCCGACCAATGCGGCCAAGCCGAAGCAGGCGGCGGAAATCGCCAATCCGGCGCTGAAGACGCCGGTTCCCGCAGCGCTCGCACGGTCAGTGAAGCAGACGGAAAAGCCGGTAGCTGTGGCGCTCGACGATCCGAACCGGCCGGCACAGCTTGCAAAGCCTGCGGTTCCCGACAAGCTCCAAATGGTTTCCGGAATCGGACCGAAAATCGAAAAGACACTGCACGAACTGGGGATTTTCACATTCGCGCAAATCGCGGACTGGAAGAAGCCACAGCGCGACTGGGTGAATACCTATCTCGATTTTCCCGGCCGCATCGAGCGCGAGGACTGGGTCAAGCAGGCAAAGGCGCTCGCCAAGGGCGGCGAGGCCGAATACATCAGCGTATTCGGCAAGAAGCCGCGCTAGGGGGAACGATGTTCGCGAGGGTGGCCGAGAAACTGCAAATGGCAAGCGCCTGCCAGAAGGCAAGCCTTGTCATCGTGCCTGCATCGATTGCCGTCACCATCTCCATTGCGCTGGCAACGGGCAACCGTGAATGGCTGGTGCTTGGCGCGGTCTATTCCCTCGTCGCGGCAAGCGCGTTGACCGCTTCGATCTTCATTCCCGGCGTGGCGCAGTCATGCCCGATGGCAAATCCGGAAGAGACAAATGCTGGCTGACAAGGACCGCATCTTCACCAACATTTACGGGACCTTCGACAAGTCCCTTGCCGGCGCAAGGTCGCGCGGGCATTGGGACGGCACGAAGGGCATGATCGAAAAGGGCCGCGACTGGATCATCGAAACGATGAAGGCTTCAGGCTTGCGCGGGCGCGGCGGCGCGGGCTTCCCGACCGGTCTCAAATGGTCGTTCATGCCCAAGCAGCCGGGCGAGCGGCCGCATTACCTTGTCGTCAACGCCGATGAATCGGAGCCTGGCACTTGCAAGGATCGCGACATCATGCGGCACGATCCGCACACGCTGATCGAGGGCTGCCTGATCGCCGGCTTCGCGATGGGCGCGCATGTTTGCTATATCTACATTCGCGGCGAATACATCCGCGAGCGCGAAGCGCTGCAGCGCGCCATTGACGAGTGCTACGAGGCAAAACTCCTCGGCAAGAACAACATCCACGGCTGGGATTACGACATCCACGTCCACCACGGCGCGGGCGCCTATATCTGCGGCGAGGAAACGGCGCTGCTCGAAAGCCTCGAGGGCAAGAAGGGCCAGCCGCGCCTCAAGCCGCCATTCCCGGCCAATGTGGGCCTTTATGGCTGCCCGACCACGGTCAACAACGTCGAATCGATCGCGGTGGCGCCGACCATCCTGCGGCGCGGCGCGGACTGGTTCTCGTCCTTCGGGCGCGACAACAACAAGGGCACGAAGCTTTTCTGCATCTCCGGCCATGTGAACAAGCCGTGCACGGTGGAAGAGGCGATGTCGATCCCGTTCCGCCAGCTCATCGAGGAGCATTGCGGCGGCATTCGCGGCGGCTGGGACAACCTGCTGGCGGTCATCCCGGGCGGATCGTCCGTGCCGCTGGTACCAGCTGAGCAGATCATCGACTGCCCGATGGATTTCGACGCGCTGCGGGCGCTGCAGTCGGGCCTGGGAACTGCAGCGGTGATCGTGATGGACAAGTCCACCGACATCGTGAAGGCGATCGCGCGGCTTTCCTACTTCTACAAGCATGAAAGCTGCGGGCAGTGCACGCCATGCCGCGAAGGCACCGGCTGGATGTGGCGCGTGATGGAGCGACTGGTTCGCGGTGAAGCGCAAAAGCGCGAGATCGACATGCTGCTTGACGTGACGAAGCAGGTGGAAGGCCACACGATCTGCGCGCTTGGCGATGCGGCCGCCTGGCCCATCCAGGGCCTGATCCGGCATTTCCGGCCCGAGATCGAACGGCGGATCGACGAGTTCAGCCGCAATGCTGATCGCGGCGAACCCATGATCATGGCGGCGGAGTGAATCCCATGTGCGACACGCCGCTTGAAGTCCGCTTCATGCTCGCCGAAACCGAGGGCAGGGCGCGTGCGCTAGCCTCATCCGTACGCCAGGAAGACGCCGCGATTTCACGCGCGTGGGACAGGCTGAGGCAGCGGTTTGGCGGGCGAAAGGATCGCTCGCCTTTGGGCGGATTGATTTCTGCCTGGACGAGTTACAGGAAACACGGCGCGGCGGCATAACTGCCTGTGCTACGGCAAGAGACGGATTAGATGGCAAAGCTTATCGTTGACGGAACCGAGGTTGAAGTGCCCGACACTTACACGCTGTTACAGGCGTGCGAGGAGGCAGGGGCCGAGATCCCGCGTTTTTGCTATCACGAGCGCCTGTCGATTGCCGGCAATTGCCGCATGTGCCTTGTGGAAGTGAAAGGCGGTCCGCCGAAGCCGCAAGCTTCTTGCGCCATGAATGTGCGTGACCTTCGCCCCGGCCCCAATGGCGAGCCGCCCGTGGTGCTGACCAAGTCGCCCATGGTGAAGAAGGCGCGCGAAGGCGTGATGGAATTCCTGCTGATCAACCATCCGCTGGATTGCCCGATCTGCGACCAAGGTGGCGAGTGCGACCTGCAGGACCAGGCAATGGCCTATGGCGTCGACAAGAACCGGTTCCGCGAAAACAAGCGTTCGGTCGAGGAAAAATACATCGGCCCGCTGGTCAAGACGCAAATGACGCGCTGCATCCACTGCACGCGCTGCGTCCGCTTCACTACGGAAGTCGCGGGCATTTCGGAACTTGGCCTGATCGGCCGCGGCGAGGATGCCGAGATCACGACCTATCTCGAAAAGGCAATGACCTCCGAATTGCAGGGCAATGTCATCGACCTTTGCCCGGTCGGCGCGCTCACCTCCAAGCCCAGCGAAAGCCAGATAAGGCCTTGGGAATTGTCGAAGACCGAATCGATCGACGTCATGGACGCTGTCGGATCGAACATTCGCGTCGATTCGCGCGGCCGCGCGGTGATGCGTATCCTGCCGCGCCTCAACGAGCTGGTGAACGAGGAGTGGATTTCCGACAAGACACGCTTCGTGTGGGATGGCCTCGCAGCACAGCGCATTGACCGGCCTTATGTGCGAAACAAGGTAGGCAAGCTGCAGCCGGCAAGCTGGACCGAAGCGCTTGCAGCAGTCGCGGCAAAGCTCAAGGCGACAGACCCGGCCAAGGTGGGCGCGATTGCAGGCGATCTTGCCAACGTCGAGGACATGTACGCGCTGAAGAGCCTGATGGCTTCCATCGGTTCGCCGAACCTGGACTGCCGCGAACCGCATAGCCCGCTGGACCCGTCGAAGGGCAGAGCCGGTTACATCTTCAACACGACCATCGACGGCATAGAAAACTCCGATGCTTTGTTGATCATCGGCTCCAATCCGCGTCTTGAGGCGTCGATAATCAATGCGCGCATCCGCAAGCGGTCGCGCAATTCCGATTACCCAATCGCCATCATCGGCGAGAATGCCGACCTGCGGTACCCTTCGGGCTGGCTTGGTGACGGGCCTGTGGCACTTGCGGCAATCGCCGACGGCTCGTCCAAATTCGCCAAGGTGCTGAAGAAGGCCGAGCGGCCGATGATCATCGTCGGCCAGGGCGCGCTGAACCGGGCCGACGGGGCAGCGATCCTGTCTCTGGCGGCGCAGGTCGCCACGAAATACGGCGCGGTGAAGGATGGCTGGAACGGCTTCAACGTGCTGCACACCGCCGCTGCACGTGTTGGCGGCCTCGACATCGGCTTCGTGCCGGGCAAGGGCGGCAAGGCGACTGCCCAGATGCTTTCGGGAATGGAAGTGCTTTTCCTGCTCGGCGCCGACGAATACGAGGTTTCAGCCAACAAGGGCTTTACGGTCTATATCGGCACGCATGGCGACCGTGGCGCACACCACGCCGATGTGATTCTGCCTGGCTCCGCCTACAC
>JBGSJA010000221.1:0-2581 GCA_041742235.1 Salaquimonas sp. | reverse complement strand
ATGGCGTAGAGATTGGCCGCTGCCTCGCGCAGATCGCCCGCCGGGCTGAGATTGAGCATCGCCGCCGCGCCGCCGCGTTCGCGATCCATGCCATTGCCAAAAGCCAGCAGCGCAGCGCCTTGCGGGCAGCGCGCCACATCGGTTTGCAGCGCCGCATCGGGCGCATAGTGGCTTGCCATCATGCCCGGCGCCTCGATTGCCTTGCCAGTCGCGAGCGTTATCGGCAGGCCGCCCGCTTCTTTCAGCATTTGCGCGGTTACCGAGCCTGGTCGCAGGAGGACAAGACGGTCCGGCTCCACTTTCACGATGGTGGATTCGATGCCCTCCCGGCACGGCCCGCCATTGAGGATCAGCAGGTCAGCGTCACGGAATTCTTCCGCGACATGATCGGCGGTGGTCGGCGAAATCCTGCCGGAACGGTTGGCGCTGGGCGCGGCAAGCGGCTTGCCAAATACCTCGATCAACGCGCGCGCCGCGCTGTCGGGGCATCGCAGGCCGACGGTGCCGAGCCCCGCCGTCGCCAGTTCGCTGATGCCACTGCCCGGCAAGGCGGGTACCACGAGGGTCAGCGGACCGGGCCAAAACCGCGCGGCAAGCCTGCGGGCGGTTGCGTTCATCAAGCCAAAGCGCTCAGCCATCGCAATGTCCGCGACATGGCAGATGAGCGGATTGAAGCGTGGGCGGCCTTTCATTTCAAAAATGCGCGCCACCGCCAGCCCGTTGGTGGCGTCGGCCGCCAGTCCGTATACCGTCTCCGTTGGTACGCCCACGCAGCCGCCGGCTTCCAGCGCTTCCAGGGCTTGCGCCATGCCTGCTCGATCGGTTGAAACAATCCTTGCCATGGCGGCCAATAAACACGCATGCGGCAACCGGGCAAGATCGCTTCAATTGACGTTTACGTAAAAAGAAACTATGCAGTCGGCAACCACGGACGAGACGGAGGAACAGCCATGTACCGAGCGCCGGTCAGCGAAATCGCCTTTGCCTTGAAAGAAGTCGCGGACCTCAACAAGGCCATCGACGACGGCGCCATGCCAAACCTTTCCGGCGATCTCGTCGATGCCGTGCTGGAAGAGGCAGGCCGTTTCGCCACGGAGGAAATCGCCCCGTTGAACAAGGTCGGCGACAGCCATGGCACGCCGCTCAAGGACGGCAAGGTCACGACCCCGCCCGGCTGGAAGGAAACCTACAAGGCGTGGTGCGAGGGCGGCTGGAACGCCATCGCCGCGCCCGAGGAATTTGGCGGGCAGGGCCTGCCGGTGATGATGGCGGTTGCCGCGGCCGAGATGTGGAATTCGGCTTCCATGGCCTTCGGCCTGGGGCCGCTGCTGACGATCGGCGCGGTCGAGGCGCTCGACAAGCATGGCTCAGCGCAGCTCAAGGAAACCTATCTGCCCAAGCTCGTTTCCGGCGAATGGACCGGCACCATGAACCTTACGGAGCCGCAGGCCGGTTCCGATCTCGCGGCGCTGAAGGCCCGCGCCGAACGCGCGCCGGACGGGACCTACCGTATCTTCGGCCAGAAGATCTACATCACCTATGGCGAGCACGACATGACGGATAACATCTGCCATCTCGTGCTGGCGCGTCTTCCCGATGCGCCGGCCGGCACGCGCGGCATCTCCCTCTTTCTCGTGCCCAAACACCTGGTGAACGCAGATGGTTCGCTAGGCGGCCGCAACGACGTCTTCTGCCAGTCGGTCGAGCACAAGCTCGGCATCCATGGTTCGCCCACCTGCGTGATGATCTATGGCGACGGCTATGGCGGAGCCGAAAAAGGTGCGGTCGGCTATCTCATCGGCGAGGAAAACAAGGGTCTCGCCTGCATGTTCACCATGATGAACAATGCCCGCCTCAATGTCGGCGTGCAGGGCGTCGCGGTTGCCGAGGCCGCCTACCAGCACGCGCTTGCCTATGCGCGCGACCGCCGCCAGGGCAAGGCTCCCGGTTACTCGGGCGAGGGCATGAGCCCGATCATCGAGCACCCGGACGTGCAACGCATGCTGCTTTCCATGAAGAGCCATGTGCAGGCAGCGCGGGCCATCTGCTATTCCTGCGCCCATGCCATCGACATGAGCCATGCCGGCGGCGCGGACGCGAAGTTCTGGTCGGAGCGGGCCGGTCTGCTGACCCCGATCGCCAAGGCGTTTTCCACCGATATTGGCGTCGAGGTCGCGTCGACCGGCGTGCAGATCCATGGCGGCATGGGCTTCATCGAGGAAACCGGCGCGGCGCAATATCTGCGCGATGCCCGCATCAACCCGATCTATGAAGGCACCAACGGCATTCAGGCGATCGATCTGGTGACACGCAAGCTGCCGCTTTCCGGCGGCGAGGCGTTCAAGGCATATGTCGCGGAATTGCGCGCGATTGCCGGCGAGGTTCGAGGAACCAACCATGACGGCTTCGGCGACACGTCAACCTTGCTTGAGGCCGCGCTTGACGATGTTCAGGAAGCCGGCGACTGGCTGCTTGCCGCCGTCGCCGCTGGCCGCATGGAAGAGGCGCTTGCCGGCGCAACGCCCTACCTGAGGCTTTTCGGCATCGCCGCGGGCGGCGCCTATCTTGCCAAGGCCGGGCT
>JBGSJA010000220.1:0-6612 GCA_041742235.1 Salaquimonas sp. | reverse complement strand
AGAATGTCCTGGGTGAGCTCCTTGTAGAGGTCGGCGCCGCCGCCCTGGTAGAACCAGCCAAGCATCGTTGTCGCCGAGCCTCCGAACACCGGCCCGGTGCCGAAGAACGAAGCCGCCTTGGACTTGCCGTACCAGTATACCGGCACCGTGTGGGCCGCGTCGAGTACGCCATCATTGACCGCGTCCATCACCTGGAAAGCACCCACCACCGCGCCCGCGGGCAGCAGGTCGACCTTGACGCGGCCGGCGGACATTTCTTCCACGCGGGCCGTGTACTGCCGGGCGAAATCCATCCAGATATCGGACGCCGGCCACGAGGTCTGCATCTTGACTACCACGGGTGCCTGCGCAAGCACCGCCGGCGCCGAGAGAGCGCCCGTCGCTGCCACACCACCCACCAGCGATCCCTTCTTCAGGAAGGAACGCCTGGAGATTCCCCTCTTTTGATTGTCTGTCATGAAACTCCTCCTCACTCGTGCCTCAAGCCGTTTGCCAAATCAGTATCTTGAAGGAATTATTACAACACAACCAAAAATGTAGAATAACAGGCAATTTATGCCGCTACCGGTCGGTGGTTAGCTCAGTTTTTTCGGAGCGTGCCGTTCGCATTGCTGCGATAAGCCCCGCGCCTCCGGCGTGTTTCAGGATGCATGAAAATGAGCTGCCGGACATGATAGACCAGCATGGGCAGAATCGGCGAGAATCCCTTGAGCAGCGATTCACCTTCCGCAATCCAGAAGAAAGCTCCCCAATGTCCGTCAAGTTTGCACTCCTGGGCGCCGGCCGCATCGGCAAGGTTCACGCAAAGGCTATCACTTCCAATCCGGATGCCAGGCTTGTTGCCGTTGCGGATGCGATGGCGCCGGCCGCGGAAGACCTGGCGAAGAAGCATGGCTGCGAGGTCCGCACCATCGACGCGATCCTCAAGGCAAAAGATGTCGACGCGGTTGTGATCTGCACGCCGACCGATACACATGCCGACCTGATCGAGCGTTTCGCCAAGGCCGGCAAGGCGATATTCTGCGAAAAGCCGATCGACCTGTCGATCAAGCGGGTCAAAGCCTGCCTCGCGACCGTGGAGAAGACCGGCGCGAAGCTGATGGTCGGCTTCAACCGCCGCTTCGATCCGCATTTTGCCGCCGTCAGGCAGGCAATCGCGGCCGGCAAGATCGGCAATGTCGAGATGGTGCAGATCACATCGCGCGACCCCGGCGCGCCGCCGCCGGCCTACATCAAGTCATCCGGCGGCATCTTCCGCGACATGACCATCCACGACTTCGACATGGCCAGGTTCCTGCTCGGCGAGGAGCCGGTGACCGTGATGGCCGCAGCATCGGTGCTGGTCGATCCGGAAATCGGCCAGCTCGGCGATTTCGACAGCGTGTCGGTGCTGTTGACGACAGCCTCCGGCAAGCAGTGCACCATCTCGAATTCACGCCGCGCGACCTATGGCTATGACCAGCGCATCGAGGTGCACGGATCGAAAGGCATGATCGCCGCCGAAAACCAGCGCCCGGTGTCGATCGAGATCGCCAACGGCTCCGGCTACACCCGCCCGCCGCTGCACGACTTCTTCATGACGCGCTATACCGAGGCATATGCGGCGGAAATTGCGGCCTTCATTGCGGTCGTGAAGAAAAACAAGACACCCTCCCCGAGCGGCACGGACGGATTGCTGGCGCTGGCGCTCGCAGAAGCCGCGATCAAATCGGTCGCCACGAAAAAGGCCGTCGAGGTGGCGGTCTGACGTTTACTTGCCACCTCTGCGCGCTCAGGCACCGTCCTGCTTGTGATAGAGCGTGGCGTAAGCCCCACCGCGCGGGCGGTCGATGGAGCTTTCCATGTACACAGCCTTTTCAAGCCAGGCCGGATTGATCTCGACACCCCATCCCGGCGCGTCGGGGACGGTCAGGCATCCATCTTCCACCGCGAAGGGATCGCCGAGGAAAAGCCCGCGCTGCCAGGGATAGTAGTCGTCTCCCTCGATCGAGAATTCGAGATATTTGCCGGCATTGGGAATGGCCGCCAGCAGATGCATCGAACACAGGGTGACCAGCGACAGGTTGGCGCTGTGCGGCATGCACGGCAATCCGGCCCCCGCCGCCATGGCCGCAACCTCCAGCGTGCGCGAAAGGCCGCCCATATACATGATGTCCGGCTGCACGATGTCGACGGCGCGCATGTCGATCATGCGCTTCCACGTGCCCATGTCCCAATCCTGCTCGCCACCGGTCACGTCGATGTCCAGCGCCGCCGTTACGGCTTGCGTCGCCTCGAGATCCCAGTAGGGCACCGGCTCCTCGTAATGGCCAATGCCATGGGCCTCCAGCATCCTGCCGACCTTGATGGCGCGTTCCACCGAAAACCCTGAATTGGCGTCGACCAGCTTGTCGATGCCATCGCCAAGCGCCTTTGCGACGACAGGGATGATCGCCTCGGTGCGGCCTGGCCATTCATCGACGTCTTCGCCACACTCCGCGCCGACACGCCATTTCGCGGCCGTGTAGCCGAATTCGCCACACAACCGGACGAGCCGCTGCGCCTCGTCCTCCGGCGTGATGTCGCGCTTCATCGAACTGGCATAGGCGCGCAGCCTGCCCGGCTGGCCGCCGATCAGCGCCGCGACCGGCTTGCCCTCGCGCCGGCCCTTGAGATCCCATAGCGCCGTGTCGAGGCCGGAAAGCGCGCGGCAACGATAGCTGCCGGGATATTTGTGCTCGCGCCGCTCGATCAGGTTCACGAGGGCGGCAATGTCGCCATCGTCAGCGCCGATTGCCCAGGGCGCGACCTGCCGGTGAAAGACCTGCGCGGTGATATCGGCATTGTAGGTCGATGTCTGGCCCCAACCGATCGCGCCATCCTCGGCAGTCACTTTGACAAAGCATACGAATTCGTCGTGGAAAGTCTCGATGAGGGTGATCCGGGTCATGGCGGGCCGTGGCTTTGAAAAACTTGGCCAGCTATAAACGATTGCCGCAGCTTTCGCAGCCGGGCACCGGAAAAATCAGTGTACGCCGCGCATCCCGTGCATTGCATGTGCGGCCGTGGCAGGCGCCAGCGCGCACATGGCATCATACTGCGTCAGGAACACACGCCCCGTCAGATGGTTGAGGAGATCGCTGCGCTTCAGGCGGTCCATGACGGGACCCTTCACCTCGCTCAGATGCATCTGCACGCCGGCATCCTTCAGCCTTTGATTGAGCGCTTCCAGGCTTTCGAGCGCGCTGGAATCGACATGGCTCACCGACGGGCACATGAGTACGAGATGGCGGATGCGCTTGTCGGCCGCAATGCGCTCCAGGATGATGTCTTCGAGATATCTCGAGTTGGCAAAATAGAGGCTTTCGTCGATCCGCAGGGTAAGCACGGCCGGATCGGTGATCACCGAATGGCGCTTGACGTTGCGAAAATGCTCTGTCCCCGGCACCTGGCCGACAATGGCGAAATGCGGCCGCGACGAGCGGTATAGAAACGACAGGATCGAAAAGGCAACGCCGGCCATTATGCCCGTCTCGACGCCAAAAGCGAGCGTAAGCACGATAGTCGTTGCCATCGCCGCCCCGTCGAGGCGCGAGTAGCCCCATGTCTTGCGCAGCGCGCCGAGATCGACAAGGCCGAGCACCGCAACGATGATGGTTGCCGAAAGCGTCGCCTTGGGTAGGTGGTAGAGCGCGGGGGTGAGCAGAAGGGTTGCAAGCGCAATGCCGACCGCGGTGAACATACCCGCTGCAGGCGTTTCGGCGCCGGCGTCGAAATTGACGACCGAGCGCGCGAAGCCGCCCGTCACCGGATATCCGCCGGAAATACCCGCAGCGATGTTCGCCGTGCCGAGGCCGATGAGTTCCTGGTCCGGGGAAATCCGCTGCCGCCGCTTGGCGGCGAGCGTTTGCGCGACTGAAACGGACTCGACAAATCCGACGATGGAAATGAGCAATGCGGGACCTGCCAGCGAATAGACCAGCGACGGTTCGAGCGAAGGAAAGGTCAGCGGCGGCAGGCCGACCGGGATATCGCCCACGGTTTTCACACCGATGGCCTCCAGTCCGAGCAAATAGGTAACGGCGATAGTCGCCAGCACGGCAATAACCGGCGCGGCTTTCGTCGCAATGTCTGCGAGCCGGTCACGAACGCCGCGCGAAATGAGCAGCGGCTTGAGGCGCCGGCGCGCCCAGAACAGGAACGACACGGCAGATATGCCGATCACGGAGGTCGCGATGTTCAGGCCGCCGCTGCCGTGAAATAGCGACGCCAGTATTTCGGGCAGCGTCTGGCCGGAAGACGAAACACCCAGGATCCCGCCGATCTGGCCGGTTGCAATGAGAATGCCCGATGCCGTGATGAAGCCGGAAATGACGGGGTGGCTCAAGAACGATGCAAGGAATCCGAGGCGCAACAGGCCCATTGCCGTCAGCATCAGGCCGGACAAACCGGCGAGCAGGATCGATGCCGTCCACGCGTCGGCAACGCCGCTGCGCACAACCTCTGCGGTCGCCGCTGCCGTCATCAGCGAAATCACCGCCACCGGACCGACCGCAAGCGTCCGGCTGGTCCCGAACACGCCATAGGCGACCAGCGGCAGGATTGACGCGTAAAGACCAACTTGCGGCGGCAAACCCGCCAGCAGCGCATAGGCCAGCGATTGCGGGATGAGCATGATGGTGACGATGGCCGCGGCAATGAAATCGTTCGCCGCCATCTGGCGGGAATACTCCCTGCCCCATTCGAGAATGGGCAGATAGCGCTTCAAGTTTTCAAAAGCTGGCAGGGTTCGCGGATTCATTGGCGAAACATATTCAGCCGGTATTATTTAGCAATAGCTAATATTATGCCTTCTCGAGTGCGATCGCGATACCCTGTCCGACGCCGATGCACATCGCCGAGAGCGAGCGCCGGCCGCCGCCAAGCGCCAGCTCCAGCGCCGCCGTGCCGGTGATGCGCGCCCCGGACATTCCCAGCGGATGGCCAAGCGCGATCGCCCCTCCGTTCGGGTTGACGCGCGGATCTTCGTCCGCGACGCCGAGTTCGCGCAGGCTTGCGAGACCCTGCGATGCAAAGGCCTCGTTGATCTCGATGACATCGAAATCTGCGATGGCCAGTCCCAGGCGTGCCATCAGCTTGCGCGATGCCGGCGCGGGTCCAATCCCCATGATACGCGGGGGAACGCCTGCAGCAGCCCCGCCAAGCACGCGGGCCACGGGGATCAATCCATGTTTCGAGGCCGCGGCTTCGGATGCAAGGATCAGCGCGGCGGCGCCGTCATTGACGCCGCTGGCATTTCCCGCCGTGACGGTTCCGCCCTTGCGGAAAGGCGCAGGGAGCTTTGCCAGCGCTTCCAGCGTCGTTGCGCGCGGGTGCTCGTCCCGTGCGACGAAAACCGGATCGCCCTTGCGCTGCGCAATGGTGACCGGCGTGATCTCGCGCGCCAGACGTCCGTTTTCCTGCGCCGCGGCGGCTTTTGCCTGGCTGCAAAATGCGAACGCGTCCTGGTCTTCGCGCGAGACGTTGAATTCCCCGGCCACGTTCTCGCCGGTCTCGGGCATGGAATCGACACCGTACTGTTCTTTCATCAACGGGTTGATGAACCGCCAGCCAATCGTGGTGTCGTGGATTTCGGCGTGGCGCGAAAACGCCGTGTCCGCCTTCGGCATTACGAAGGGCGCGCGCGACATGCTTTCGACGCCGCCCGCAATCATGAGGTCCGCCTCGCCTGCCTTGATTGCTCGCGCGGCAACCAGCACCGCATCCATGCCGGAACCGCATAGCCGGTTGATCGTGGTTCCCGGCACACTGGAGGGCAATCCAGCGAGAAGCAAAGACATGCGCGCGACATTGCGGTTGTCCTCGCCGGCCTGGTTGGCGCAACCGAAAACGACATCATCGACCGCGCTCCAGTCGAGGCCGGAATGGCGGGCCATCAGCGCGCGCAGCGGTATGGCGCCCAGATCGTCCGGACGAACGGTTGAAAGCGCTCCGCCGAAGCGGCCGATTGGCGTACGCACATAGTCACATATGAAGACTTCGCTCATGGCTCAGACCTCCGGCACGGCAAGATCGGCGACCGGCCCTTCTAGATGCAGCTTTGCGCCGGTTGCGGCCTGCAGGGCTTCCAGCGAAATCGCAGGCATTTTTTCCCTCAGGACGAACCGGCCGCTTGCGATATCGATGACGGCAAGGCTCGTATAGATGCGCGTCACGCAACCGACGCCGGTCAACGGCATGGTGCAGCGTTCGACCAGCTTGGGTTCGCCGTTCTTGGTGACATGCTCGGTGATGACGGCAACCCGCTTCGCGCCATGAACCAGATCCATCGCGCCACCGACAGCCGGGATGCCACCGGCCCCAACGCTCCAATTGGCGAGGTCGCCATTCTGCGCGACCTGGTATGCCCCCAGGATCGCTACGTCGAGATGCCCGCCGCGCACCATTGCAAAACTTTCGGCGTGATCGAAAAAGGCCGCGCCCGGCTTGATAGTGACTGCCTTCTTGCCGGCGTTGATCAGGTCCCAGTCCTCCTCGCCCTCCGGCGGCGATTGGCCGAAATCGAGGATGCCGTTCTCCGTGTGAAAAACAGCCAGCCGCCCCGGCGGCTGGTATCGCGCCACCATCTCGGGA
>JBGSJA010000219.1:0-16604 GCA_041742235.1 Salaquimonas sp. | reverse complement strand
TGCGGCCATGGATGAGATCAGCCCCGTCGAGCGTTTTTTCACCTCGCACCACCCGGCAAACGCCACGCTGAAGGTTCGCTATCTCGGCTTTGCCGAAGGCGTCCTTTCCGTCGAGCTGGAGGCGACGCCCGAATTCGTGGCTGACCAGGCTACGGGTGCGCTGCACAGCGGGTTTGCCACGCTGGCGCTCGACACCGTCATGGGCGGCGCCGTTCTGGGTTCGCTCGAAAAGATCCAGCCCTTCGCCACCGCGGGCCTCACTTCCCAACACATGCGCAGGCCCGTTCGCGGCGAAAAACTGGTTTGCCGGGCGCGCTGCGAGGGAATTCACAGCGACATCGCGCATATGAGCGGGCAACTCGTCTCGGCGCAAAGCGGAGAGGTGCTGTCCACTGCGACAGGCACGTTCATGATCGGCACGCGCGCCAAGCCTTTGGGAAGCCGGGTATGAGCACTTTGGAGCCTGCCGCCGGCACCCGTCGTGAATTGCTTCTGGCTTCGCCCGTCGCGCGCTGGCTGCTTGCTTCGACCACCGACCGGGCCAATGTCTACCGCCTGGGCTTTGCCGAAAGGCATATCGGCAATCCTTTCGTGCGCGCCCTGCATGGCGGCGTCGTCGGCTCCATGGCCGAACTCTCCGCGCTTCTCGAACTGGCGCGGCTTTCGCAAGGGGCGGGCGCCGAACTCGTTTCCTCCTCGATTGACTATCTGCGCGTCACCAAGGATGCGGACCTTTTCGCCCGGGTCGATGTAGTGCGACTTGCGCGCCGGCTCGCATTCCTCGACGTGTGGTGCTGGCAGGATGACGAGGATGCGCCGGTGGCTAGGGCAAGCTGCACGGTGCGGCTGTTCGCCGACTAGGCCCCGGCCAGTGCCCCGGCTTCCCAGCCGAGCATCGCCCGCTTGCGGGTAAGGCCCCAGTGGTAACCGGTAAGCGCGCCGGATTTGCCGACGACCCGGTGGCAGGGCACGACGAAGGATACCGGATTTCGCCCCACAGCCCTGCCGACCGCGCGCGGCGCATCCGGCCGGCCAATGCTTCGCGCCAGGTTAGAGTAGGTTGTCGCACGGCCAAGTGGAATATCGAGCAGCCCTTCCCAGACGCGAATCTCGAAGTCGGTGCCGATCAGCACTACCCGCAGCGGCTCGTCCGGCCGCCAGCTTTGCCGGTCAAACGCCCGCTTGGCAAAGGGCGCGGTCGCAGCCAGATCCTCGCTGTAGACCGCCTCGGGCCATCGCGCCTGCATGTCGGCCAGTGCCTCGGCCTCGCCGCCCGGATCGCAGAAGGCAAGGCCTGCCATGCCGCGCTCGGTAATCATCACCAGCGCCCGGCCAAACTGGCAATCGTGGAAGCCATGGCGCATGGCAAGCCCCGCGCCGCGTGTCTTGTACTCGCCGGGTGACATCGCTTCATGCGTGACGAAGAGGTCATGAAGCCGGCCCGGCCCTGAAAGGCCGAGTTCGAAGCTCGCGTCAAGGATCGGCGCGTCCTGCGCCAGCAGTCGCTTGGCATGGTCCAGCGTCACCGCCTGCAGGAACGCCTTGGGCGACAATCCGGCCCAGCGGGTAAAGATCCGTTGCAGTTGTGCCGGCTTCATGCCGGTTTCGCGCGCCAGATCCTCAAGCTGCGGCTGTTCGCGCCAGTCATTGGAGATGATTTCGATCACGCGGCGCACGGTTTGGTAGTCGCTGCCCGTGTCGGTGCTCATGAAAGACATGGTTCTTGTCCGGTTTGGGTGTTCATGCAGCGAAATTACGCCGCCCGATTGCCGCAAGCCACCCGTTTTCGGCGCGCCGGTCAGCGGCGCTTCACCGTGGCGAGTGCCTGCGAGAAGGCGACGGCAAAACTCTCGCGGTCCACGGGATTGAGGAACGATCCGATGTCGAGTTCGCGCCCTTCGCCGGAAAGGAACATGCGAGTGATGCCGATTTCGTCGTGCCGGTCGATGCGGAACTTCGTCCAGAAGGGGTTGAAGCGGTGTTCGTGCACCCTGCCTGCGGGCGATACCTTCCGCACGATGACGTCATGCGGCCAGATCGCCACTTCCTCGAATGCCCGCCCAGAGCGGTAGTTGAGCTTGAAGGCAAGCCACAACAGCAGCACGTCGAGGCCAAGGAACCCGAAAACCGGCCAGGCGCCCATCGACAGGAAGACCAGGCCGCTCGACAGGCAAAGCACAGCGACAATTCCCAGCAGGATGGCGAAATTGCGCTGCGACAGCGACCGGTGGGGAAACAGCCTCGCGGCGAAGAAAGGCTCGCTTTGCGCCTCGGCATCCGAAATCGGGTTGTTGCGGTCGCTCATGGCTGATGAGTATAGGAATGTCATGGCGAAAGAAAAGATTCCCTTGGTCAAATCCGCGTCACGAAGGCCTGCCGCGTCAAGGACGCCCTTGGCGCCGGCGGAGGTCGTCGAGATATTTTCGCGCTTTTGCGCCCAGCGGCCCGAGCCCAAGGGGGAACTCGCGCATGTGAACCCGTTCACGCTGCTGGTTGCCGTGGTGCTGTCGGCGCAGGCGACCGATGCGGGGGTCAACAAGGCTACGGGAAAGCTCTTCGAACTTGCCGATACGCCGCAAAAGATGCTGGCGCTTGGCGAGGACCGCGTGCGCGAACTCATCAAGACGATCGGGCTGTTCCGCAACAAGGCGAAGAACACCATCTCCTTGTCGCAAAAGCTTGTGGACGAATATGGCGGCGTGGTGCCGGACAGCCGCGATGAGCTGGTCAAGCTGCCCGGGGTGGGGCGCAAGACCGCGAATGTCGTTTTGAACATGGCCTTCGGCGTGCCGGCGATGGCGGTGGACACGCATGTCTTTCGCGTTTCGCACCGCATCGGCCTTGCGTCCGGAAAGACGCCGGAAGCGGTGGAACTGGAGCTCGAGAAGATCATTCCGGCGCAATTCCTGCGCCACGCCCACCACTGGCTCATCCTGCACGGGCGCTATGTTTGTGTCGCGCGAAAGCCGAAATGCGAGGCTTGCATTATTGCCGACCTTTGCCGATGGCCGGAAAAGACCAACGCCATCCCCGCGCCGCTGGTTCGCCTGCCCGATCAGGTCCTGCCCTGAACCGGTTGCGCCCGAGCGCCGGGCTTTGCGAGTTCGCGCGCACCAAGCGCCTTGTGCACATGCACCATCATGGCGGTTGCGAACAGCGGCGTCAGCAGATTGAGGATCGGCACGGCCATGAAGCCTGCGATCACCAGCCCTGACAGAAAGATCTCCAGCGAATATTTCTGCCGCAGCGCGTTCGCATCCGCCTCGCCGCGAAACCGCATGGCGGCGAACTGGAAATACTCGCGCGCCAGTAGCCAGGCGTTGACGAAGAAGAAGATCGCCACATTGACGAATGGCAGCAGCACCAGCGCCAGCGCCAAAAGATTCGCCGCAATCACGACCAGCGTGAATTTCGCCGCCATCACCATGGACGCGAGCATCGGCATGGGAGCGCCTGGGCGGTCGGCGGGATAGTTTGCGGTCTCCACCTTCAACGCGACATCGTCGAGGAAAATGCCGGCGAATGCCGCCGTGACGGGGCCGATCAGGAAGCCGAGGCCGATGAAAAGCCCCGCGCCAAGCAGCCAAAGCACGGTTGTCGTTACCCAGGGCCAAGGCCCGAGCAGCGGCGTCAGGAAGGTGGATACCAGCGCCTCCAGCCCGATCCAGGCGACGATCAGAAGCAAGATCGTCAGGCCGAGCGATTTCAGCAGCACGGAACGGAATTCCGGTGCGAACAATTGTCCGGCGGCGAGCCGGGCTGCTTGTAGAATCACGGCCTTTTTCCTTCCTCGTAACGCACGAGCAAAGATGGTTGCCCTTGCCCCGCGCTTCAAGTTCTGCTTTGCAGCAAGAAAGCGGCGCGCTCGCCTACAATTGGGGAATTTCATGACAGGCCTGACCTTCGATGTGCTGACGATCGGCAATGCGATTGTCGACATCATCGCCAATTGCGAGGACGATTTCCTCATTCGCGAAAACATCATCCGC
This sequence comes from Salaquimonas sp., assembly GCA_041742235.1. Lineage (GTDB taxonomy): Bacteria > Pseudomonadota > Alphaproteobacteria > Rhizobiales > Rhizobiaceae > BOKV01. The sequence continues at coordinate 12,615 of JBGSJA010000219.1, read as the reverse complement.
GGCGCAATGAACCTCATCGATGCCAGCCGCGCCGAGCATCTGTATTCGGTGATGGGACCGGCCATCCAGGCGTCGGGCGGTAGCGCCGGAAACACGGCTGCGGGCGTCGCGGGCCTGGGCGGCAGGGCGGCCTATTTCGGCAAGGTCGCCGATGATGGTCTCGGCCGCTTCTTCCGGCACGACATCCACGCCATCGACGTCCATTTCGAGACTGCGCCGCTGGACGGCCCTCCGCCAACCGCGCGCTCGATGATCTTCGTGTCGCCCGACGGCGAGCGCTCGATGAACACTTATCTCGGCGCCTGCGTCGAACTCGGGCCCGAGGACATCGACGCGAAAATCGTCGCTGCGGCAAAAATCACCTATTTCGAGGGTTATCTTTGGGACCCGCCGCGCGCCAAGGAAGCAATCCTCCTGGCGGCAAGAATAGCCCACGAACACGACCGCCGCTTTGCCATGACGCTGTCCGACCCGTTTTGCGTCGACCGCTATCGCGGCGAATTCCTTGATCTGATGCGCTCGGGCACGGTCGACATCGTCTTCGCCAACGAATCGGAGGTGAAGTCGCTGTACGAGACGTCGTCTTTCGAGGCAGCGCTCGAAGCCTTCCGCGCCGATTGCAGCCTTGGCATCGTGACGCGCAGCGAAAAGGGCTCGGTCGTGGTCACGCGCGAGGAAACCCACGCCGTCAACGCCCATCCCGTGGAAAAGGTCGTGGACACGACGGGCGCGGGCGACCTTTACGCCGCCGGTTTCCTCTTCGGCCTCACCAATGGCCGCAGCCTAGTCGACAGCGCCCGGATCGGTTCGCTCTCCGCGGCACGGGTCATCCAGCAGGTAGGCCCGCGCCCGCGCGAAGATTTGAAGGCATTTCTCGACGAGGAAGGCCTCTAGGATTTCGGTTCGGAGCCAAGCGCGCGCAGCGCATACAGCGCTTCCAGCGCTTCGCGCGGCGTCAATTCGTCGGGATTGAGCGCCTGAAGCGCCTTGAGTGCCGGGTGCTCGCCCGGCGGAGCGGCAACCGGCTTTGCCTTCATGTCGACCGAAAACAGCGGCAGGTCGTCAACCATCGCCGATGCCGGCTTCGACCGCTCGGCATTTTCGAGCTGGTCGAGCACTGCCCGCGCCCGCGCGATGACTGCATCCGGCAGGCCCGCGAGCCGCGCCACCTGGATGCCATAGGACCGGTCTGCTGCCCCCGGCGCGACCTCGTGCAGGAACACCACGTCGCCATGCCATTCCTTCACCTTCATCGTCACGTTGGCAAGGCGCGGCAGCACCTCCGACAGCGCCGTCAGCTCATGATAATGCGTGGCGAAAAGCGAACGGCAGCGGTTCGCCTCGTGCAGATGCTCGATCGTCGCCCAGGCAATTGAAAGGCCGTCGAAAGTCGCCGTGCCGCGTCCGATCTCGTCAAGGATGACAAGGCTGCGCTCGCTTGCCTGGTTGAGGATTGCTGCCGTCTCGACCATTTCCACCATGAAGGTCGAACGTCCGCGTGCAAGATCGTCGGCAGCGCCCACCCGGCTGAAAAGCCGGTCGATGACACCGATATGGGCTGCCTTCGCAGGGACGTAGGAACCCGCCTGCGCAAGGATCGCAATCAGCGCGTTCTGGCGCAGGAAGGTCGACTTGCCGCCCATGTTGGGCCCGGTGATCAGCCAGATCCGGCCATGGGCCAGTTCACCGCTTGCGCCGAAATCGCTGTCATTGGCGACGAAACTGCCGCCCGCCTGCCGCAGCGCGCGCTCCACCACCGGGTGCCGCCCGGCCTCGATCCTGAAGGCAAGTCCTTCATCCACCACGGGCTGGCGCCAATCCTCCTCGTCCGCCAGATGCGCCAGCGCCGCCGACACATCGAGAACGGCCAGCGCCTCGGCCGCCTCGCTGATCGCGACCGCGATCGCCACGCATTCGGCCTGCAGCATGTCGAACACCGCAAGCTCGATCTCCAGCGCCCGGCCCGCCGCATTGGCAATCTTCGTCTCGATTTCGGCAAGCTCGGCCGTGGTGTAGCGCATTACATTGGCGAGCGTCTGGCGGTGGATGAACCTGCCGGGCACGCCAGCCAGCGCAGGCGAATGGTTCGCGGTGATTTCGATGAAATAGCCAAGCACGTTGTTGTGCCGGATCTTGAGCGACCTGACCCCCGTCTCTTCGCAATATTGCGCCTGCATCCGCGCAATCACCTGGCGGCTCTCGTCGCGCAATTGCCGCAGCTCGTCGAGTTCGGCTGAATGGCCTTCGCGCACGAAGCCGCCGTCGCGCCTGACAAGCGGCAGTTCCGTATCCAGCGCGCGCGCCAGAAGGGCGGCAAGTTCTTGCGGCGCGCGCAACAATGCGCCAACCGCCCGGCCGAGTTCATCGGGGAGGCTTGAAACCTCGAACATCGCAGCGATTGTGCGGGCCTGCGTCAGGCCTGCGCCGATAGCGCCCAGATCGCGGGGCCCGCCGCGGTTGAGCGAAAGCCGCGACAGCGGCCGCGCCATGTCCGGGGAAGACCGCAACGCTTCGCGGACGCGCCGCATCAGGCCTTCGTCGGCAAGGAAGAATCCAATCGAGGCCAGCCTTTCGTGAATTGCCGCGACGTCGGTCAGCGGGTTCATGATGCGCCGGGCCAGCAGCCGCGATCCGGAGCCAGTCACGGTCCGGTCGATTGCCCTGACGAGGCTGCCTTCGCGTTCGCCCGAAAGCGTGCGCACGATCTCGAGATTGGCCCTCGTCGCCTGGTCGATGAACATGGCTTGCGCGGCATTCTCGCGAACGGGGCGCGAAAGGGCCGGCCGCTCGGCGATCTGCGTCTTTTCCACATAGGCAAGCACCGCGCCGGCCGCGGAACGCTCGGCACGCGAAAAATCGCCGAGGCCCTCCAGCGTCGAGAGCCTGAAATGCGCTTCCAGCCTCGCGGTCGCCGCCGCGCTGTCGAAAACATTGGCGGGCTGCGGCGAAAGCGCCGCGCGCATCTGCGATAGCGCGGCCTTGTATTGCGGCTCCGCCAGCAGCGTGTCGGGCAGGATGATCTCGCTGGGATCGATGCGCGCAAGATCCGCCGCCAGCCGTTCCGGAGTGCTGGCGCAGACCCGGAACGAGCCGGTCGACAGATCGATCCATGCGACTGCAAGTTCGTCGCGGCCTTCACCTGCCTTGATGCGCGAAAGCGCGGCCAGGAAATTGTCCCGTGCCGGATCGAGCAGCTTTTCCTCGGTGATGGTCCCGGGCGTGACGAGCCGCGTCACGTCGCGCCGCACGACGGACTTCGATCCGCGCTTGCGGGCCTCGGCAGGATCCTCGACCTGCTCGCAGACGGCGACGCGATGCCCCAACCCGATCAGCTTTTGCAAATAGTCCTCGGCGGCATGCACCGGTACGCCGCACATGGGAATGTCCTCGCCCAGATGCTTGCCGCGCTTCGTCAGCGTGATGCCGAGCGCGCGCGACGCAATTTCCGCGTCCTCGAAGAACAGCTCGTAGAAATCGCCCATCCGGTAGAAAAGCAGCATGTCCGGATTGGCCGACTTGATCTCGACATACTGCGCCATCATCGGGGTCGGCGCTTCGCCCTTGCCCCGATCCGTTGCCGCTTCCGCATGCGTGCCGCCATTCACCGCCAGAACATTCACTTGCCAAACCCGTCAATTTCACTGCCCGACCATTCCCCAGCAGCCCTTGCAAGGCAAGTGTTGTGGTTTTCCCTGTGTTGGAAAACCTGCGCGAGGGTGTAAAAGAAATCGCGCAGCGGCGCTGCGGGGGGAAAACATACAGGAGGAAGACATGGCGGGCGGAAATGGCAACGGGCGCGGGCCCTCGGTCTCGGACGCCGAGGCGCTCGATTTCCATTCTCGCGGACGGCCCGGCAAGCTGGAGATCACGCCAAGCAAGCCGATGGCGACCCAGCGCGATTTGTCGCTGGCCTATTCGCCCGGCGTCGCCGTGCCGGTAAAGGCGATTGCCGAAAACCCCGAACTGGCCTTCGACTACACGACCCGCGGCAACATGGTTGCCGTCATCTCCAACGGCACGGCGATTCTTGGCCTTGGCGATCTCGGTGCGCTGGCCTCCAAGCCGGTGATGGAGGGCAAGGCGGTGCTGTTCAAGCGTTTCGCCGACGTCGATTCCATCGACCTTGAAGTCGATACCTCGAACATCGACGCCTTCATCAATTGCGTGCGCTATCTGGGCCCATCCTTTGGCGGCATCAACCTTGAGGACATCAAGGCGCCGGATTGCTTCATCATCGAGCAGACGCTGCGCGAGATGATGGACATTCCGGTCTTCCACGACGACCAGCACGGCACCGCGATCATTGCAGCGGCGGGCCTCATCAACGCCATGCACCTCACCGGCCGTGACATGAAGACGACGAAGCTCGTCTGCAACGGCGCTGGCGCCGCGGGCATAGCCTGCATCGAACTCATCAAGGCGATGGGGTTCAACCCGGCGAACGTCATCCTGTGCGATACCAAGGGGCCGGTCTGGAAAGGCCGCGAGGAAGGCATGAACCAGTGGAAATCGGCCCATGCAGCCGTGACGGATGCCCGCACACTGGAAGAGGCGCTGACCGGCGCGGATGTGTTTCTCGGCCTGTCCGTGAAAGGCGCGCTGACCCCGAAAATGGTTGCCGCGATGGCGCCGAACCCGATCATTTTCGCCATGGCCAATCCCGATCCGGAGATCACGCCGAGCGAGGTCGAGGAAATCCGCCCCGACGCGATCATGGCGACCGGCCGTTCGGATTTCCCGAACCAGGTAAACAATGTCTTGGGCTTTCCCTATATTTTCCGCGGTGCGCTCGATGTGCGCGCCACTACCATCAACGATGCGATGAAGATCGCGGCCGCGGATGCGTTGGCGCGCCTTGCCCGCGAGGACGTGCCGGACGAGGTGGCGAACGCCTATCAGGGCATTCGCCCGAAATTCGGGCCGAACTACATCATCCCCGTTCCGTTCGATCCGCGCCTGCTGTCGGAAATCCCTGTCGCTGTTGCCAGGGCCGCCGCAGAAAGCGGCGTCGCGCGGCGGCCGATCGTCAATCTGGAGGCCTATGCCCAGCAATTGTCGGCGAGGCGCGATCCAATCGCCTCGACGCTCCAGCGCATCTACGAGCGGGTGCGCCGCAACCAGAAGCGCATTGTCTTCGCCGAGGGCGAGGAGGAACAGGTGATGCGCGCGGCAATCGCTTATGTGAACCAGGGCCTGGGAACCGCGATCCTTGTCGGCCGCGACGAACAAATGGCCGAGACTGCGATCAAGGCCGGCATCGATCTCGACCGGCCGAACATCGAACTCATCAATGCGCGCCTTTCGGACCGCAACGCCGATTTCGCCGATTTCCTGTATTCGCGCCTGCAGCGGGACGGTTATCTCTTCCGCGACTGCCAGCGCATGGTGAACACCGACCGCAACATATTCTCGGCCTGCATGGTCGCACTGGGCGATGCGGACGGCATGGTCTCGGGCGTGACCCGCAACTATTCGACCGTTCTTGCCGATGTCCGCAAGGTCATCGATCCGATGCCGCAGCACCAGGTGATTGCCGCAACCATCGCGATCTGCCGCGGGCGCAATGTCATCGTGGCCGATACCGCGATCGCCGACATGCCCTCTGCCGAGGAGCTCGCCAACATCGCCTGCGAGGCGGCCGGTTTCGCGCGCACGATGGGCTACGAGCCGCGCGTTGCCATGCTCGCCTATTCCACATTCGGCCATCCGCCCGGCGAGCGCGCCCAGAAGGTGCGCGATGCGGTGAAGCTGCTCGATGCGCGCGGCGCCGACTTCGAGTATGACGGCGAAATGGCCGCCGACGTGGCGCTAAACCCCGAAAAGATGGCGCTTTATCCGTTCTGCCGGTTGACGGGGCCCGCAAACGTGCTGGTGATGCCGGCCTTCCACTCGGCCTCGATCTCTACGCTGATGTTGCAGGAACTGGGGGGTTCCACGGTGATCGGGCCGATCCTGACGGGCCTTGAAAAGCCGGTGCAGATCGTGCGCATGGGCGTTCGTGACACCGACATCGTCAACATGGCGGTGCTCGCCGCCTACAACGCGATCTAGCTTCCCGCCGAATAGCGTCCGGCATCGGCGCCGTAATGCTCGACATAGCGCGGGTTTATGCCTGCCACCGGCAGGATCACGAGCACGTCGGTCGTGCCGAAGGCGCGGTCGATGACCGCTTCCTGCGAGAAGCGCGCGCCGAGCCGCAAATAGCCCTTGATCAGCGGCGGCAGGGAATGCAGCGCCCGCTTGGCGTTGATTTCCTGCGCCGCGACCAGCGCGGTCGGCGAGGTTTCCGCCGCGCAGGCCCTGACTTCCCAGCCATCGAGCGGGGGCGCGAAATGATGCAGGAAGGATAGCGGTTCGGCGAAGGCTTGCGGGTTTGTTCCGGGAAAGGATGCGCAGCCGACGAGGACATCCACGTTGCGCGCAAGCACATGCGCCCACACGCCATGCCACATCAGTTCCAGCGTCCGCTTGGTGCGGTATTCCGGCAGCACGCAGGAGCGGCCGAGTTCCATGAATTCAAGGCTCCGGTGCCGCTCCATCAACGGTCCGATCGAAAATTCCTGCGCCGTGTAGAAGGGCTGACCCGATATCGCCGAATCGCTGGAGGTGAAAAACCGGTAGGTTCCCACGATCTGCCCGCCGCTTTCGTCAATGACGATGAGGTGCTCGCAAACCTCGTCCCAAGCATCGGCGTCGAGTGTTTCGCCATTGCCGCCAAAGACGAGACTGCGGAGCCTTTGGGCTTCCTCGATTTCACGCGCGTCGCGGGCAAGGCGCGTTTTCAGATTGCCCATGCGCCCGAGCACAGGGGCTTGCGGATCGAGCCGGGGACGGCAGGGATTGGCCGGTTGCCGGGCAATGGACTGCAATTCGCTTCGGTTCGGCAGGAAATTCATTCGCCCTCGCATCCGATCGGCCCGCCGGTTTCACCAATGGCCGGTTTGAGTAGCGCCCGGATATGACAGAATTTCAAGACGGTGTTTTGACATCGCGCGGCGACCGCGCCTGAAGCCGGATGAGGTCCATCAGGACATGCGGCGAAACCGGCTTTGTGATGAAACCGTCCCCGCCGGCCTTGAGTGTCTCCTCACTGGCCTGCGTTCTTTCGTCCGCGGTCAAGGTAAGTATCCGGGTTCGGGCGAGGCCGTATCGCCGCTCGAGCTTGCGGATCGCTGCGATCGCCGACAAGCCGTCGAGTATCGGCATGTGCAGATCCATCACCACAAGGTCGAACCCGCCGCCCTGCCTCGCCAGCTTGCGGCAGGCATTGACGGCCTGCCGCCCGTCGCCGGCCATGGTGACATCCTGCCCCGCCTTTTCGAAAACGGTGCGGACCAGGAGAGCATTGACCGGATTGTCCTCGGCGATGAGCACCCTCAGCTTCGGCAGTTTGTCGCCCGCTGTTCGCAATGGCCTGCGGTCCGGACGCACCGGCCTTGGTTCGGAAAGATCGGTGCGCTGTTCGCCTGCAACCCGCAACAGGGAGGACCGGCGCAGCGGCCGCACAAGATAGACGTCAAATCCGTTTTCCAGGAAATGCGGCAGTTTTGCGCGGCCTTCGGGATGGATGAGGACCACCGAAAACACCGGCCGCCCGGCGCGGTGGATCAACCGCGCAAGTGACCGTGCCGGATCGCGCGAAATCGCCGGATCGATGACCAGCGAGTCGAATTCCCGCGCCGATCTGTTCCCGCCGGCCGCCCGGCCGAGCATAGCGGAAGCGCGGGCGAGCGTCGATGCGATCACCGCGGTGCCGCCATAGGCTTCGATCGTTGCAGCGATGGCGTGCGCCTCGACCTTTCCAGGGGAGACCACCAGCACCGTTCGCGATGCCATTGCGCTGCAGGTGCCACGTCCGGCGGCTGCCTCGACTATCGGAAAGTCGATATCGAAGATGAAACGCGATCCCGGCACTGGAGCCGGCATTACCCTGATTTCACTGCCCATTCGTTTCAATATGCTCTGCGAAATCGTCAGACCAAGTCCGGCGCCGCCATACCGGCGCGTGCTGGCGGAATCGGCCTGCACGAACTCGTCGAAAATACGGCCGCGATCTTCATCCGAGATGCCCGGACCGGTATCGGTTATTGCGAACCTGAGCTTTTGAATTGAAGGCGAGCCCGGTTCCGCGACCGTATCGAGTTCGACCAGCACTCCGCCCTTCTCCGTGAACTTCACGGCGTTGCCGACAAGGTTGACCAGCACCTGGCGCAACCTGCCCGGATCGGAGAGGACTTTCTCCGGCACATCCGGGGCAATCCTTGAGGCGAGTTCGATGCCTTTTTCATGCGCACGCCCGGCAAGCAGTTCGCAAACCTCTTCAACCATCTGCGCCGGAGCGAAGGCTTCGCTCTTCGGCTCGAAACGGCCCGCCTCTATCAAGGTGAGATCAAGCATGTCCTCGATGAGCGCCAGCAAGGCGCTGCCGGACCCGTGGATGGCGTCGTTGTAGGTTGCCTGCTCGGGCGTCAGGTCGGTGTCGCGCAGCAGGCCTGACATGCCAAGAATGCCATTGAGCGGCGTTCTCATTTCATGACTGGCGCTCGCCAGGAACCGCGACTTTGCCCGGTTCGCCTGCTCCGCCTTGACGCGTGCAAGTTCGAGCGCCTGCTCTGCCTGCTTGTGACCGGTTATGTCGCGGGCCACGGATCGCAGCGCAGCTTCTCCGGTCACGTCATCGCGGATCGGCAAGTCGATCCAGTGGAACCAACGCGGCCCGTCCGGGGTGGCGATGTTCAACTCGCGCGCGGTGAAACCGTCGGGCGCCCGCATGGCCGGATCCACCTCGCACCGCGCGATGATCTGCGGCTCGAAGAGTTGGCCGGTCAGCGTCCCGGGTTCGATGGCGAAGGCTTCCATGAGCGCGGCATTGGCGAAGATGACACGGCCTTTCGCGTCCCGGTGCAGGACCAGGTCGCCAAATGCCTCGGCGAGACTGCGATAGCGCTCCTCGCTTTCGCGCAATTCCCAGGTCTTGTCTTCGAGGGATTCGATTTCGCGCACCAACCGCATGTGCTCGCCGCGCTCGCGTTTGCCCAACCAGGCAATAACCGCCGCTGCGCCGCCCGCTGCAAGTAGAATTCCGCTCGTGGCGCCGGTATAAGAACTTGCGCTTGCAAGAAACATGACCGACGCGCAAAGGATCGCGACCACGGCAAAGGCGGCAGCACCTGCCGGCAACCCCGTCAAGGACGCTATACGCAGCGGCGCAACCGGCGTTTCCGAGATTCCCGGCGCGTCGACGAGTGGCAGGCGGGCATCCATGCGGCCCGCAAGCCTGCCGGTCTGACCTGCGTCCCGCTCATGCGCTGCCTGATTGGTGTTGCGACTCAACATTCGATCCGCGCTCTTTCCAGCCCCGCCGCGCCGTAAAGTCGCACCGCAAGGTTTAGATTCCCTTGCATCGGAAAATCGGTACGCCTGCATCTCAGGCCGCCGCAACCAGCCGTTCGGCCGGCATGCGGTAGGCAATCGCTTCGGCGATGTGGATGCGGCCCACCCTGTCGGAGCCGTCGAGATCGGCGATGGTTCGCGCCACCTTGAGGATTCGGTGATAGGCGCGGGCGGAAAAGCGCATGGCGTCGGCGGCATCCTTCAACAGTTGCAGGCCCGATGCTTCCGGCGCAGCGGCAGCTTCTATCATGCTGTTGGAGGCGCTCGAATTGATCAACACGTCAGAGCCGAGTTCCGCGAAGCGGTCGGCCTGGAGCGCCCGCGCCCGCGCCACCCGCGCAGCGACCGTGGCGCTCTTTTCGGCTGAACAGGGAGCCAACAAGTCGGATGCAGTGACGGCGGGAACATCCACGCGCAAATCGATCCGGTCGAGCAGTGGGCCGGAAAGGCGGGCCTGATAGTCTGCCGCGCACCGCACGCCGCGCTTGCATACGTGTCCCGGCTCGCCTGCCATGCCGAAACGGCAAGGGTTCATGGCGGCGATGAGCTGGAACCGCGACGGGTAGGTGACCCGGTGATTGGCGCGCGCAATGACGACCTCGCTGCTTTCGAGCGGCTGGCGCAGCGAATCAAGCACCGGAGCGGCAAACTCGGGAAGCTCATCGAGGAAAAGCACGCCGTTATGCGCGAGCGAAACTTCGCCGGGCCGCGCCCGCACGCCGCCGCCTACCATCGCGGCCATGGAGGCTGAGTGGTGCGGCGCGCGAAACGGGCGGCGCGAGGAGATCTGCCCTCCGGCCAGATCGCCCGCAATGGAGGCGATCATCGAGATTTCCAGCAATTCCTTCGGTCCCGGCGGCGGAAGGATACCCGCAAGCCGCCCCGCCAACATCGACTTGCCAGAGCCCGGCGGCCCCACCATCAGCATGTTGTGCCCGCCCGCCGCCGCTATTTCCAGCGCCCGCCGCGCGGTTTCCTGACCCCTGACATCGGCAAGGTCCGGCAGACTGCCCGAGGCCTGCCTGATCGAAGGCTCCGGCCGTGAAAGCACTTGCGTGCCGCGGAAATGGTTGGCGAGCGAAACCAGGCTGCGCGGCGCGACGATGTTCATGTCCGCGCTTGCCCAAGCGGCCTCGGGGCCGCATTCGGCGGGACAGATCAGGCCCTTGCCGATGGCATTTGCGCCCATTGCCGCCGGCAGCGCGCCGGCGATGGCGGTGAGCGTGCCATCCAGCGACAACTCGCCGATCACCACATATTCCTCGAGCATGTCGGCGGGTATGGCGCCCAGCGCCGCCATCAGCCCCAAGGCTACAGGCAGGTCGTAGTGGCTGCCTTCCTTGGGGAGGTCGGCAGGAGCAAGGTTCACCGTCACGCGCTTGTGCGGAATGGAGAGTCCCGAAGCATGCAGGGCGGCGCGCACCCGTTCCCGGCTCTCGGCCACCGCCTGGTCGGGCAGGCCGACGATGTTCATTACCGCGTTTCCCGGCTGGATCATCACCTGGACATCCACCGGCACCGCCTCGATCCCCTGGAAGGCGACCGTCTTCACCCTTGCAACCATGCCCTGCCCCCTGTGGCGCCAAGGGCCGGGCGCCGCATGCCCGAACCTTCACGCTAATCCATCTGCCAATGCAACCATAGCAGGATTTTTGTTCCCGTAAAGAACAAAAAAAGAACAGCAGGCAATCTCGTCGGTGACGGAATCACGACGGAAGCGATTTTGGCGAGGAATATCAGTGGCTTGGCAGCTTTCGCCTGTGCAAGGCCTGTTCAGAACCGGTGGAAAACGAACCCGTGAACCCAGCGGCGTGCAACAATCGTTCCGGTTTTGAGCCGGCTCAGCGCCGCTTCTCTATGGCATCCCATACGAGGGCAGCGATGTCGGTTCCCGAGAACCGCTTGACCTCGCGAATGCCGGTCGGCGACGTAACGTTGATCTCCGTCAGTCTGTCGCCGATCACGTCGATGCCGACGAAAATGAAGCCGAGCTGTTTGAGCCGCGGTCCGATCTCGGCGCAGATCGCGCGCTCGCGCGCGGTCAGGTCGCTGTGTTCGGCCCGCCCGCCCGCATGCATGTTGGAGCGCGCATCGCCTTCCGCCGGCACGCGGTTGATTGCTCCCGCAGGCTCCCCGTCGACAAGGATGATACGCTTGTCGCCCTTGCGCACGTCGGGCAGGTAGCGTTGCGCTATCAGCGGTTCGCGGAAGACGCCGCCGAACACTTCCAGCAGCGAGGATAGGTTCTGGTCCGCTTCGCCTATCCGGAACACGCCCGCCCCGCCATTGCCGTAGAGCGGCTTGACGATGATGTCGCCGAACTCGCGGCGGAAATCGCGGATCGCCTGGAAATCGCGGGTAATGAGCGTTTCCGGCATCAAATGCGCGAATTCCATGACGAGGATCTTTTCGGGCGCGTTGCGAACCGAAGTGGGGTCGTTCACCACCAGCGTGCGCGGGTGGATGCGGTCGAGGATGTGCGTATAGGTGATGTAGGCCATGTCGAAAGGCGGGTCCTGCCGCAGCAGGACGACATCGAGGCCGGTCATGTCCATGACATTCTCTTCGCCAAGCGTGAAATGGTTGCCGGTTTCGTCGCGCACCGCCAGCGGCTCGATTGCGGCCGTCACCGTGTTCCCGCGCAATTGCAGGCGGTCGGGGGTATAGTGGAACAGCGAATGGCCGCGGGCTTGCGCCTCAAGCGCCAGCGCGAATGTCGAATCGCCGCGAATGTTGATGGACGCAATGTGGTCCATCTGGATGCCGACCTTCAGGCCCATGCCGCCATTTCCTCTCTTTTGAAGCCGTGCTCCTGATATGCCGTCATGAGCGGTCTTGGCAATGCCGGCTCGCAGCCGCCAGTCAGAAAGCGGCGGCGTGGTGCCGTGGCCAGCGGCGGGGAACGATCGCGACTATGTCGAACCGCCATGACAGCCGGTCGGCGTCGCGCTGGCGTCCGATCCATGCGGCAGCGGCATTTGCGATTCGCCGTTTGGCCCTGGCGCTTACGGCGTCCAGCGCTTCCTGCTCGCTTGCCCTGGCCTTGACTTCGACGAAGGCGATGAGATTGCCCTTGCGGGCTATGACGTCGATTTCGCCCAAGGGGCAGCGAAAATTGCGCTCCACGATGCGCCAGCCCTTGAGGCGCAGCGCCATCGCGGCAAGCCACTCGCCCGATGCCCCGCGCCGCAGCGCCTCGCGCTTGCCTGCACGCGGTTCAGA
>JBGSJA010000218.1:0-1941 GCA_041742235.1 Salaquimonas sp. | reverse complement strand
GCGCGCGGCGGCGGAACCGGCGGTTCGCGCTCCATTCCTGTTGGCGGGCTGTCGGTGGTCGCGGCATCCGAAATCCTGTCGAAGAAGCTGAAGAAGCTCGCCGCCGACGATCTGGAAGCTTCGCCCGAGGACATCGAACTCGTCGACGGCACGGCCCGCATCGCCGGTACCGACCGCATGATCACCTTCGCCGATATCGCTAAGAAGGCGAAGGACAAAGACGACCTGCTTGCCGACGCCGACATACGCCAGACGGAAAACACTTACCCGAACGGCACCCATGTCGTTGAGGTCGAGATCGATCCCGAAACCGGCATGACCGAGATCGTCACCTACACCATCGTCGATGATTTCGGCGTGACGGTGAACCCGCTGCTGCTGCAGGGCCAGGTGCATGGCGGCATCGTACAGGGCATCGGCCAGGCCTTGAGCGAGCATGTCGTCTATGACGACAGCGGCCAGCTCATTTCCGCAAGCTTCATGGACTATGCCATGCCGCTGGCGGTGAACGTGCCGGACTTTCGTTTCGAGACGCGCAACGTTCCTTCGACCACCAATGCGCTCGGCATCAAGGGCGCGGGCGAGGCGGGATCGATCGGCTCTTGCCCCGCGATCATGAACGCCATCATCGACGCGCTCCATGCCGAATACGGCATCGACCGCATCGACATGCCGGCAACGCCGCTGCGCGTGTGGCAGGCGATCGAGGCGGCGAAGGCTGCCCGCGATACTTGAACCGCGCCGCCATTGGCGTTATCTCATTGTCATCTCATGGAGGTGCCCGGCGATCATTGCCGGGCTGAGAGGCCACAGGCCAACTCTTTGAACCTGATCCGGATAATGCCGGCGTAGGGAATGAGGAAACGGGCTCCGTATTACGCCCTGCATCCGCCTTCCCTCGCAGATGAAGGAAGCGCTTTCATGGACACCTCTCCCCGATCGATCTTCGCCCGACTTGAGGACGTGCGCGCGAAAAAGCCGCTCGTCCAGAACATCACCAACTATGTGGCGATGACGGTTTCCGCCAACGTGCTGCTTGCTGCCGGGGCCTCTCCGGCGATGGTGCATGCGGAGGAAGAGATTGCCGATTTCGCGGCGATTTCCTCGGCGCTGGTCATCAATATTGGCACATTGTCCCTGCCCTGGATCGCCTCGATGAAGCTCGCAGCGAGCGAATTCTCGCGGGCCCGCAAGCCCTGGGTGCTCGATCCCGTCGGCGTCGGCGCAACGCAGCTGCGCAATGAAACCTCCGCCGCCCTGCTGGCGCTGAAGCCCACGATCGTTCGCGGCAATGCCGGGGAGATCATGGCATTGTGCGGCCTTTCGGGCGCGACGAAGGGCGTCGATTCCACCGCCGGCTCGGACGAGGCCGTCCGCACGGCGATGGACCTTGCGTCCCGCACCGGCGCGGTCGTGGCCATTACCGGCGAGACCGACTACGTGACCGACGGAACCCGTCTCGTTGCAATCACCGGCGGCCACTCGCTGATGCCGCTTTCAACCGCTTTGGGCTGCTCGCTTTCCGCGCTTACGGGCGCATTCGCTGCCGTCTGCGACCCGTTCGACGCGGCAGTCGCAGCACTCAGCGTCTACGGCGCTGCAGGATCGGTCGCGGGCAAGGATGTGAAGGGCCCGGGCCTGATGCCCGCGCTCATTTGCGATGCGCTATACGCCATGGACGAACAGACCTTGGCCGCCCATTCGCAAGTTTCGGAGGTCGTGCAGTGAAACCTGCTTTCGACCTGTCGGTATATCTGGTCACGGACCCGGTGCTGGGCGGCGGGCGTCCGCTCGAGGATATCGTTGCTCAGGCGATTTCCGGCGGGGCCACGATGGTGCAGCTGCGCGACCCGCACGCCAAGGGCAGGGCGCTGGCGCAAACCGGACGCCGGCTGCTTGCCATCACCCGCTCGCGCAATATTCCTCTCATCGTCAACGACC
>JBGSJA010000217.1:0-6226 GCA_041742235.1 Salaquimonas sp. | reverse complement strand
GGCCGAGCCGCCGGAGGAACCGCCCGGCACCAGCTTCGCGTTGGAACCGCGCGAGCGCCAAGGATTGACCACCGGCCCGTAATAGGAGGTCTCGTTGGACGAACCCATGGCGAATTCGTCCATGTTGAGCTTGCCCAGCATGACCGCGCCGTCGGTCCAAAGATTCGTGGTAACGGTCGAGTCGTAACGTGGCTTGAAGGCGTCGAGGATGTGGCTCGCGGCCTGCGTATGAACGCCCTCGGTGGCGAAGAGATCCTTGATGCCGAGCGGAATGCCTTCCAGCGGGCCGGCCTCGCCTTTCGCGCGCCGCGCATCAGAGGCCTTCGCCATTTCGCGGGCGCGATCATGCGTCACCGCGATGTAGGCGTTGAACTGGTCGTTGGCCGCGTCGATTGCCGAAAGATAGGCATCCGTCAGTTCCGATGCGCTGAATTCACCGGCATTCAGCTTCTCGCGGGCTTGCGCAATGGTCAGTCTGGTCAGTTCAAACATCAGATTTCTTGCCTGAGGGTCATGTCGTAAAAGCGGGAATATTCGGTATCGGGATAGTCGAGGAAGGCGCCGCAAGCCTTGAATCCGCCTGCCTCGTAGAAGCGCCAGGTGCCTTCAAAAGGCGGCGTGCCACCTGTTTCCAGCGCCAGCCGGGATACCCCCTTGGTGCGTGCGAGACCGACGACTTTTTCAAGGAGCTGCCGCCCGACGCCGGTTCCGCGCACTGCGGGGCGGGTCCAGAAGCGCTTCACCTCGCCAAGACCGCCGCCATGGATTTTCAACGAACCCATGCCGACCGCCTGCCCGGCCGGATCGCGCGCGACAAACACCGTGGTGTGCGGCTCGGCCATCTGCTCGACCGTCATCTGGAACTGGTATTCCCGGGGCGAAAGCGGGTTGAGATGCGCGTTGAGCTCGGCCACCATCGCGCGCACATCGTCCTGCAACGGCGTTTCGACGGCAATGGAGACGGTTGTCATTCCACCACCTTGGGCACCATGAAGAAGCCGTCTTCCGACAATGGGGCGTTCGCGACGATGTCGGCGGCCTTGTTGCCGTCGGTGACGATGTCGGCGCGCATCTTCATCTTCATCTCGACTACGGAAGTCATCGGCTCGACGCCGGCGACGTCAACTTCGTCGAGTTGTGCGACAAAGCCTAGGATGCCGTTGAGTTCGTCGCGCATGCGTTCGGCGTCCTCGTCGGCGAGGGCAATGCGGGAAAGGCGCGCGACGCGCTTTACTGTGGCAAGATCGACGGACATGCGGGCGGTTCCGGACAAGAATTGTGTGACGGCTTGCCTATAGCCGCCCGCCTGCCTTGTTTCAACGCCGCAAAAGCCGATGCCTATATTTCAATCGCCTCGCCGGGCTTTGCCAGCCTGACCTTGCTTGCGTCCTCGTCCATCGCCTCGATGAACTTTTCCGCGTCTCCATCAAGCATGGGGAACGTCGCGAAGTGGCAGGGGAAGATCGTTTCGAAGTTGAAGAAGCGCCGGCAGGCGAGCGCGGCCACCACCCCGCCCATCGTGAAGCGGTCGCCGATGGGCACGATGCCGACCTTGGGCTGGTGCAACTCGTTGATCAGCGCCATGTCGCCGAAAATGTCGGTGTCGCCCATGTGATAGACGCTGCGGCCATCGGGGAAATGGATGACGAGGCCGGCGGGATTGCCAAGGTAAACACCGTTGCTGGACGATGAGTGCAGCGCGTTCACGAATGTCGTCGTGAAGCCGCCGCAAGTGACGGTGCCGCCATGATTGCCCGGATTGATCTTCTCCTGGCTGATGCCCTTGCCGACCAGATGCATGCAGATTTCGTAATTGGCGACGAGTTGAGCGCCCGTCGCCTTCAATATTTCGACGGCGTCGCCGACATGGTCGTCATGGCCGTGCGTCACCAGCACATGCGTTACGCCTTGTGACGGCTTTTCCCATCCGCCCTTCCAGACAGGGTTATGCGACAGGAACGGGTCAATGAGAATGGCGCTGCCGCCATGGTCGATGCGAAATGCCGAATGTCCGTACCAGGTAACTTTCATGGGCCAATTCTCCTTGCGCCGGTTTGGCTTTCCCGAGTGCTGCCGATATTAGTGCCCGCAAGGACAAGGACAATCGCCAATGGCAAACATCGTCGAAATCGAGGCTCTGAAAGGCCTGCACACGCCGGGACAAAGGCTGTTCGGCCTCGACCTCGGATCGAAGACGATCGGAATAGCCGTTTCGGACGGCGGGCTTTCAATTGCCACGCCCTACCACACCATTCGGCGGACGAAATTTACCGCCGATGTCGCGGAACTGGCCAAAATGGCGGCCCGCGAGCACATCTACGGGCTGGTGCTCGGCCTGCCCGTCAACATGGACGGCAGCGAAGGCCCGCGGGCGCAGTCGACCCGTGCCTTCGTCCGCAACCTTGCGGGCAAGCTCGATTTGCCGATGCTGTTGTGGGACGAGCGGCTTTCGAGCGTCGCGGCGGAAGAGGCGATGATCGAGGCGGGCATCAAGCGGGAAAAGCGCGCCCGGCATATCGATGCCGTGGCCGCGTCGATCATTCTGCAGGGAGCACTCGATCGGATGGCGCGGATTGGGTGACGTTTTCAGGCGGCCGGGCCGAAACCGCCCTGTCGCGGAGGCGCGAGAAGGCCGACATGGCCTGCGGCAGCCAGCGCGCTCGCCAGCGAAATGCGGCAATGGCAAGGATGATCGCGGAATCCACTATGCAGGCCCATGCCAACATACCGGGCAAGACTTCCCGCGGCAGGCCAAGCGTGCGGCCGTAAATATCGAAAATGGCGTCGTGAAGCTGTCGCGAGAAGAAAACGGTGCCGAAGGAAATGTCGTTCGCGCTCAAGCCGTACCAGCCCCAGAAAAAGACCAGCGGCAATGCCCAAAGCAGCAAGATGATACGCATCGTACCTCACTTCCCTCTCTCACTTTGGGCGGGATGGGGGATGCGCGCAACGTTTACCTTTTGTTAAGGTTAACGCGCATCAGCGCTGAACGACCGCCTGCGCCGGAGACAGCCAGAAAGGCGGCAGATGCGAGGCAAGGTTGGAGAAGGGCAGCACTTCAGGTTTGAGATGGATACCCAGACTGTCGGCCATGAAAGCGCGCCGTGCCTCGATACGCTTCCACGCCTCAGGATAACGCTCGGCGAATTGCGCCCTGCCCGCCCCGTCCAGCAGCGCGATGCCGTCCTCCATGTTGCTGGTGAAATACGGCCCGCCCGTCGCCGGGATGACATCGACCTGCAGCGCCATGCCGGACCGGAGCCTCTGGCGCGATCCTTTCGCGATCGGCGAGTTCATCCACTCGTCGATATGGATGAGATGCCCGGGATTGAGCGTGACGCCGAAGAACGGGTCGCCGATCCGTTTCATCACGCGGGCGTGGAGGTCGCCGCCCTCAACGCCGATGCCGACCGTCTCCAGCCATTCGGCCACCGCCTCGAAATACGGGAAAACCAGCTTTTCCGGATAATCGCGGATTTCAGCCGGCAGTTCATCGCTGCTCTCGACCAGCCAGCCATTGCGGCAGGTCAGTGCGCCAACGACTCCCATGGCCGTGGTAACGGCGTCGCCTCGTTCGATGATCCGCGAATTGGGAGACGGCAGCCCTTGCCAGGCGCGCGGGCCGGACGAAAACATCGCGTGGCACGAAAGCGGCAGTCCCATCGGCTGCATCAGCCGTGCCGCGTCGAATTCGCGCATACCCGGCTTCGTGCCGCGAACCACCCGCTTCACCGCCTCGGACACGTGGCAGGCGGCGAATTCGAACCGTGCCAGTTCGTCGATTTCGATGACCGCGCGCAGGCCGTTTTCCGGATCCATCAGCAGCGCGCCGGCGTTACGAACCGAACCGGACGCGCCGGCGATCATCCGCAGCGTGTCGGCGATGAAGGACGGTATTTCCAGCCAGCGGTCAGGATCGGGCGATTCCAGCGTGCCGAAGTATTTCCAGCCTGCCGCGCCGAACGCCATGCCGGCGCGCAGTCCGCAATCGCCCAGCAGATCGGCAAGCGGCAGGGTTTGCGACCGGTCCTGCCCCATGAGGCCGAACGGGGGGTAGAGCCGTACGTCGAGCGGCAACGGCGCAGCCTTGCCCATGCCTTGGTTTTCCAATCCGGTCAGCAGCACAGGATCGCCGGTTTTGCCGAGAACCAAAAGCGCTTCCTCAAAACGGGGATCGAAACCGGTGAGCCAGGCCATGTTGGCGCAATGCTCGCGGTCGGCATAGATGACCAGCGCATCGAGCCCCGAGCTTGCAACGGCGGCCCGCAGCCGCGAAAGCCTGTGCGCATAAAGTTCCGGCGAAAGCTCCGGCATTTCGTCGGGCATGCCGAAATCGGGCAGCTTTACCTCGGCGAGCCTGGCCTTGCGCATGGCGTCCTCACATTGCGGGATAAAGCGTGTCGACGATCGCGCGGCTGTCGTGACGGTTGTCGAGCATGCCGTAGGTGGAGCGCCACAATCCGCCCAGCCGCGTTTCGATGAATGCGTCGGCGATTGCGCCGGTGTTGAGGCGGCGAAGCTCGGCCCCGGCCGCGGTCAAGGCAAGTTGCTCCGTCAGGATGCGGGCTGAACCGATATCATTTGTGGCCATGGCTGCCGCCGTGCGGATGACCTCGATAGTCTTCGACGCGCCGTTCCCGCCGAGATCGCTCTCGAGCCGCGCCAGCACTGCGTCCAGCAACTTGCCGCCCTTGGAAATGACGCGCATCACGTCGAGGCACATCACATTGCCCGAGCCTTCCCAGATCGCATTGACGGGCGCATCGCGATACTGGCGGGCAAGGTTGCCTTCCTCGATGTAGCCATTGCCCCCGAGGCATTCCATCGCCTCGCCGATCACCGGCGCGGCGCTCTTGCACACCCAGTACTTGATGACCGGCGTCATGAGGCGTGCATAAGCGGCGTCGGCCGGATCGGCGGCAGCCCGGTCGAAGGAAGCGGCAAGGCGGAAGGCCAGCGCCGTGGCGCCGGCGGTTTCCAGCGCCAAATCGGCCAGCACCCGCAGCATCAGCGGCTGGTCGATGAGATTTGCGCCCATCACGTTGCGATGGCGAGTGTGGTGAACCGCCTCGGCAATGCTGGTGCGCATCATTCCGGCTGACGAAACCGCACAATCGAGCCGCGTCAGCGTCACCATTTCGATGATGGTTGAAACGCCCCTGCCCGGCTCGCCGACCAACTGGCCGAGCGCGCCGTGGAATTCGACCTCGGAGGAGGCATTCGAGCGGTTGCCGAGCTTGTCCTTCAGGCGCTGGAAGCGGAAGCCGTTGCTGCGCCCGTCCGGCAGGAGGCGCGGCAGCAGGAAGCACCCGAGCCCGCTTTCATTGCCGTTCGCCATCTGCGCCAGTACGAGGAACGCATCGCACATCGGCGCGGACATGAACCATTTGTGGCCGGTTATACGGTAAATGCCCTCGCCGGCCGCCTCGGCAATCGTGGTGTTGGCGCGCACATCCGTGCCGCCCTGCTTTTCGGTCATTCCCATGCCGATGGTCAGCCCGGTCTTTTGCACCGGCGGCTTCATCGAGGAATCATATTTGCGCGACAGGATCCGCGGCAGCCATTCGTTGACGATGCCGGGCGTACCCATCATTGCCGCGACTGCGGCATTGGTCATGGTTATCGGGCAAAGGTGCCCGGTCTCGACCTGCGATGAAAGGTAGAAGCGCCCCGCCCGCGCCAGGTTCCGCATGCCGCGCTCAGCAGGGGATTCCTCCCATATCGAGCAATGCAAGCCGGCGGAGGCGCTCTTGCGCATCAGGGCATGGTAGGCCGGATGGTATTCAACGATGTCGAGCCGATGGCCCTTGGCGTCATGCGTGCGCAGCAGCGGCAGGTTCCGGTTCGCGAGGCGCGCGAGATCGAAGCTATCGGCAGCGCCCGCCCACCCGCCATGGGCGGCAAGATCCTTCTTCACGTCCTCGCCGAGCGCATGGCAGGCGCGGCGCAGAAGCGGATCGGCGCTCCAGGCATTGTGCCCGGCATAGACCGGCGACTGGTTCAGGACTTCATGGGTGTCGAAGGGCTGATTCATGGCGCGACCATAATTGTTCTCAGTTGTGAATCCCATGAAAATCGAGCGCCTGCGCTGTTGGCAACGGGTCCCGCCATCCCTATAGCATCGGGATTGATGAGCGCCACCGCACACTCCCCCGCCTTGAGCCACCGGCACCTGCTGGGCATCGCCGACCTTTCGCCTCCGGAAATCCTGTACTTGCTCGACAAG
>JBGSJA010000216.1:0-2968 GCA_041742235.1 Salaquimonas sp. | reverse complement strand
CGGCGCCGGCGGAACCAGCGGCGCCGCCTGCCACCGGCGATGCGGCTCCGGCAGCTCCGGCACCCGCAGAACCTGCAGCGCCTGCCGCACCGCAGGTCCCGAGCGGACAGTAAAGGTTTCAGCCACGCAAAAGCGCCCGGCAAACTGCCGGGCGTTTTTTGTTGGCATTGGCGTGGCACGGCCATTTCGGCTTTGCGAATCGAAAGAAACGGCTTAGGGGTCAATTCCCATGGCGCGATATGTTTTCATCACCGGCGGCGTGGTTTCCTCCCTCGGCAAAGGAATTGCGGCGGCTGCGCTCGGTGCGTTGCTTCAGGCGCGTGGCTATCGCGTGCGCATCCGCAAGCTTGACCCGTATCTCAACGTCGATCCGGGCACGATGAGCCCCTACCAGCATGGCGAAGTCTTCGTCACGGATGATGGCGCGGAAACGGATCTCGATCTCGGCCACTATGAGCGTTTCACCGGGCGGTCGGCCAACGCCTCGGACAACATCACCACCGGGCGCATCTACAAGAACATCATCGAGAAGGAGCGCCGCGGCGACTATCTCGGCGCGACGGTGCAGGTCATTCCGCACGTCACCAATGAAATCAAGGATTTTGTCCTCGGCGGCAATGACGACTACGACTTCGTGCTGTGCGAGATCGGCGGCACGGTCGGCGATATCGAGGCGATGCCATTTCTCGAGGCGATTCGCCAGCTTGGCAATGACCTTCCACGGGGCGGTGCGGTCTACATCCACCTCACCCTGATGCCTTACATCCCGGCAGCGGGCGAGTTGAAGACCAAGCCGACACAGCATTCGGTCAAGGAATTGCGGTCTATCGGCATCGCGCCGGATATCCTGCTGGTGCGCGCCGACCGGCCCATCCCGGTGGAGGAGCGGCGCAAGCTTTCGCTGTTCTGCAATGTTCGCCCTTCGGCGGTCATCCAGGCGCTTGACGTGCGGCATATCTACGATGTGCCGCTCGCCTACCACGCGGAAGGGCTTGACGATGAAGTGCTGGCCGCTTTCGGCATCGATCCAGCGCCCAAGCCGCGCATGGAGCGCTGGGAAGAGGTCACCCACCGCATCCACAATCCCGAGGGTGAGGTGACGATTGCGGTCGTCGGCAAGTACACCGGCCTCAAGGACGCCTACAAGTCGCTGATCGAGGCGCTGCACCATGGCGGGATGGCCAAAAAGGTGAAGGTCAATCTCGACTGGATCGAGTCGGAGATCTTCGAGAAGGAAGATCCGGCGCCGTGGCTCGAGAAGGTCCACGGCATCCTCGTTCCCGGCGGTTTTGGTGAGCGCGGAGCCGAGGGCAAGATCGCGGCGGCCCGCTTTGCGCGGGAAAAGGCGATACCCTATTTCGGCATCTGCTTCGGCATGCAGATGGCCTGCATCGAGGCGGCCCGCTCGCTGGCAGGCCTTGAAGGCGCGTCGTCCACGGAATTTGGCCCGGCGAAGGAACCTGTGGTGGGCCTGATGACCGAGTGGCTTCGCGGCAACATGCTGGAAAAGCGGCAGGCCGCCGGTGACCTTGGCGGCACCATGCGGCTTGGCGCCTATGCGGCAAGCCTGCGGCCGGGTTCAAAAATCGCCTCGATCTATGGCACGACCACGATATCGGAGCGCCACCGCCACCGTTACGAGGTCAATATCGACTACAAGGACCGGCTGGAGGCGTGCGGCCTCGACTTCGCAGGCATGTCGCCCGATGGCGTGTTGCCGGAGACGATCGAGTATCCGGACCATCCCTGGTTCATCGGCGTCCAGTACCACCCCGAACTCAAATCGCGGCCGTTCGAGCCACATCCGCTGTTCGCAAGTTTCATCGGCGCAGCAGTGGAGCAGAGCCGCCTTGTGTGACGCCCGCCATGTTTTTGGCGGGTAAAGGCTTCATTTGCGATCAATTTTGTTCAAGGTTCCAAATTTGGCCAAATTGTTCCATATGAACGGGTACAGGGGCCCGACCAAAGCGAAAGCCGCATTCCGCATGATCCGATGGCGCAGTGTATTCATCCGGCCAGGCACCCTGTTTGCCGCGGCCGCCATCCTTCTTGCCGCGGCCGCGCCCGGACTTGCCGCACCGCATATCCTCGTCGACATGGGTTCGGGCAAGGTACTCTCGCGCCAGCAGGAATTCGACCGCTGGTATCCGGCGTCGCTGACCAAGCTGATGACCGCCTACACCGCGTTTCGTGTGATTGGTTCAGGGACGCTGTCGCTGAAATCGCCGGTGCGCGTCTCGGCCAATTCGCTGTCGAAGCCTCCGAGCAAGATGGGCTTTCCGGAAGGGACGATCCTCACGATCGACGCTGCACTGAAGCTCTTGATGGTCAAGTCGGCCAATGACATCGCCGTGGCGCTGGCCGAATCGGTGGCTGGCAGCGAGCCGCAGTTCATCGCCCTGATGAACGCAAACGCCAGGCGGCTTGGCATGGCAGACACGAATTTCGTCAATCCGCACGGGCTGCACGATCCCAACCAGTATACCAGCGCGCGCGACCTGGCCTTGCTGGCCATGGCGATCCGCCGCGAGTATCCGGCCTATGCCGGCTATTTCCGGATTCCCGCCGTGCAGGTCGCGGGCAAATTGGTGCGCAACCACAATCCGCTCCTGCAGCGTTTCGACGGCACGACCGGCATGAAGACCGGTTTCGTCTGCGCCTCGGGCCTCAACATTGTCGCGACCGTGAAGCGGCGCGGCAAGGAATACATGGCCGTTGTCCTGGGCGGGCCGACCGGCCGCGAGCGCAATGTCCGCGCGGCGAAGCTGTTGACCGAAGCGTTCATGAAGCCGGTACCGTTCACGGCGCCCAAGCTTGCATCCCTGAGGCCTTCCGGTCAGGTCAACCGCTATCCGGTCGACATGCGAGCGGAGGTTTGCGGCAAGAAGTCCAAGGTCGTTACGGAGTCGGGCGAGGGCGAAACGGATGCGACCTTTGCCGCGCGCACTTCCGGTCCGACGCTGGAGGA
>JBGSJA010000215.1:0-13345 GCA_041742235.1 Salaquimonas sp. | reverse complement strand
GTGCTGATCGAGGAATCGGTGCTCGGCTGGAAGGAATACGAGATGGAGGTCGTGCGCGACCGCGCCGACAATTGCATCATCGTCTGCTCGATCGAGAACATCGACCCGATGGGCGTTCACACCGGCGATTCAATCACCGTCGCCCCGGCCCTGACGCTGACCGACAAGGAATACCAGCGCATGCGCGACGCCTCGATCGCGGTATTGCGCGAAATCGGCGTAGAGACCGGCGGCTCCAACGTGCAGTTCGCGGTAAATCCCGCGGACGGGCGTCTCATCGTCATTGAAATGAACCCGCGCGTTTCACGCTCATCGGCGCTGGCATCGAAGGCCACCGGCTTTCCGATCGCCAAGGTCGCGGCGCGCCTCGCGGTCGGCTACACGCTCGATGAACTCGAAAACGACATCACCGGCGGCGCTACGCCCGCTTCGTTCGAACCGTCGATTGACTATGTCGTCACCAAGATCCCGCGCTTTGCCTTCGAGAAGTTCCCCGGAGCCGAGCCGACGCTGACGACCGCGATGAAATCGGTGGGCGAAGTCATGGCGATCGGCCGCACCTTTGCCGAGTCGCTGCAAAAGGCGCTGCGGGGTCTGGAGACGGGCCTCACCGGCCTCGACGAAATCGAGATCCCTGGCCTTGGCCAGGGCGATGACCGCAACGCGGTGCGCGCCGCGCTCGGCCGCCCCACGCCTGACCGGTTGCGCATGGTCGCGCAGGCTTTCCGGCTTGGCTGGAGCGTCGGCGAGGTGCACGAATATTGCAAGATCGACCCTTGGTTCCTGGAACAGATCAACGAGATCGTTTCGATGGAAGCTCGTATCCGCGAGCACGGCCTGCCTGCCGACGAGCAGAACCTGCGCATGCTCAAGGCCATGGGCTTTTCCGATGCTCGGCTCGGTTCCCTCACCGGCAAGGACGCGAGCGACGTTGCGGCGCTTCGCGATACGCTCGATGTCCACCCCGTCTACAAGCGCATCGACACCTGCGCTGCCGAATTCGCATCGCCCACAGCCTATATGTACTCGACCTATGAAGTGCCGTTCGCAGGATCCCTGCGCTCGGAAGCGGAAGTGTCGGACCTGCGCAAGGTGGTGATCCTTGGCGGCGGACCAAACCGCATCGGACAGGGCATCGAGTTCGACTATTGCTGCTGTCACGCGGCCTTCGCGCTCGCGGATGCGGGCTTTGAATCGATCATGATCAACTGCAATCCGGAAACGGTGTCGACCGACTACGATACGTCCGACCGGCTGTATTTCGAGCCGCTCACTGTCGAGGACGTGCTGGAAATCCTGCGCACCGAACAGGCTCGCGGAACGCTTGAAGGCGTCATCGTGCAGTTCGGCGGACAGACCCCGCTGAAGCTTGCGGCGGGCCTTGAAGCGGCCGGCATACCCATCCTGGGAACGTCGCCTGACGCCATCGACCTCGCCGAGGACCGCGACCGGTTCCAGAAGCTGCTCACGCGCCTCAAGCTGGTGCAGCCGCGCAACGGCATCGCCTACTCGGTGGAGCAGGCGCGCATCGTCGCCGGCGAACTCGGTTTTCCGCTCGTGGTGCGCCCCTCCTACGTGCTTGGCGGCCGGGCAATGCAGATCATCCGCGAGGATGCCGGGCTTTCCGACTACCTGCTCGGCACCGTCCCGGAACTTGTTCCGGAGGAGATCAAGGCGCGATATCCCAACGACAAGACCGGCCAGATCAATACCCTTCTCGGCAAGAACCCGCTGCTGTTCGACGCCTATTTGCCGAACGCCATCGAACTCGATGTCGATTGCCTGTGCGACGGCGAGACGGCCTGGGTTGCCGGGATCATGGAGCACATCGAGGAAGCGGGCATTCATTCGGGCGACAGCGCCTGCTCGCTGCCGGTTCATTCGCTGTCGGAAGAGACGCTGGACGAACTGGAACGCCAGACGAAGCAACTTGCCAAGGCGCTCAACGTGGTCGGCCTCATGAACGTGCAATACGCGATCATGGATGGCGTCATCCACATACTGGAGGTCAATCCGCGTGCTTCGCGTACTGTCCCCTTCGTCGCGAAGACCATCGGTACGCCCATCGCCAAGATCGCTGCGCGCATCATGGCCGGCGAAAGGCTGGCAGACGCCGCGGCGGCCTATGGCGGGTTGCCAGACCCGCGCAAGCTGTCTCACATCGCGGTCAAGGAAGCCGTCTTCCCCTTCGCCCGCTTCCCCGGCGTCGATACCCTCCTTGGTCCGGAAATGCGCTCAACCGGCGAGGTGATGGGCCTCGATCTCGACTACGCCATGGCATTCGCCAAGGCGCAGCTTGGGGCCGGCGCCGAACTGCCGCGCAAGGGCGTCGTGTTCGTGTCGGTGCGCGACGACGACAAGCCGCGCGTGCTACCGGCGCTGGAAGCGTTGGGCAAGGCGGGCTTCAAGGTCATCGCGACGGGCGGTACCTGCCGGTACCTCAACGAGAACGGCGTAAAAGCCGAGCGGATCAACAAGGTGCTGGAGGGCCGGCCCCATATCGAGGACGCGATCCGCAACCGCGAGGTGCAGCTCGTGATCAACACGACGGAAGGGCAGAAAGCGCTGTCGGATTCCAAATCGCTTCGCCGGGCAGCGTTGTTGATGAAAATTCCCTACTTCACCACGGTTTCCGGCGCTCTCGCCGCGGCCAAGGCGGTAGAGGCGCTCAAGGTTGGCGAATTGAAGGTGCGACCCTTGCAGGCCTATTTCAGGTGATTTGACGCGCGCATGTCATGCGCCGACCCCGTTGCCCGTCTTGCTGCTGATCGCGAAAAAATCGGCGCGGCGGTAGATCTGATTTTCTTTGGAGTTTGAGTTGTCAGCTGACCATTCAAAAAAGCAGGTGAAAATCGCCAAATCATGCTATATAAAATCAAGTTCGTACGTTGCGCGGCCCCGGTATACAATCCGGCTGGCCGTTTTCTTTTGTGCCCCGGCCCCAAGGGAAGCACCGGGCTGTAAGAGGGATTGAAATGGACAAGATACCGATGACGGCGCAGGGCCAGGCAATGCTCGCCGAGGAGCTGAAGCGCCGCCAGAGCGTCGAGCGGCCGGCAATTATCGCCGCCATCGCGGAAGCCCGCTCGCATGGAGACCTATCGGAAAACGCCGAATACCATGCCGCCAAGGAGCAGCAGAGCCACAATGAGGGCCGCATCGCCGAGCTCGAGGATCTGCTTTCGCGCGCAGAGATCATCGATATCTCGAAATTGTCCGGCAACACCGTCAAGTTCGGCGCCACGGTGACCATCATCGATGAGGACACCGAGGAAGAGAAGACCTACCAGATCGTCGGCGATCAGGAAGCCGATGTGAAATCGGGCAAGATTTCCATATCTTCCCCGATTGCCCGTGCGCTGATCGGCAAGTCGGCAGGGGATTCGGCCGAAGTGACGGCGCCCGGCGGCTCGCGATCCTACGAAATCGTCAAGGTGAAGTTCGTCTGATCGCAGGCTTGCCTTCGGACATCACGCCTCACCCGGGCGTACTTGTTGAAATGCCGGGCAATCGATAGTTATCTTTACGCAACGGGCGCGCGGCGGGTGCCGCGCGACGCTTCGCTATGGAAACGACCATGTCCGTCAAGCACGCCCCAGTCCTCATCATCGGTTCCGGCCCCGCCGGCTACACTGCCGCGATCTACGCTGCCCGCGCCATGCTCAAGCCGGTACTGGTGGCCGGCCTCGAGCAGGGTGGCCAATTGATGATCACCACCGATGTCGAGAACTATCCCGGCTTTGCCGATCCGATCATGGGGCCCTGGCTTATGGAGCAGATGCTCAAGCAGGCTGTGAATGTCGGCACGGAAGTCGTCAACGACCACATCATCGAGGCCGACATTGCGCAGCGCCCTTTCAAGGTGAAGGGGGATAGCGGTCAGGTCTACACCTGCGATACGCTGATCATCTGCACCGGCGCCAAGGCCAAGTGGCTGGGCATCCCCAGCGAACAGAAATACATGGGCGGCGGCGTCTCGGCGTGCGCCACCTGCGACGGCTTCTTCTACCGCGGCAAGGAAGTCGCGGTGATCGGCGGAGGCAATTCCGCGGTCGAGGAAGCGCTGTACCTCTCCAACATCTGCAGCAAGGTGACCGTGGTTCACCGGCGTGACGCATTTCGGGCTGAGAAGATTTTGCAGGAACGCCTGTTCGCAAGGCCCAACGTCGAAATCGTGTGGGATCATGCGGTCGACGAGATCACCGGCACGGAAACGCTTCCGGCCATCGTCACCGGATTGAAACTTCGTCATGCGAAGACCGGCGCATCAAAGCAATTGAAGGTGGACGGCGTGTTTGTCGCGATCGGCCATGCGCCACAGACGGAATTGTTCGAAGGCAAGCTGCGCAAGAAGCCTTCAGGCTATTTGTGGACGGCGCCCGATTCCACAGCGACGGAAGTGCCGGGCGTATTTGCCGCGGGCGACATCACCGATGACGTCTACCGCCAGGCCGTGACCGCCGCAGGCCTTGGATGCATGGCCGCGCTGGAAGCCGAGAAATTCCTTGCAGGCCATGGCGCAATAAAGGCCGCCGCCGAATGAGGGCACGCAATTGTCTCTGACAAACAGCATGGACTGGGACAAGCTGCGGATCTTTCATGCCGTGGCGGAAGCCGGCAGTTTCACCCATGCCGCCAATTCGCTGAACCTTTCACAATCGGCAATTTCACGGCAGGTCAGTTCGCTCGAACACGATCTGGGCGTACCGCTTTTCCATCGCCACGCCCGCGGGCTGGTGATGACCGAGCAGGGCGAAACGCTCTACCAGACCGCCCATGACGTGCTGCTTAAGCTCGATGCGGTGAAGGCCCAGCTCACCGACTCCACCGAGCGCCCCGAGGGCAAGCTTAGGGTAACTACGACCGTCGGCCTCGGCTCAGGCTGGTTGACTTCACGCCTTCACGAATTTCTTGAGCTATACCCCGACGTGCAACTCGAACTCATCCTGGAGAACGAGGAACTCGACCTTGCAACCCGGCAAGCCGATTGCGCCATTCGCTTTCGCCAGCCCCAACAAAGCGACCTGATCCAGCGCCGCCTGTTCACGGTGCATTTCCATATTTACGCCTCTCCCGCCTATGTCGAGCAGCATGGCCAGCCCGCGTCGATCGAGGATCTGGATAACCACCGGATCCTGACCTTCGGAGAGAACCTGCCGCCATATCTTTCCGAGATGAACTGGCTGGAGCGGGCAGGCCGTCCGCCCGGTCAGCCGCGCGTGCCGGTATTCTCGGTCAACAACCTCATTGCGCTGCGCAAGGTCTGCGAATCGGGCGCCGGCATAGCAGTCTTGCCAGAATACATCGTCGAAGAGCGGCATCAACTGGTCAAGCTCATCCAGGACGCCGAGGTGCCGATCTTCGACACCTATTTCTGTTATCCAGAGGCCATGCGCGCCTCCGCCCGCCTGAAGGCATTCCGCGACTTCCTGATATCCAAGGCACGGCTCTGGCAGTATTGACCGGGCAAGGTCCTGCCTCCTCGTCCGTGTTCAAGCCATGAGGAACCAGGTTTCCGCCGCGTATAGGGCAATGTTCCGCCACGTTCGGCGGTTAGTTCGCCCTCGATGACGGAGTTTCGGGTTGACGGCTGATGGCATGAGAGATTTTCGGATTTCCCGGCGCGCCTTCCTTGGCGCCGCCGTGGGTCTTGGCGTCATTTCCCTGTCGGGTTGTGCGGCGATGCCCGAGCGGATCGTCTATTTCCGCCCGCGCGATCCCCGCTTTGGCCAGCCGGACAGCCCTTCCTTCGGTTACTACGAGGAAATGTATGCCGCCCGCGAGGACGAGGGTTTCGTGGTACCCGCGGTGGACCTCACAAGGGTCCAGCCGCAATATCTGCGGCAGGTCGTCTCCTATCCGACGCCCGAACCGGTCGGCACGGTCATCGTCGATACGCCAAACCGCTACCTCTATCTCGTGCAGGAAGACGGCATGGCGATCCGCTATGGAGTCGGCATCGGCCGGGACGGCTTTGAGTGGAACGGCCGCGCGCGCATCCAGTGGAAACAGAAATGGCCGCGCTGGACGCCACCCGATTCCATGATCGCGCGCCAGCCCGAACTTGCCGAGTACTCGGCGCAGAACGGCGGCAAGGCGCCGGGCCTTGACAATCCGCTCGGGGCGCGGGCGCTCTACATCTTCAAGGATGGTGTCGATACCCTCTACCGCATCCACGGCACGCCGGAATACTGGACCATCGGCAAGGCGGTCTCGTCGGGATGCGTTCGCATGATGCATCAGGACGTGATCGACCTTTACGACCGGGTGCCGAACGGAACGCCGATCATCGTGCTTTGAGGCCTCACGCTTCGGGCAGCGGAATGAATTCCTCCGCGTCGTTCACCACCTTGCCGAAGCGCTGGTTGCGCCAGTCTTCCTTGGCCTGCTCGATCCGATCTTTCGAAGACGAAACGAAATTCCACCAGATGTGGCGCGGCCCCTCCAGCGGCTCGCCGCCGATCACGACGAGACGTGATGGCTCCAGCGCACGCAGCGTCACCGGCATGCCTTCGCGCAGCAGCATCAGGCCGTGCGGACCATAGCGCTCGCCGTCGACTTCCACCGCGCCGCTCAGCACATGGACCGCACGCTCCGTGTGGATGGCATCGACCGGCAGGACAGTTCCGGCATCGAGGAGGACATCGGCATAGACCAAAGGGCTTGAGACCGCGAGCGGGGAGGTCTTGCCGAACAGCGATCCAGCGACGAGCCGGATTTGCTTGCCTTCGCCCGCAATGACCGGAAGTTCGCCCTTGCCGTGATGTGCAAAGGTAGCCGCGACCTCCTCCTTGTCGACCGGCAAGGCAACCCAGGCCTGCAAACCGAAGAGCTGTTGGGTTTTCGTGCGCGCTTGCACCGAGGAACGTTCCGAGTGGACGACCCCGCTGCCTGCAGTCATCCAGTTGACGTCGCCGGGCTGGATCTCCAGCTCGATGCCGGTGGAATCGCGATGCATCATCGAACCGTTGAACAGGTAGGTGAGAGTCGACAACCCGATATGGGGATGCGGGCGGACATCAATGCCCTGCCCGGTCAGGAATTCCGCCGGCCCCATCTCATCGAGGAAAATGAACGGCCCCACCATGCGCTTGCGCGCGGAAGGCAATACCCGCCTGACCGAGAAACCACCGAGGTCACGCTCGCGTCCGGATATGACCGTCTCGACCGGGCTGCCATCGAAGTGATTCGAAACCAATGTGGACATTTGGCCCTCTGTTCGACTTCTGACGCTGGGGAAACGCACTCATCACTGTTGCGCAATTGTCGCAGCAGCAATCATGATGCTTATTCTGACCGCAAGGCGCATCTGGCGCAACTGCGCAGTACCACTGTTCTATTTGCCTTTATTTTCAGCAGTTTGCACGTAATGCTTCCAATATCGAGGCAAGGAATTTGGCGTGGCTGCGAAATAATGCATTACAGCGATGCATAAAGCGGCATTGCAGGTCAGAAATTGCGCGCTCATATTTCCGATGGTTGAAGGAAACGGTCAACCAATTCCTCCCGGTGACCGCGACAGTCAACTGTTCCCCTCTTGAAGGTTTGTTATTCGTACCTTCACACTTGAAAGCCGGGTTCATCGCCCGGCTTCTTTTTTTCACTCAGGAGAAGATCACTTGTTGACGGGCACGGCGTCCAGCCGGTCGAGTTCCGCCTTGTCGGCGCACAGCTCGTGCTTGAGCGTGTGGCTCCACCAGTCGCCAGGAATGAGTTCCGGCACTTCGCCGCACCGTGTAACGGACGCGATGTTGCGCGGAATGCGGACAAGCGTGTTTGCGTTGCGGTCACGGTCGATCAGGCTGTTGGAGGAGCCCGTTCCGAAGGCGAACCGTAGGCCGATCCACGCTGCGTGATATTCGTCTTCGCCAGCTTCCGCCTGCCCGAACACGCTCCATCCCGGCATGTTGTCGGGCATCCATTCGAAGCTGAGATTGCCGACATTGCCGCGCGAGGTCAGACGGTGTCCAAGCGAACCGCGCAAATTGTCGGTGAAGTAGTATGCAAGGTCGATCTCATCGACAAAGTCCGTATAGACATGCTGTCCGAATTGGACGCCCGCCATCACGTCGAGTGTCCAACGCCCGTTGTAGATCGCGCCTTCCACCGCAACGCGCCCGGCATGCTCCGGATTGATGTAGCTCCAGTCGCCGTAAATGCCCAACAGGCCGATGGACGGGTCACGCCAGAAGATGTGCAGCGCGGCAGCGGAACTGACATAGTCTGAATCATAGTTGCCGATGGCAAGGTCCGCCTGGATTCCGAACTGCTCGAACACCGGAATCGGCGTGGCTATGGTCGCCATGAACATGCTGTTGGCATATCCGCCAATCGCGCCCGTTACGCCACTAAGCTGGAAATTGATGCCATCAACCGCCGGGCGCTGCTGCGCAATCGGCTCCGGGCTTAGCACATCGGCGCCGCCCGCCACGGCATCCGCGCCATTGGCTGCACCGGCCAGGCCCGATACGAACAGCAATGCGAGGGTCAGCCTGCCCAAGACGCTGTTGCGCAATTCACACTTCCCCATGCGCAAATGTCTCACGAGCCCGATGATTCCATTGTCGACTTTGTTCGTTTGTATTCAGGCGATTTCGCGCTGGCAATCACAAATCCGCCGCATCATTCAACGCGTCGGGGAATGTCGGGCAAAACATAACGATTTCAGGCGACTGCGGCGAAATCGCCACAGTCGCCCGTGAATGCGGGATCGTGTTCAGGCAGCACGGGCAGCTTTGGTTCGGGCCAGCACATCCTCCGCCACCCGCCCGGTCAGTTCGGCCATGTGATCGAACTGCATCGAGTAACTTGCCGCCCCGGCGGTTGCCGACCTCAGATCGACGATGAGATCCCCTGTTTCGGCCAGCGGCAGCATCACTTCGATTCGGTCCCACCCGTTCCAGCCGGGCAGCGAATCATATCCGAGAATGCGGCCCCGGCGTTGCGGAATGAGCGCCGTGATCCGCGCCGTAGCATCCGAGGGAGTCGATATCTCGACCCTCATGTGAGGTTCCAGCATAACCGGATCGCATTCGCCCATGGCCTCGCGCATGGCAAGCTTGGCCGCCATCTGGAACGCCATGTCGGAAGAATCGACATTGTGGTATGAGCCGTCCGACAGGTTCACGGCGATATCGACCACCGGAAAGCCGAGCGGGCCCTCCTTCAGAAAATCGCGCACGCCGGTTTCCACCGAAGGGATATACTGCTTCGGCACCACGCCGCCGGTGATGGTGTCGGTGAACGCAAATCCTTCACCGCGCCCAAGCGGCTTGATCTCGAGCACGACGTCGCCGAACTGCCCGTGCCCTCCGGACTGCTTCTTGTGCCGGCCGCGCTGCTTCGCGGCCTTTCTGATCGTCTCGCGGAAAGGGATCGTCGGTGCGCCGCGATCGACGGGGATCTGGTACTTGCCTTCGAGGCGTTCCACCGCGACGCGCAGATGCATCTCGCCATGGCCGGACAACACCACCTCGCCCGTCTCCGGATCTTGCCGGATCGACAGCGACGGGTCTTCCTCGACGAGCTTCTTGAGTGCGGTCGAAAGGCGGACGTCGTCCTTGCGCGCCTTGGGCCGCAGCGCAATCGAATAGACCGGCTGGCGCTGTTCCTGCTCCAGCGAAGGCAGCGGTTTGCGCCCCGATGTCAACACCATGCCGGTGACCGCCGGCTCAACCTTGCCGATTGCGACCGTGTCTCCCGCCTCGGCGGAGGCGACGTGCTTCATCTCCTTGCCGAACACGGTGGACATGCCGGAAATCCGTCCGCCCTGGCCGTTGGAGCCGATCAGTTCAAGCCCGTCCTTCAATGCGCCGGACAGCACCCGGACCACAGACAGCTTGCCGCCATGCGTGGTGTGAATCGTCTTCATCACGGCGCAAACGGCGTCTTTCGTCTCTTCGATGCCGAGGCGCTGGCGGGTGTCCTCGACGCCGGGGCAATCGTGCCGGATCGTCTTGAGCAGGCGAAGGATGCCGTTGCCGTTTTCCGCCGAACCCAGCAGCACCGGCACCACCTGTCCGGCGCGCAGTTCTGCCGAAAGGTCGTCGAAGATCTGGTCGCGCGGCGGCTCGATATCGCTCAGCAACTCCTCCATCAGCGAATCGTCGTGGTCCGCGAGCCGCTCCAGCATGGAAAAGCGCGCTTCCAGTTCCCGCGCCTTTTCCTCGTCGGGAATGTCGCGCACTTCGCTGGCGGCGTGTTCGCGGTAGACATAGGCCCGCTCAAGCGCGAGGTCGATCGCGCCGACGACAATGCCGTTCTCGGTCAAGGGAATCTGGCGCAACAAAAGCGGCGTTTCGCTCAGCGGCTGCAGCAATTGCAGCATTTCGCGGATGCCGGTCTTTGCCTTGTCGATCTGGTTGAGGAACAAGATCCGCGGCACATTGATCCGGTCAAGCTTGCGCAGCACGAGCTGCAGCGCCGGCAGTTTTTGCGGCGCATCCGCCTCCGCCACGACGATGGCCGCATCGCAGGCGGCAAGGGCGCCGTTGGCCTCGTCGTTAAACTCTACCGAGCCGGGACAATCGATGAAGGTGATGCTTTCGCCCATGAACTGGGTCGTCGCGACGGTGGCCTCTATGCCCATTGCGTGCGCCCGCGCCTCGGCGCCATGATCGCCTACGGTATTGCCCGATCCCGCCGGCGCCTGGCGCGGTATCGCGCCGGTTCGCTCCAGGATCGCTTCCATGAGCGTGGTCTTGCCGCTGCCGAAGGGACCGACAATGGCAATGCATTTCGGTCCCGTACGCCTTCCGGCCGGGCGGTTTTCCCCATTTCTGTCTGTCATGATTTTTCTCCTCCTTGCGCATGCGCCAGCCCTTACCAAGGGGCGGCGGCCGGCCCGGTGCGAGATACGCTTCACCGGCCGTCGTCCAGAGGTGCGCCGCATGACCTTGTCAGCGGCGATGCGGAGGAACGCGGGTCCCACCGCGTGGAGACGATGTTTTCACCAAACCGGAGTGGTGGCAAGGGTGCATTTGGCCAGATGCCGGGGTTCAGCGTGGCAACCTTGCCGTGCGGACCGCCAGAAAATCGCGGACGGCTGGATCGTCACTGAGTTCGATGGCGCGGCTGAAGGCGCTTTGCGCGGCTGCATTGCGGCCGAGCCTTGCGTTTACCTCGGCCATCACCGCCCAATAGGGTTGATGCGTTTCGATCCGCCCGGCCGGCAGCGCGTCGAGGATTGCCGCTCCCTCCCGCGCCCGTCCCGTCTCGGACAATGCAGCCGCAAGACCCAGCCGCGCTCCGATTGCCGGCGTTAAGCGGCAAAGCTCCTCGTAAAGCATGGCGATGGCTTCCCAGTCCGTCCTGCCGGTTTTGGCCCGGTCGAGATGCACGCACTGGATCGCTGCCTCGATCTGGAACCGTCCAGGCGCATTGAGCGAGGCCGCCCGCCGCAGCGCGACCTTGCAGTCGGTGACCATGCGCCCGTCCCACAGCGTGGTGTCCTGTTCGCCGATGGGGACGAACCCGCCGGATGGGTCGCGGCGCGCCTTGCGCCTCGCCTCCCCCGCAAGAATGAGTGCGAAAAGCCCATGCGCCTCGGCAGTATCGGGCAGCAGTTGCGCGCACAGGCTGGCGAGCCATAGCGCTTCCAGCGAAAGACTCGATTGCGACGGCCCGCCCGCATCGGCTGCTTCGCGCCCCACAGTGTAAGCGCCGTAGATCGCCTCCAGCACGCTTTGCGCCCGCCCGGCCAATTGCTCCGCATCGGGAATGGCGAAGGCAATTCCCGCCCGTGCGATCTTCTCCTTGGCCCGGGAAAGCCGCACCCCCATGGTGTTGGGCGGCACAAGGAACGCTCCAGCGATGCGACTTGCATCGAGGCCGAGCACGGTTTGCAGGATCAGCGGTGCGCGGACGCCCTCGTCGATGGCCGGATGGGCGCAGGCGAATATCAGCTTGAGCCGCTCATCGACCATTTCCTGCGCCGCCAAAATGGTGCGTTCCTCTTCCAGCAGCGCAATATGGGATGCCGCCGCAGCAGCGCGCTTGCTCGCCCGCATGCTTTCGAGTTCGCCCCGCCTTGCGACGGTCAACAGCCACGCCTCGGGATTGTCCGGTACGCCGCGCGCCGGCCAGGTTTCGAGTGCCTTCACGAACGCGCCGGACAAGGCATCCTCGCTCGCCGCGATGTCTCGGGAACGCGCCGACAGGATCGCCAGCAGCCGGCCATAGGAAAGCCGGGCGGCAAGTTCCGCCGCCCGGCGCGGTTCCCGGTTTTCGGCGGCGGCCTCAGCCGCCATCGGTGAACTCGACGATTGGCCGCAACTCGATCGCGCCCGTGGTTGCCGCCGGGCACTTCGACGCCCATTCCAGAGCCGCATCCAGATTGGGCACGTTCATGATGTAGAAGCCGCCCAGATGCTCCTTGGTGTCGGCATAGGGACCATCGTGGAGCATTCGCTCGCCGCCCCTCAAGCGCACTGTCGTTGCCGTCGAAGCCGGATGGAGAACTTCCCCGGAGACGAAGGCGCCGGCAGCGATCATCGCCTTGGTATAGGCGGCCCAGACCGGGCCTTCCGGATCGTTTTCGGGGCCGCCTTCCAGTTCGGTGTCCAGCGGCCTCGAATAGATGAGCATGATGTATTGCATCGTCATCCCTCCCTTCAGCGCTTTACGACCGGCGTCAGCAATGCCACTGGGCGCTTGTCCTCCGTGCACATGTCGTTGTCGGCGGGACGGACGCCAAAATAGAGGCCTTTGCCATCCATGGCGAGAAGGTCATGATCCTCGCCGCAAACCGACACCGGCTTCCACGCCGCGCAGCCTTCCGCCGAGATGTCCTTCTCGACGCCGGTTTCCAGCCCGCAGGGCGCAAAGCCGAACTGTTCGGCCATTTTCGGATCGGCAATGTAGCTGGTCAGTTTCTTCCAGTCCTCGTCGAACACCGCCTCGAAGGCGCCAGGCACCGCCTTGGAGGGCGCCTCGATCCGGTAGTCGCCGCCGGTGCGGAAGACGAAGGTCTTCATCTTCATTTCCGGGTCGAGCGCATGGGTGAAGGTCAGCGTCCATTTGCTGTCGCCGAAGGTGAACTCGCGCGTGCCGAAGACGCCGTACCACGGCTCGGGCGCGGTGCTGCCCCAGGTTCCCGACAGCGACGACAGCTCGGATGCAGGGGCATAGCCGTCGCCGGCATGGGCAGTCGTTGCGGCGAATGCGGCAACGGCGAGGCTGGCGGCAAGGATCTTGCGGAACATGATGAACTCCCTGGTTCGTGTGCGAAAGCACCATCGCTTTCGAACCAGTGACGTTCCGGCCGCCGCCGTTTTTACATCGTCATGAAAATTTTTCGCCGTTTCAGGCGACAGGCTTTCGGCGCTCGAATGCAAGGCCCGTAGCC
>JBGSJA010000214.1:0-8008 GCA_041742235.1 Salaquimonas sp. | reverse complement strand
CTCGCGCAAGATCGCCGGGGGCATCAACAGGGTCGGCGACGCGACCCCGGCGGAACTGGCAAGCACCGGCGTCACGGTGATAGACTTGAGCCTTGTAAAGGACACCAATTCGCTCAACCACTCGAAATTCGCGGACGCGCCTGAAGTCGTCCAGCTTATCGGCCGGCGTCTGAATGCCGGCGATGAGTTGCACACCGAAGAAGCGACGGTTCAAGCTGCCTTGCCGAACCTTACTATCCAGCAGACGCAGGCGAACGTCATCACCCTGAGCGATTGATGTCTCACACAGTGCCGGTTCGCGCGAAGGCGGCTGGGTAGGCCGTCTGGGGCGCGTATGCTTCAGCTTATCCACAAGCTGCATTCGTGTCGGCATGACGCTACGTCAATTGCTTGCCGGCGCCGTAAAAAGAAACTAATGTAAAATAGTGGACAAATGAGATCTTCCTCAGAGGATTGGTGTATGAGTATGCGTCTGGATTTCAACAAACTGCTTGGTTTTGATGTTTGCGAACCCGTTCAGGGCGGGTTCAAGAACGATGCTTTCGGCAGCCGCGCTGGCGCCAAGGTGGGTGACGTCGAACCGAACGCGCCGGCACTGGATGCCAATCTGTTCAAGAGCGAGGCTTTTGGCAGCCGCATCGGCGCCAAGATCGGTGGCGGCGAACCTCCCCGACACTAACGCCGGGGCATTTGCCGGGCGCAAGGCGGGACCGGTAATGTTTGAGCCAAATCCTCAACGCGCCCTGGCGACAGACCAGGCCGTGCGCGCGCGGCTCGGCGCATCGCTTTATTATCTTGATGAATTTCTCGGCAAGGGTGGTGCGCTTGCCGAAGCGCAGCGGCGGGTGGACAATGGCGCTGTTTCGCCCTTTGTCTTTTGCCTGTATTCGCAATTGGTGGCGCAACTGTCCACCGGCGCCGCCGACGCTGCCCGCATGACTGCCGGCGAGATCGCGGCAGCGGCCGGGCAGGACGCAGACAGCGCCATCCTACCATATCAGGCCCCTGGCGTACCGGACGCATGGTGGTCGGCCTATCATGCCTTGCTGGACACAGAGCCCGGGCGCGATTTTCGCCCGGTTCCGCCGACCGAAGGCGGGCTCGACGCTTTTCGCGATCAATACGCCGGCGCAATGGAAACCATGGCAAGATGCGACCCAGATCTTGCGCAGGAAGTTGTCACGCTGATCCGCCTGGCGGTTCCCGCGGCGCCAAGGGACGCATCATCGGACCAGCGTTTCAACGGCGCATCGACCTTCCTCGCCTGGGGTGCGGCGATATTCAACAGCGAGGTCGAACGGCGCCCCGTCGAAATGATCGACGTTCTGGTGCATGAAAGCGGCCACCTGCTGCTTTTCGGATTGGTCGAGGGCGGCGCACTGACGCAAAACGCCCCAAGCGAGCGCTATACCTCGCCGCTGCGGCAAGATCCGCGCCCGATCGACGGGGTATTCCACGCCTGTTTCGTTGCAACGCGCGTGCATTTGGCAATGAACCGGCTCAGCGCCAGCGGCGGACTCGACCGTCGTGCGTCGGAACTCGCCCGGCTCCATGCGGAAAGGAACGGGGCGTCGGCGGTGCAGGGCCTCGAAGTATTGAACCGGCACGCCAGGACAACGGAAATTGGCGGGAGCGTGCTCGCTGAACTCAACCGTTTCTGGTCGGACCGGTGAGTGGCGCTGCCGATGGATGAAGATCATGTCCGCTCGGTCATATTCAACGCAATTGGCGCCGCCAGCTTTGGCGCCCCGCTCGATCCTGCCCTTGCCGACGCGGTCCGGAGCGGGC
This sequence comes from Salaquimonas sp., assembly GCA_041742235.1. Lineage (GTDB taxonomy): Bacteria > Pseudomonadota > Alphaproteobacteria > Rhizobiales > Rhizobiaceae > BOKV01. The sequence goes on along the minus strand of JBGSJA010000214.1, from coordinate 6,220 downwards.
GAAAGATCAAGCTGGACGATCTGGGGTTCGACAGTCTCGCCTGGATGGAGTTCTGCATCGCCGTGGAATTGCAGACGCGGCTCGAACTACTGACCAGCGATATCGAGGCGATGGCGACGCTGGGCGAGATTGAGGACTGGTTGCGCGAGCGGGTCGGTCATGCGTGATTTTGCGCAAAAGGCACGCGAATGCTCTACCGAGAACGCGTGGAACCGGCTGCATATCGACCTTGAAAACGTGCTTGCGCCACAGGAACTGGCGCAACTGGCGCGGTACGAACAGTCGGCGGGACCTTTCATTCGCACAGCCAAATGGCTCGACAAGCTGCGGCGGCTGAGCCCGGATGTTTTTGATGCACCTCGATGTTTTCAAGCCGAGCCGCTGCACGCGAACCTCACTCTCTACCGCGGCGCGCCATATGCGCGAAACCGGCGTCTGCTTTTCACTTTTGCCGGCAACGCCGGAAGGGTGATGCTGCCCATGCCCGTCTTCCTGCAGCTGTTCGACCCGTTGGCGTGGGATGTGCTTGTCGTTTGCAAGCAGCGCGGCCAGAGCTATTGCGATGCCGCATTGCAGGATATTGCACCGGCGGCGGCAGGACTGCTCGACCTGGCCGAGTATCGCTCGGTTGCCTGCCTTGGGACCAGCAGCGGCGGCTTTCCTGCCATTGTTGCCGCCTTGCGAATCGGCGCCGCGGTCGGTGTGTCGGTCGGCGGTTCGCCGCCCCCTGCCGATCGATTTGCTTTTCCTGCCGGTCTTGGCGGTTCCGGCTCGACGCGGCTTGTCTACGTCCATGGAGCCGATTTCGAACGCGATGGCGTTTCCGCCGCCATTCTGGCGCGGCATGCGCCCGGAGAGATCCTGGCTGTACCGGGAGTTGCCAGGCACAACGTCCTTGCCGCGCTTATTGCGGAAGGCACGATAGGCGCGTTGCTTGACAGCATTGGAATTTCGGGAGGCGGATGACTTGGAACAGCCCTCCGGCGATTTTCAGGGTCTCGACGTCGCCGGCTTGCTGGCCGGACATGCGGGGCAGGGCCGCACGGCACTGATCACTCCAGCAGAAAAGATCACCTATGCAGCGTTCGCCGAACGCATGGAGATCGTGGCGGCAGGTCTTGTTGACTTGCCACCGGGAACACCCGTCGGTGTCTCGTTGGCCAATGAGGTCGAGCATCTGGTGTTGACAATGGCTTTGCTTGCCCTGGGCATTCCCAACGTGGTCTTTCCCAGCCATGAGAGCGCCGGCGCCATCACGGCATTGGCCCGATCCCTCAACATCACGCGATATGTTGGAGACCGGCGGGCAGACCTTCCCGACAGTCTCGAGCCTGTGCCTGTGCGGCTTGCGGGTCGCAAGGGAAAACAACCGCGCTGGCGGGTTTTCGAGGCCGGTGACGACGCGGTCTTTCGCACGACATCCGGTACCACCGGGCGTCCAAAGTTGTTTTCACACAGCGCGCTGCGCTTGTGGCTGATGGCTCGCAATGCCTTGCAAGACACTGAACTGCGGCAGGTCTTGCGAACAAGCAGCGTTGAATATGATTCAAGCAGGCTGAACCGGATCGCGGCCTTGCTTGCGGGAAACACCGGCGTTCTGGTTTCGGATCTGTCGGCGGAGAACATTCTTGCCAGTTGCGCCCGCCACGAGGTTTCGCAGTTGCATGTGGGAACTTATCGCCTGACCCAGCTGCTGGCTGCGGCCCGCCGCCCGCTGCCTTTGCGCACTTCGGTGCTGACCGGCGGATCGCGCGTGCCCGGCGCCCTTCGCCACGCGGTGCAGGAACGAATGTGCCGGCGGCTTTTCATTGCATATGCAACGAGCGAGGTGGGCGTGATTTCCATGGCCAGGCCGCAAGAGCATGCACAATTCCCGGACGGGATCGGGCATCCGGTTCCAAGGGTCGTTGTCGAAATCGTCGATGAAGCAGGTACGCCGGTGTCGCCCGGCACAGTCGGTGAGGTGCGCGTAAGAAAATTGGCCGCGCCGGATTTCTACATCGGTGAACCGGACGCCTCTGCCATGCTTCGGGACAAATGGTTTCGCACGCGCGACCTCGTTTCGCAGCGGCCCGGCGAGCCGATGATCTTCCATGGCCGCACCGACGACATGATGACGCTGAACGGGATCAATGTTTTCGGATCGGCCATCGAGGATGCGCTGCTTGCGATGCCGCAGGTGGCCGATGCCGTCGCCTATCCGCTCCCCTCGCGAGTCCATGGGCAGATACCGGTTGCGGCAGTGGTGTTGAACCCGCATTTGCCGGCCGTCAGCCCGCAAACCATGATCTCGATTTGCCGCGAACGCCTTGGTTTTGGCAGTCCAAGGCAGGTTTTCATCGTGGACGAGATCCCCCGGTCAGTCACCGGAAAGCCGGTTCGCGACGAACTGCCGGTGAAATAGACCGGCGGGAGCGGCAAAAAAGGAGCGCGACGCCTTCAAGGCCTGCGCCGGTCCGGAGAGAAAAGCATCTGTAAGCTTTTTGGCTATTGGCACCGCAAGACGATTGTCTATGGTGCTGCGCCGGCATTTGCCGGTGAAAAACCGGAGCGCAACACGATGCTGCATGTCGACATTCCCACGCTTCCCGAAATTCGCGCGCTCATCCCGGTACGCGAAGACGCCTGCGTCTCCATTTATGTTCCGACGACACCGCAAACGCAGCACATCGGCGCCAGCCGCATCGCCTTTGGCAATTTGTCCAAGACAGCGCTGCAACAACTGGAGGAGGCAGGGCTGGACAAGCGGCGGATTGCCATGCTCGACGACGAACTTGCCGCGTTGCGCGAAGATGACGATTTCTGGAATTTGCAAGCTCACAGCCTGGCCGTCCTCGCCACGCCCGACGGAATTAGAACCTTCAGGCTCGCAACCGCCATATCCGACACGGTCGAGGTGTCGGACCGGTTTCATCTGAAGCCCTTGCTGCGCGCCATCGCCTTTCCGCAACATGCGTTCGTGATGGCGCTTTCGGAAAATGCCGCGCGCCTCGTGGAAGTTTTCGCCGACATGCCGGCGGCTACCGTTCGCGTGCCGGGCATGCCGGCTGGCGCTGGCGATGCCACCGGCCGCGCATCGGTGAACAATCTCACCCAGGGTACCCGGATCGGCAATGCACAGGGCCAGACCGTCTTGCTGCGCCAGTATGCCCGAAAGGTCGATGCCGCATTGCGCGCTGTCCTTTCAGGCCGCGACACACCGCTGATTCTCGCCTCCACCGATCCGCTTGCCCCGATCTTCAGGGCGGTCAACACCTACCCCGCGCTGCTCTCCGAGGGGATCAATGCAAGCCCGGATCGCATCAGCGACCGCGAACTTGCCGAGGCGGCGCGATCGGTGCTTGATGGCTACTACGCCTCCGAGATCGCGGCGGCGAAGGCTCTGTATCAAACGCGGCTCGGCCAGCTTCGCGCCACCACCGATATGCAGGCTGCGGCACGCGCTGCAACAATGGGCGCAATAGAGTTGCTGCTTGCCGATATCGACGACGTGACGCCCGGAACCGTCGCCGACGCCGATGGCCGCATTTCCCTTGCCTCGAATGCCGGGGCATCCAGCTACAGCGTGATCGACGAGATTGCGGGGCGGGCGATCCTGGGCGGCGCCAAGGTTCTGGCGGTCCGCCGCGCGGACATGCCGGACGGAGCCCCGCTGGCGGCTGTCCTGCGCTACGCGGTCTGACTGCCGCTACATCGCCGATGAGACTGCGGCGCCGTTCGCTGCGGGCGATCCAGTGCAGGGCATTGCCCGCGCCGCGTCGTTTACTGCAGTTTAAATCGAATGGTTACGAATTGGTTAGCGGCAGCTTCACACGTTCTTGCCCATGATCCACGCTCCAACAACTCTCAGGGGTGAGAACTATGGAGCGCGCAGACTGGAACGGATTCGTCATGGGTCCGAGCATTTTCATCATTTTCGTTTGGGACCTCATCCAGAACAACGGGTCCTTGTTCTACCTTCTGACCGAGACAGTCCGTGCCGTTGCGCACTGGCTGATTTATTGACCATCGAAGTCTCGCCGCGGATCGCCCGCTTCACTGCGTCGCATTCCTCTGCAAATTGACTCGAATGGTTACGAGTTGGTTCGCACGGCCTTCACGCGTTCAGGCGATACTGTTGCAGTTCAACTGGTCAGGGGTGACTTGAATGGAACGCGCCGACTTTAACGGTATACTGCTTGTGCCGGGTACCTTCATCGTTTTCGTCTGGGACATCATCCAGAATAACGGCACCTTGTTCAAATATCTGACGGAAACAATCCAGTCCGTTGGCCGCGGTCTTATTTACTGACAAGGTAATTCCTTTCAGCCAATTAGGCCAACAAACATTTCGAATATTCGTGCGTCATTCATCGTGACGTCAAACACGAATGCAATGAAAATACCGACAACGTATACATACCAATCGTCCAAGCTTGCCTCCGAAATTATTTACATTTGTAAATGTCCTGCTATCTGAAATCATGCCACTGCAATGCAATGTAGTCTGTGCATTATTGCACACGAAGTACTGTACTTACGCCGTTACAGCTTGCCAGTCCGTCGACACGGCCAGTGTGACCATGTGAACGGCGGCGATGCAAAGGTTTGAAATGACCACCGGGTTTCGCCAGCCAACCAGTGGCGCGGTCAGCAACTTGTAGACCACCTGCACCGCAAGAAGCGCCTGCGCCCAGGCCTTGACGTCGTGTCCAAGCAGATGGGCTGCGAGCATGAAAACACTCGCGAGCAAGATCGACGCTTAGATTGCCGCAAGAATTCTGCGAGCCGCTGTATCGCTGCCCCAGCCATGCTCTGCCGCCCGCCCGTTCGCGAACAGCACGGCAAGCACAGGAATGAGAACAAGGATATTGAGCGAAAGGGAAACCACCAGCATCGTGCGCTCCTTCTCGAGGCACATACGGGTGTGACCAACATTGGATCACGGCACGGCGCGCTTGCTTCTCAGTATGCCTCGTCGTCGATCAAGGGATCGGGCCTTGCGAACCGGTCAAGGTCCCTGGCGTTGGAGATGCTCACCCGCGCGCCGTCGACGGTAACGCCATAGGCCTGCAGGCTTTTGAACGCCCGGCTGAGGTTTTCCGGCGTCATGCCCAGAAGCGAAGCCAACCGTTTCTTGTCAAAGGGCAGATTGAAATCCGCGAGGCCTTCCGCCGAGCGTTTCTGCTCTTTTATCAGGTAGTTGGCGAGCCGTTCCAGCGAAGTACGAAGCTTTAGGTCCTTCGCGGTCTTGACCACGGAGCGGTAGCAATGCGCCAGTTCGCCCACGACAGCGCGGGCAAATACGGCATCGCGGTCGAAGACGGTCCGGACATCCTGGCTTGGAATGAGCGCGATCCGGCTCTTCTCGAGCGTGCGGGCAGACATCAGATAGGGCGCCTGCCGGATGGTTGCGGCAAGGATGAAGGTGGAAATCGGCCGCGCCGTCGCCATGCTCGTCTCGCGCCCGTTCCAGTGTGCGTAGAGCTCGACCGATCCCGACAGCACCACGTGAAGGAAATCGGAAGGATCTCCCTCGGCAATCAACTCCACCTGCGGCGGAAAGTTCTGGACGTAGGAACCGCGCATCAGCGCTGCGAAATTTTCTTCCTCCACGTCGGCAAAAAGGGCGAGGCTGCGCACTTCGCCAAAGTATGTGTCAGCCATTCCAGACCCTCGCTCGCATTCCACGCCATTGCGCCCATCGCACTTGATAAAAGTCAAGATTTGGATTGATGAAGTTCGGCAAGCCGCATGATCATTTGACTTACGGGAAACGACAAAGTTCGGTAAGTCATTTATTTCATTAAGGTTTAGACGGATTTGTGATCTAGATCAAATCGCCCGTGCCCCGCAGGCCGCAGGTCTGTTGTCGATCCATGAAGGGATCAGCGACACCTGAAGCCGGAGGGAAGACATGCAGACCGAAGCGACCGCCACGCGTGCGGACCAGAACCGCGCGCTTGGCTTGAGCACACTGGCGTTTACCGCGTGTTTCGCGGTCTGGACAATCTTCTCCATCATCGGCGTCGCCATCAAGCAGGAACTGGGGCTGAGCGAGTTCCAGTTCGGACTGCTCGTCGCAACCCCCATACTCACTGGTTCGCTGACGCGCATCTTTCTCGGCGTGTGGACCGAAAAATATGGCGGCCGGCTGATCTTCTCCGGACAGATGATCCTCACCGCGCTCGCCACCTGGGCGCTGACCTTCGCCGACAGCTATCCGATGTATCTTCTCGCC
>JBGSJA010000213.1:0-2517 GCA_041742235.1 Salaquimonas sp. | reverse complement strand
CCGGCCTTGGTCCCAGATGTGAAGATGCGTGTCGATGATCGGAAAATCGGGCATGCTGTGGTTCTCGCGAAATTCCCTGACGCTGGTCAGGATTGGCGGCACCGGAAAGACTTGTCAAACTAATTTTTGTCTGACAACTTGATCGCGAGGACGAGAGGCGGCGGATCGGGCCGCACGGCTTGGCAGGGAGGAATACCGTTGAAGATCACGCACGCCACCCGTCGGCGGGTGGGCAGCACGCTGTTGGAACTTCCCGTTTTCGGCATGGGCACGGCCCATGTCGGCGAGCTCTACGGCAAGGTCTCCGAGCCTGAATCGCAGGCAACTTTCGATGCCGCCTGGGATGCGGGCGTGCGCTACTACGACACTGCGCCATGGTATGGCCGCGGGCTTTCCGAGCACCGCACCGGCGCCTTCCTGCGCACCAAGCCGCGCGACGAGTTCCAGATGACCACGAAGGTCGGGCGCACCTTGCACCGTCCGAAGGATCCGGCGCATTTCGACCGCGCGCCATGGACCGGCGGGCTGAACTTCGAGGTCAATTTCGACTACAGCCGCGACGGCGTCATGCGCTCCTATGAGCAAGCCCTGCAACGGCTGGCGCTGGATACGGTCGACGCTCTGGTCATCCACGACATGGACGAGATGTTTCATGCCCTGGACGTGCTGGCAAAGCACCAACGCGACCTGCATGGCTCGGGAATCGCGGCCCTGCAGGAACTCAAGAAGTCCGGAGACATCAAGGCCTATGGCATGGGTATCAACACCACGCCGGCGCTGGAGAAGATCGCTTCTCAGGTCGATCTCGATTTCTGCATTGTCGCCATGCCCTACACGCTGATCGAGCAGGCAAGCCTTCACACCGGCATGGCCGATTGCGTCAAGCGGGGCGTTTCCGTCATTATCGGATCGCCCTTTGCCTCCGGCATCCTCGTCACCGGATCGGGCAGCAAGGCGATGTATGGCTATGCCGCAGCCTCGCCCGAAATCCAGGCAAAGGTTCGCGGCATCGAGTCGGTATGCAAGGACCATGGCGTCGCCCTGCCCGCCGCCGCCCTGCAATTCGTGCTGGCCCACCCGGCAGTGGTATCCACCATACCCGGCGCCGCGCGCCCTTCCGAAATCCGCGAAAACCTCGCTTCGCTGGCGGCGGATATTCCCGGCGGTTTCTGGTCCGATTTGAAATCGCGGGGCCTCATCGACGCGCAATCGCCAACGCCTGCCGGAGCCTGAGGATACGATGGCCGCTCACGAAAAGGTCGGGACCGTCGAGCCGCTCGTTTCTGCCCGGGGGATATCCAAATCCTTTGCCGGCGTTGAAGTGCTGCGCGATGTCGATCTTGACCTTTTACCCGGAGAAATCCACGCGCTGCTGGGAGAGAACGGCGCAGGCAAGTCCACCTTCGCCAAGATCCTTGCCGGAGTGCACCGGCCGACACGCGGAACGCTGGCGTTGAACGGCGCCGCCGTCGAGGTTCCCAGCCCCATCGTTGCGCAAAGGCTCGGCATCACGCTGATCCATCAGGAACCGCTGTCCTTCCCGGACCTTTCGGTGGCGGAAAATCTCGTACTCGGCCGCGAGGCCGGCGGGCCGCTGGCCAAGGTTCCGTGGGCGCAAATGACCGCCGAGGCCAGGCGCCTGATGGACCTGCTTGGTGTCTCCATCGAGCCGGCGCGGCCGATGCGCGGGCTTTCCATCGCCGACCAGCAGATGGTCGAGATCGCGCGCGCGCTCGCATCCGACAGCCGCCTCATCATCATGGACGAACCGACCGCGCCGCTGACGCCGAAGGAAGTCCATACGCTCTTCACCATCGCACGGCGGCTGCGCGACGAGGGCCGCACCATCATCTTCATTTCGCACCGCCTGGAGGAAGTGCGCGCGCTCTGCGACCGCGTCACCATTTTCCGGGACGGCAACAAGGTCGCCACCGACACAATCGGCAATCTGGACGACGGCGAAATCATCCGCCTGATGATCGGCCGGCCCGTGAAGGAGTACCTGCACAAGCAGCGCGCCGAGATCGGCGACGTCGCGCTGAAGGTCGCGAAACTCACCTCGCCCGGCCTCTTCCAGGACATCAGTCTTGAGGTCCGCAAGGGCGAGATCGTCGGCCTTGGCGGGCTTGTCGGCGCGGGCCGCACCGATGTCGCGAAGGCCATCTTCGGCATTGCACCGGCGCAGTCGGGCAGCATCGAGATTCACGGCAAGCCGGCAACGATCAACGATGCGAGCGAGGCCATCGCGCTGGGCCTTGCCTTCGTCCCGGAAGACCGGGCGCAGGCCGGCATCTTCCGCACGCTTCCCGTCGAACAGAACATCACCGCCGCGATTCCCAAGAAGATCGCGCCGGGGGGCTTCATCCGGCACGCGCTGGAACGCGCGTTGGCGCAGGAGTCCGTTGCGAAGCTGCGCATCCGGCTCGCGACGCTGCGCCAGCCGATCGGGGAACTTTCGGGCGGCAACCAGCAAAAGGCGATCCTGGCGCGCTGGCTCCTGACCGACCCGACCATCCT
>JBGSJA010000212.1:0-7968 GCA_041742235.1 Salaquimonas sp. | reverse complement strand
GTCACATTCCAGACGAACTGGTTGGCGCAGGCCGAACATGGCGGCTACTACCAGGCCGTCGCCGACGGCACCTACGCCGCTTGCGGTCTCGACGTCACCATCGCCCAGGGCGGGCCGCAGGTCAGCGGGCGTCCGCTTATGCTTGCCGGCAAGATCGACTTCTACATGGGCGGCAACATGCTGCAGGCCTTCTCGGCCGTGAAGGAAGGCATCCCCGTGCGCATCGTCGCGGCCTCCTTCCAGAAGGAGCCGCAGGTGCTGATGAGCCATCCCGGACAGGGTCTCGACACCTGGGAAAGCCTCAAGGACGCCGAGCAGTACATCCTGGCGGACGAGGGCTTCCAGAGCTACTTCCAGTGGATGATCGCCGAGATGGGCTATGATGCCTCAAAGCGCATCCCCTACACGTTCAACCCCGCCCCGTTCATTGCCAATCCCAAGTCGGTCCAGCAAGGCTACATTACCTCCGAGCCTTATGCTGTGGAGAAGGAAGGCGGCTTCAAGCCGAACCTTTTCCTGCTCGCCGACTTCGGCTTCGACACCTACGCCACCACGATCGAGACGATGCAGGAGACGATCGACAAGCGCCCCGAGGTGGTGAAGTGCTTTGTCGATGGATCGGCCAAGGGCTGGTACAACTACCTCTATGGCGACAACGCTGCAGCCAACGCGATGATCAAGAAGGACAATCCGGATATCACCGACGAGCAGATCGCCTTCTCGATCGACAAGATGAAGGAATACGGCATCGTCGACAGCGGCGACACCGAGAAGCTCGGCATCGGCGCAATGACCGACGAACGCATGCAGAGCTTCTACGACAAGATGGTCAAGGCAGGCGTCATGGAAGCCGGCATCGACATCAAGAAGGCCTACACGCTGGACTTCGTGAACAAGGGCGTGGGGCTTGACCTCAAGAAGTAAGGTGCACGGCCCCTGCAAGGGAACGGCCCCGTGAATGTGAGCAGTGCAGAAAAAAGGCCTCAGGCGCATGCCGGCGAGACGCAACTCATCCTGCGTTCCGTCGGCAAGACCTTTGCCAATGGCACCATCGCCCTGTCGGACGTGAACCTCACGATCCGGCAGGGTGATTTCCTGTCGCTGCTCGGGCCGTCGGGCTGCGGCAAGTCCACCGCCTTGCGGCTGATCGCCGGCCTTTCCTCTCCAACGTCCGGCGTGCTCGACTGGCGCGGCCCGCGAATGGGCAAGACCGACCTCGGCTTCGTATTCCAGGAACCGACCCTGATGCCCTGGGCGAGCGTTTTCGATAATGTCTGGCTGCCGTTGCGCCTGCAGGGCGTGTCGCGCAAGGATGCTGCCGGGCGCGTCGAATCCGTACTCGCCAGCGTTGGCCTGACCGGTTTCGAAAACTCGGTCCCGCGCGAACTTTCCGGCGGCATGAAGATGCGCGTCTCCATCGCGCGCGGGCTTGTCGTTCGACCGAAAATGCTGCTGATGGACGAGCCTTTCGCTGCGCTCGATGAAATCACCCGCTTCCAGCTCAACAACGATCTCCTGAAGCTCTGGCAGGCGGAGGGCTTCACCGTCGTATTCGTCACGCATTCTGTTTTCGAAAGCGTGTTCCTGTCGAACCGCATTGTTGTTATGGCCGCCAAGCCCGGTCGCATCTTCGAGGAAATGGACGTGGACGAGCCCTATCCGCGCGAGGCGGCATTCAGGTCCTCGGTTCACTACGGCGAACTGACCCGCCGGGCTTCCGCCCTGCTGGCGAAGGCGATGGGCGGCAGCGGAAACGATCATGGCATCCACTGAAGAACTCGCCCACTCCGCCGGCATGGCGCTCGACCCGGAAGAGGCCCGCCGCCTGCGCGAGCGCCGTTTCGAGGCGGTCGGCCGCTGGCTGTTCCCGATCATCATCATGGTGACCGCCGTCGTCCTTTGGGACCGCATCTGTGTGTGGAACGGCATTCCGCGCTATATCCTGCCCCGCCCGCACGAAGTGCTCGGCACGCTCTACACTGACGCCGGATTGCTGTTCGGCTCGCTGCTGGTGACGCTTCGGATCACCTTCCTGTCTCTGCTACTCGCAGTCCTCGGCGGCGTGGGGCTGGCGGTTCTCTTCACCCAGTCGAAATGGGTGGAAATGTCCTTCTTCCCCTTCGCGGTGATCCTGCAGGTCACGCCGATCGTTGCGATCTTCCCGCTGATCAACATTTATGTGGACAGCCAGACCGCGAAGCTGCTGCTGTGCGCCTGGATCGTCGCCTTCTTCCCGATCCTATCCAATACGACGCTCGGCCTCAACTCCGTCGACCGCAACCTGCTCGACCTGTTCAAGCTCAATGGCGCGACGCGTTGGCAGACGCTGTGGCATTTGCGCCTTCCGGCCGCGATGCCCTACTTCCTCGGCGGCCTGCGGATCGCGGGAGGCCTTGCGCTGATCGGCGCGGTGGTGGCCGAATTCGTGGCGGGCTCGGCCGGACAGTCTTCGGGCCTCGCCAGCCGCATCATCGAGGCCGGCTACCGGCTCAACGCGCCGCGCCTGTTTGCCGCGCTGATCCTCATATCCTTCACGGGTATCTTGATCTTCCTTCTGCTGGCGCTCGTTTCGAACCTGATATTGCGGCGCTGGCACGAAAGTGCCCTGAAGCAGGAGCGATGAGCATGGAACTTCCCGCGGTCAGGCTGCACAGCACGGCCCTTTCCACGCCAACGGCACAGCACGACGGGGATGGTTTCGGCGTTTACGACATCGCTATCCGCGACGGCAGGATTGCCTCCGTGACGCCCTCGGGCGCCGATCCGCGCGGGCATTACCCGATTGTCATGCCGGCATTCGTCGATTGCCATACCCATCTCGACAAGGGGCACATCTGGCATCGCCGCCCCAATCCGGACGGCAGCTTCATGGGCGCGCTGAATTCGGTGGCGGACGACCGCGCCGCCAACTGGGCCGCGCACGATGTCGAGGCGCGGATGGAATTCGCGCTCAAATGCGCCTATGCCCATGGCACCAAGGCGATCCGCACCCATCTCGACAGCGTGCCGCCGCAAGAGGAAATTTCCTGGCCTGTCTTCGACTTCATGCGGGAACGCTGGAAAGGCCGGATCGAATTGCAGGCGGCCTGCCTTTTCGGCATCGACCAGGCGCGCGACGCCGACTGGTTTGCCCGGATGGTTTCGACCGTGCGGCGCCATCGCGGAGTGCTTGGCGCGGTCACCTACATGATGCCGGATCTTGACGAACTGCTTGACCGCATGTTCCGCGCGGCGATCGATAACGGGCTGGAACTCGATTTCCATGCCGACGAGACCGATGATGTCGAGGCGATCTCGCTGGAGCGGATCGCGGCCGCCGCGCTTCGGCACGACTATCAAGGCCGCATCCTGATCGGCCATTGCTGCTCGCTCGCCCGCCAGCCCGACGCGCATGTGCTGCACACGCTGGACCTGGTGGCGAAAAGCAATATCAGCGTCGTGTCGCTGCCCATGTGCAACATGTACCTGCAGGACCGGCGATCGGATTGCACGACGCCGCGCTGGCGCGGCGTCACGCTGGTACACGAAATGAAAGCGCGCGGCATCAATGTCTGCGTCGCCTCAGACAACACCCGCGATCCGTTCCATGCCTATGGCGATCTCGACATGCTGGAAGTCTACCGCATGGCAACGCGAACGCTGCATTTCGACCATCCGGTGGCCGACTGGCCGAACACGGTGCTTTCCAACCCGGCAAAGGCCATGGGTATCGATGCCGGACGGCTGGATCCCGGCGCGGCGGCCGACTTCATCGCGTTCAAGGGCCGAAGCTGGACCGAACTGCTGTCGCGTCCCGAGACAGGGCGGATCGTCTACCGCGACGGCGTTCCGACAACCACAACTGTACCTGACTACAGCGAACTTGACCCCCTGATGGAGCCCGCCTTATGAGCGACCTTGCAGCCTTCCGCGCGGAGATCGACGGCATCGCGGTCGAGGACAACCCGGCCATCGTAAAGCAGAAGAGCCGCGACTTCTACTGGTACTCGCCAGTGCTCAAGGAACGCCTCGACCACATCGTCGGCGACCTGGTCGTTTCCCCGCGCAACGAGGCGGAGGTGATCCGCGTGCTCAAGGCCTGCTACCGGCACGATGTTCCGGTAACGCCGCGCGGCACCGGTACCGGCAATTACGGCCAGGCCATGCCGCTGTCGGGCGGCATCGTGCTTTCGCTCGCCGACATGAACGACATCCGCGCCATTCATCCCGGACGCGTCATCTGCGGACCCGGCGTCATTTGCGCCGACATCGACAGAGCGGCGCGCGCGCACTCGATGCAGGAGCTGCGCATCCATCCCTCGACCACCGGAACCGCGACCATCGGCGGCTTCATCGCCGGCGGATCGGGCGGCGTCGGTTCGACGCGCTGGGGCGGCCTTCGCGACATCGGAAATGTCATTCGCCTGCGCGTCGTCACCATGGAAGCCGAGCCGCGCGTGCTGGAACTGACGGGCTCGGACCTGCACAAGGTCACGCACGCCTACGGGACCAACGGCATCATCACCGAAGTGGAGATGCCGTTGACCGCCGCCTATGACTGGGTGGACGTGATCGTCGCATTCGACGATTTCATGGATGCGGCAAGGTTCGGCAATGACCTTGGCCGCGCCGACGGCCTGTTGGTCAAGCTCAATAGCGTCATCGCGGCGCCGGTCGCCTTCGACTATTTCAAGCGGCACCAGAAATTCGTGACCGCAAAGGACAATGTCGTGGTGGCGATGGTGGCGCCGCAGTCGCTCGACGCCTATCGCACCTTCTGCCGCTTGCGGGATGCGCGGATCGTGTTCGATTCATCCGCCATGAGGGACGCCGAACTGAAGGGCATTCCCCATGGCTATGAGCTGACCTGGAACCACACAACCTTGCGGGCGCTGCGGGTCGATCCGGTGATCACCTACCTGCAGGTGCTCTACCCATTCCCCGGCCATTTGGCGCTGGTGGAAAAGCTGCACTCGATGTTCCCCGGCGAGGTTTACGACCACCTCGAATTCGTGCGCTTCGACGGCGACATCACCTGTTTCGGCCTGCCGCTGGTGCGCTTCACCACCGAGGCGCGGCTTGACGAGATCATCGACACGTTCAACGCGCTTGGCGCGCCGATCTTCAATCCCCACCGCTACACGCTGGAAGAAGGCGGCATGAAGCAGACCGACGCAGTGCAGCTTGCCTTCAAGCGCGAGGCCGACCCCAAGGGCCTGCTCAATCCCGGCAAGATGATCGCCTGGGACGATCCGGACTACGACTACAAGTCCGGCGTCTGGCTGTTCAAGGGATTGCAAAAGGCAGGCTGAGTGATGCGCGTCCTGGTGCTGCATGCCCACCCGGTTGCCGAAAGCTTCAACGGTGCGCTGCACCGCCTTGTTCTCGAACGCCTTGCCGCCCGCGGCCACGAGATCGACGATTGCGATCTCTATGCCGAGGGCTTCGACCCGCGGCTGACGCGCGAGGAGCGGCTCGCCTATCACGACACTGCCATCAACATCGAGCCGGTGCGCGGGCATGTGGAGCGGCTGCGCCGTGCCGAGGCGCTGGTGCTGTCCTTTCCGGTGTGGAATTTCGGCTTCCCGGCGATATTGAAGGGCTATTTTGACCGGGTCTTCCTGCCCGGCGTTTCCTTCGACATTGTTGACGGGCGGGTGCGCCCTGCCCTGCGGCACATCGCCAAGGTGGCCACAGTCACCACCTATGGCGGTCCGCGATGGCGCGCATTCGTGCTGGGCGACCCGCCGCGCAAGCTGGTGCAGAGGGTCATCCGGGTGCAGGTCAAGCCCGGCGCGCCGATGCCCTACCTCGCCCATTACGACATGAATCGTTCCACCGACGAAAGCCGAAGCCGGTTCATGGAAAAGGTTCGCCGCGGCATGGATTCCTTTTGATGCGCGTGCTGCTGGTCTATTGCCACCCCGTGCCCGAGAGCTTTTGCGCCGCGCTGCGCGATGCCGCGATGGAAACGCTGGCGGCCAAGGGCCACGAAGTGCGGTTGATCGACCTTTACGCCGAGGGCTTCGACCCGGTCATGCAGGCGGACGAACGCCGCCGATACAACGACTTCGAGGCCGGCGACAACCCCGCTCCCGAACACGTGGCGCAGCTGAAGTGGGCCGAGGCGCTGATCTTCGTCTATCCGACCTGGTGGTACGGCCTGCCGGCAATGCTCAAGGGCTGGCTGGACCGGATATGGACGCCGGAGACGGCTTTCTCCATTTCGCGCGACGGCGGCGCCATCAAACCCCTGATGACAAACATCAAGAAGCTGGGCGTGATCACGACCTGCGGCGCGCCGATGTGGTGGTCATGGCTCGTCGGGCATCCGGGCCGAAAGACGATCTTGCGCGGCATACGCGCGCTTTGCGCGCCGCGCTGCAGGACCTTCTTCCTGGCGCATTACCTGATGGATCTTTCTTCGCCGCAGTCGCGCGCCGATTATCTTGCCAAGGTACGGCGCAAGCTCTCGAGCCTGTGAAAAGGCCGCCGGCATTACCCGGCGACTTGCCTTATTCGGCGGCCTTGAGGCGCGTACGGCCCGGGCGCCGGGTTTCCTCGACGGCCTGTAGCCGCCGGCGCAGATGCTCGATTTCCTCGCTGTTGCCGGCGATTGCCTCGGCCAGGATATGCGCGGCCGGCTCTTCCGGCTCGGCTTCCTTCGGTCCGATGAAGCGGCTGAAGATCCAGCCGAGCATCCGCGACACGTCGTCCATGATGAGGAAGAAGGACGGCACCACGATCAGGCTCAGCACCGTCGAAACGATGATGCCACCAATCACCGCCGTCGCCATCGGCGCGCGGAACGAGCCGCCCTCGCCGACGCCAAGCGCCGACGGCAACATGCCCGCCGACATGGCGATGGACGTCATGACAATCGGACGCGCGCGCTTGCGGCCAGCCTCGATCATCGCCTCGTAGCGGTTCATGCCGCGTGCGATCATCTCGATGGCGAAGTCGACCAGCAGGATGGCGTTCTTCGTGACGATGCCCATCAGCATCAATATGCCAATCAATACCGGCATCGACACCGCGCTTCCCGTCAGGATCAGCGCCGCCGCCACGCCGCCGATTGCGAGCGGCAGCGAGAACAGGATGGTGAAGGGCTGGATGACATTGCGGAACAGCAGGATCAGTACCGTCAACACCAACATGAGGCCCAGAAGCATTGCCTCCTGGAAGCTTTGCAGCAGCTCCTGCTGGATTTCAGCATCGCCCGTTTCCGCGATGCGGACGCTTGCGGGAAGTTCGACCGTGGCGGCGACCTCCTTGAACTTCGCGGTCGCCGTGTCGAGCGCAACGCCATTGGGCAGGTCCGCACCGATGGATGCCTTGCGCTGACGATTCAGGCGGTCGATCTTGCTCGGACCGTCGGCGATGCGAATGTCGGCCACCGCGCTCAAGGGAACGCTGCCGCCGGTGTTCGTCGGCACACGCAGCACGCCGATGCGGCTGATATCGGTCCGCAGGTCCTTGTCGAGTTGCACCCGGACGCGGATCAGGCGGTTGTCGACTGAAACCTTGGCAAGCGCAGCATCGCTGTCGCCGATGGTCGCGACGCGGATGGTTTCCGCGATCCGCTGGGTCGTGACGCCAAGGCGCGCGGCCTGTTCGGGCCGGGGCACGATCTGGATTTCAGGCCGGGGCAATGCGCCCGTCGAACTGACATATTCGAGTTCATCGACCGTACGCAGTTTCGCTTCCAGAAGTGCGATGGCCGAATTGAGGTCGGCATCATTGTCCGAAAGGACGTTGAATGTAATGTCGCGCTCGCCGCGGTCATTGAGCTTGTAGGCGCGAACGTCCGGCACATTGGCGATGATGGAAAATACTTCCGCTTCGATATCGGCCTGCGGGCGGACACGGCCGGCCGCCTGGATCGGCGGCAATAGATCGTCAAGCGCAGGGAAAGATTCGCGCAAGCCCCGCCTCAACTTGTTGACCAGCGAATGGTCGAGCTTCTCGAGGATCACCGTCACTGCGGCC
>JBGSJA010000211.1:0-7482 GCA_041742235.1 Salaquimonas sp. | reverse complement strand
GCCGGCCTGAGGTTCCGGATTTCCAGCAGGGCAGACCCCGCCTCGATCCTGCTGTGGTGTACTACCAGATCGAACCGCCACAAACCATGGCATTCTTCAATCTCGCGCAGATATTCCCGGCCTTTGTGGAAGATGCCGGTTGCCCCGGCTTGCAGCAATGGCGCGGCGAGCGGCAGCAATTCCTTCAGCGGCGCGAGCGCCCTTGCCGTCACAACTTGCAGCTCCGGGTCAAGCCGCGCCAGCCGTTCCGCAGCCGATTCGATTCGCTCGTTGTGTATCGTGACGGGCGCGCCGGTCGCCCGGACAACCTCCCGCAGAAAGGCGCACTTCTTTGCAAGGCTCTCGACGAGATGGTGCTGCGCGCCATCCGCCCCCGCATTGGCGATGGCCAGCACCATGCCCGGGAAACCGCCGCCACTGCCAAGATCGGCGAAGCGCCGGGCGTCGGGCGCCAATGCCTTGACCTGCATGCTGTCCGCGACATGCCGAGACCAGAATTGCCCGAGCGTGTTGGGCGCGACGAGATTAGTCTTGGCCTGCCAAATCTCGAGCAATTGCCGGTAAATGGATAGCCGGTCGATTGTTTCACGTGAAACCGGATAGATGCTCGCAATCAGGTCCGAATCGGCGACAGAGGGGCCGGACATTTCCTATGCCTGCCCGGAAGCCGCTTGTCTGGAATCGCGCCGGGTTCGCTTGAGATGTGTTAGAATCAGCGTGGTCGCCGCCGGAGTCATCCCCTCGAGCCGTCCGGCCTGGCCAAGGCTCGCCGGGCGAACACGCTCCAGCCTCTGCACCAATTCATGGGACAGGCCGGATAGCGCCCGGTAGTCGAATTCCTCCGGAATCGCGAGCGCTTCCTCGCGCTCCACCGCTGCAATGTCGGATGTCTGCCGATCCAGGTACACCGAATAGGCCGCCTCGATCTTTACCTGCGCACCGATCGGAGCATCGATGTTTTCCAGTTCGGGCCACAACCTGGCCACGGTATCGAACTCGAACTCGGGATAGGAAAGAAGGTCCCAGCCTGTCCTGCGGATACCGTCCTGGTTCAAGCGGACGCCGCGCGCTGACGCTTCGTTCGGCGTGATGCTCAATGACTGCAATCGTTCCCTTGCCGAATCGATCTGCCGCATCTTTGCGGCAAAGGACTGCATTCTTGCGCCACCCACACATCCGGCTGCCAGTCCGGCAGGCGTAAGGCGCTGGTCCGCATTGTCGGCGCGAAGCGACAGGCGATACTCCGCCCGGGAGGTGAACATGCGGTAGGGTTCGCTGACGCCGCGCGTCACCAGATCGTCGATCATCACCCCGATATAGCTGGACGTGCGCGAGAAGTGCACCGGTTCACCGCCGCCGGCCTTGCGGGCGGCATTGATACCGGCGACCAGTCCCTGCGCGCCTGCTTCCTCATAACCCGTCGTGCCATTGATCTGCCCTGCCAGAAACAATCGGCCAATGCGCCGCGTCTCCAAGCTCGGCCGCAATTCCCGCGGATCGACATGATCGTACTCGATCGCATAGCCGGGCTGCAGGATCACTGCCTTTTCAAGCCCGGGTATCGTCGCGATGAAGGCGCGTTGGATCTCTTCCGGCAGCGACGTTGAAATGCCGTTAGGATAGACCGTGTCGTCATCCAGCCCCTCGGGTTCAAGGAAGATCTGGTGACCGTCGCGTTCACCGAACCGAACGATCTTGTCCTCCACCGAGGGGCAATACCGTGGACCGACACCCGCAATTTGCCCGGAATACATCGCCGAGCGGTGGATGTTTTCTTCTATGATCCGGTGCGTGGCGGGCGTGGTGCGGGTCACCCCGCACTCGATTTGCGGATTGCGGATTTTGTCGGTGAGCGTGGAGAACGGCACCGGGTCCTCATCGGCGGCCTGCCTTTCGATGCCGGCCCAGTCGATCGAACGGCGTTCCAACCGCGCCGGCGTTCCCGTCTTCAAACGCCCTAGCGCAAATCCGGCACGCTCCAGCGTTCCGGAAAGACCGTTCGAAGGCGCTTCGCCCAAGCGTCCGGCCGGGAATTGGCGTTCACCAATGTGAATGAGGCCGCGCAGGAAGGTACCTGTCGTCAGCACCACCGATCCCGCCCGCAAGTACCGCCCATCCGAAAGGACGACACCTGTCACCGCGCCGCCGTCGATTGCGAGGTCTTCCACCGCGCCTTCGACCACGTGCAGATCGTTCTGCTCCCGAATCAATTGCTGCACTGCCTGTCTGTACAGTTTGCGATCCGCCTGCGTACGGGGACCACGTACGGCGGGACCCTTGCGCCGGTTGAGCATGCGAAACTGTATGCCGCCGAGATCGGCCGCACGTCCCATGATCCCATCCAGCGCATCAATTTCCCGCACCAGATGGCCTTTTCCAAGCCCGCCTATCGCCGGATTACAGGACATGACACCAATGGTATCAATGCGATGCGTTGCCAGCGCGGTGCGGGCACCCATGCGCGCAGATGCCGCCGCAGCCTCAGTGCCGGCATGGCCGCCACCGATCACGATCACATCGAAACTGTCGGCCTGGTACGGCATTGCTTTCATTTCCGGGGTTTTCTGCAAAGCCGTGCTTCTAAGCCAATTCGCACCGCCGGTCAAAAGTGATTCACGTGAAACACTTTGCCACGATCAGCGATCCTGTTTCACGTGAATCATTTGCCGATGCAGAATTCCGCAAAAATCCGGTCGAGCAGATCCTCCACATCCACCTTTCCGGTGATACGACCAATTTCGTCGCCCGCGGCACGCAACAACTCAGACCGCAGCTCCGGCGCCATGGTTTCGGACATCCACGCTTCATCTAGCCAACCGGCGCAAGCCAACAGGCTTTCCCGGTGCCGGGCACGCGTAACCACCGCCGTTTCGCCGGGCAGTCCCTTCGAAGCGACAATTGCTGTGATCGTGCCGATCAGCCAATCGATGCCGCCTTCCCGCACCACCGAGACCGAACCCTCTCGTAACGCACCCGAATCGTCTTTTGAGCGCACCTGCAACACCGGCACGGCAAGCCCCGGACCAGGCGCATCATCCGGTAAATCCATGGCCGTGAGCCAAATCACGAGGTCAGCAGCGCGCGCCCTTTCGCGGGCGCGCCGCATTCCCTCGCGTTCAATCAGGCCACCTGTCTCCCTGATCCCCGCCGTGTCAACGAGGACCACCTTGAACCCCGACAAGTCCAACGAAACTTCGACAAGATCTCGCGTCGTTCCGGCCTCCGGAGAAACGATTGCGGCCTCGCGGCGCACCAAGGCGTTGAGAAGGCTCGACTTGCCGGAGTTCGGGGCGCCCATCAGAACAATCTGGAAACCGCCCCGGACAATCTCGCCGGCATTGCCATCCTCGAGAAAACCCGTGATCTCGCCGCCAAGTTCTCCGGCCTCGCGCCAGACACTGCCGCTCACATCCTCAGGTACATCGTCTTCGTCGGTAAAATCGAAACCGGCTTCAACGGCAGCCCGCATCGCTATGATCCGCCGGCGCCATTCTTCAAGTTTCTTGCGCAGCACCCCGCCTGCCTGCGCCACCGCCTGCCGTCGCTGGGCCTCGGTTTGCGCAGCGACCAGGTCGGAAAGCCCCTCGAGTTCGGTGAGATCAAGCTTTCCGTTCTCGAATGCGCGCCGGGAAAACTCTCCGGCTACCGCCATGCGCAGGCCGGGCAGGCCGGCGAGCGCGCCCAGCATGGCCTCAATGACGGCAACTCCACCATGAATATGAAACTCGGCGCAATCTTCGCCGGTGAAACTCGCGGGCGCCGGGAACCAGAGCACCAGCCCGCGGTCGAGTTCGGCGCCACTTCGCGGATCTGTGAGTTTGCGCAGCGCGGCAAAACGCGGCGCCGCCAGATCGCCAGCGATCGTTTCGAGAGCGAATCGGCTCCTTGGCCCCGAAAGCCGGACTACCGCGACACCGGAAGGCGGATGCCCGCTGGATAGCGCGAAAATGGTGTCCGATTCCTGCGTCACCGTCCTATATGCTCCGAAAGCCACACGAAACGGAACGCGTCATGAACCAACAATGGCAACCGCGCAACCTACTTGCCGATGAATCCAGCCCTTATCTGCGCCAGCACGCCGGCAACCCGGTTCACTGGCGACCATGGGGCCCGGCGGCACTGGCGGAAGCCCATGCCACCGGCAAGCCGATACTTCTGTCCATCGGCTATGCCGCTTGCCACTGGTGCCATGTCATGGCGCATGAAAGCTTCGAAAACGACGCCATAGCAGCCGTGATGAACGAACTCTTCGTCAACGTTAAGGTGGACCGCGAGGAACGGCCCGACATAGACCACATCTACATGGCTGCGCTTCAAGCCATGGGAGAGCAAGGCGGTTGGCCGATGACCATGTTCCTCGACCCGCAGGGACGGCCCTTCTGGGGCGGGACATACTTCCCGCCGGAACGGCGATACGGGCGACCGGGTTTTCCCGAAATCATGCGCGCCATCGCCAATGCCTGGCAAACCGAGCGCGACAAGCTTCTACAAAATGGCGCTGCACTGCAAAACCATCTGCATGCCCTGTCGAAGTCCGAATCCGCCAAGAACCTCCCCGCGCCGGACGATGTCGCCGACTTTGCCCGGAACCTGTTGACGCTTTACGACGCCGAAAACGGCGGTATCCGCGGCGCGCCGAAATTCCCGAACGCGCCGCTGACCGAAGTCTGGCTGCGCGCCGCGCGGGGCGATGCACACTCGAAATATGGCGAGGCCTTCCTCCATACGATCGAGCGCATCAGCGAAGGCGGCATTTACGACCATCTCGGCGGCGGCTTGTCGCGCTACAGCGTCGATGACAAATGGCTTGTGCCGCATTTTGAAAAGATGCTCTACGACAACGCACATTACCTGCGCGCGCTGGTCTGGGCGTTCAAACTCGAGCCAAGGCCTTTGTTCCGCCGCCGAATCGAGGAGACTATTGGCTGGGCCGTGCGCGAAATGCGGATGCAGGGCGGCGCATTTGCATCCAGCCTAGATGCCGACTCAGAGGGGGAAGAAGGAAGGTTCTATGTCTGGAGCGAAGCACAGATCGATGATCTGCTGGGTCCCGAGACCGCGCTTTTCAAGCTGCACTATGGTGTCACACCCGGCGGCAACTTCGAAGGCCACACCATCCTCAACCGGCTGCACGCCCCGCCCCTGGACGAAGAGACCAAAACACGCCTCGAGAGCTTGCGCGGAAAGCTCCTGACAGCCCGCGAGCAGCGCGTACGGCCTGGTCTCGACGACAAGATCCTTGCCGACTGGAACGGCTATTTCATCCGAGCCCTTGCCGAAGCCGCTTTCACCTTCAAGTCCGGCGAGTGGCTCGCACTGGCAGAATACGCCTTTCGTTTCATTGCCGAATCGATGAACGACGGCGGCAAGCTTTCGCATTCCTGGCGCGAGGGCGTATCAGTCCGGCCGGCCATGGCAACCGACTACGGCGCGATGATCAACGCTGCACTGACCTTGTTCGAAGTTACCGGCAAGGAATCGTATCTTGAACTCGCTCGGGGTTGGCAGGCGGTGCTGGATGCCGACTATGCCGACGGCGCCAGCGGCTACTTCCTGACTTCCATTACAGCCGAAGCGTTGATCACCCGGCCCCGCGCCGACATGGATGAAGCCAATCCGTCTGGCGCATCGCAGATCCTCGAAGGCCTCGCGCGTCTCGCCACACTGTCAGGCGATGAAAAGCTGATGGAACAGGTCTGGGAAGTCACGCGGAACCTTCACGGCTTCGCAGCCGGTTCACGATACGGCGTGGCAGGATATTTCAATGCCCTCGACACGATCCAGCGCCAGCGCCACGTGACCATTCAGGCTGGCGATCGTGCCGGAGCCGAATCATTCCTTGATGAAATCCGCAGGATTGCCGACCCGGCCCTCACTTTCGATATCGTCACGGAAGATAAGCCGGCTACATTTTTTGGCTTTGAAATTGCACCGTTTTCCGACGATCCGCAGGCAATTATTTGTACGCAACAGGCCTGTTCCCGCCCCGTGAAAACCGCGGCGGAACTGGCCGCCGCGCTTCAATCGTCGCAGGTGTGAAACCTGCCGTCAGGTGTTCATCGTGTCGAAGAACTCGGCATTGGTCTTCGTCTGCTTGAGCTTGTCGATCAGGAACTCGATCGCGTCCGTCGTTCCCATGGAAGACAGGATGCGGCGGAGCACGAAGATCTTCTGAAGGTCCGCACGCGGGACCAGCAGATCCTCCTTGCGGGTTCCGGACTTGAGAATGTCGATCGACGGGAACACGCGCTTGTCGGCCACCTTGCGGTCAAGCACGATTTCCGAGTTGCCGGTTCCCTTGAACTCTTCGAAGATCACCTCGTCCATGCGGCTGCCGGTATCGATCAGCGCGGTCGCAATGATCGTCAGCGACCCGCCTTCCTCGATATTGCGGGC
The DNA here is from genome assembly GCA_041742235.1 of Salaquimonas sp. Lineage (GTDB taxonomy): Bacteria > Pseudomonadota > Alphaproteobacteria > Rhizobiales > Rhizobiaceae > BOKV01. The sequence goes on along the minus strand of JBGSJA010000211.1, from coordinate 1,086 downwards.
CGCGCCGAAGAAGCGTTTCGGCCGCTGCAGCGCATTGGCGTCGACGCCGCCGGTCAGCACCTTGCCCGACGATGGCACCACCGTGTTGTAGGCACGGCCGAGACGGGTGATCGAATCGAGCAGGATCACGACGTCGCGGCCATGTTCGACCAGGCGCTTGGCCTTTTCGATGACCATCTCGGCGACCTGGACGTGCCGCGCTGCCGGTTCGTCGAAGGTCGAGGACACCACCTCGCCCTTTACCGAACGCTGCATGTCGGTCACTTCCTCGGGGCGCTCGTCGATCAGCAGCACGATGAGATAGCTCTCCGGGTGATTCGCCGTGATCGAATGGGCGATGTTCTGCAGCAACACCGTCTTGCCGGTTCGCGGCGGTGCAACGATCAGTCCACGCTGGCCCTTGCCGAGCGGCGCCACCAGGTCGATCACACGGGCCGACAGGTCTTTCGTCGTCGGATTGTCGATTTCCATCTTGAACCGCTCATTGGGGTAGAGCGGCGTCAGATTGTCGAAATGCACCTTGTGGCGGATCTTTTCGGGATCCTCGAAATTGATCGTGTTCACCTTGAGGAGTGCGAAATACCGCTCGCCTTCCTTGGGTCCGCGGATCGGGCCCTCCACGGTGTCGCCGGTCTTCAGCGAAAAACGCCGGATCTGCGAAGGCGAGATGTAGATATCGTCCGGGCCGGGCAAATAGTTGGCGCTGGCCGACCGCAGGAAGCCGAAACCGTCCATCAATATTTCGACGACGCCCTCGCCAATGATTTCGACATCTTGTTCGGCAAGGCTCTTTAGAATCGCGAACATCAGCTCCTGCTTGCGCATCGTGCTGGCATTCTCGACGTTCAGGCCCTCGGCAAAGCTGACGAGATCCGTCGGCGTCTTGGCCTTGAGTTCCTGTAATTTCATCTGTTCCATGAAGGAGATACTTTCTGCGCTATTCTTGAAAGGTCATGCGCTCGGGAGAAAACGGGGATGCCGCCAATGCGGGCCATCGTGCGACGCCATGGTCGCCGGCCGTATGCTGGGCATTCGGGAAAGAGAGCTTGAAAATAGACGGCGCGGACGATTCTCTCAAGCGGAAAG
>JBGSJA010000210.1:0-1797 GCA_041742235.1 Salaquimonas sp. | reverse complement strand
TCGTATGCACGGCAGGCGGAAACCGGCACCGGATTGACCAGCGCGCCATCGACGAGATGCCGCCCGCCATGAACGATCGGTGCGAATACGCCCGGCAGCGCATAGGAAGCCCGCAGCGCTTCGATCAACGGTCCGTCGCTCAGCCAGATTTCATGACCGGTGCGGATGTCGGTACAAACGCTGACGAAAGGCATCGGCAAATGTTCGATCGTCAGGCCGTGCATGTGCCGGTCGAGGGTCGCGGCAAGGCGCGCGCCCGCGATGATGCCCGAACCGGTAATCGAGAAATCCATGAAGCGGATGATGTTTGAGCGTGTCAGCGATCGTGCGAACTCCTCGAGGTCGTCAAGCTTGCCCGCAAGGTAGCAGCCGCCGACCAGCGCGCCGATCGACGTTCCCGCGATCATCGAAACGGGGATTTTTTCTTCCTCGAACGCGCGCAAGACGCCGATATGGGCCCACCCCTTGGCGGCGCCGCCGCCCAGTGCCAGCGCGATGCCGCCGGATTTGTAGAGCCTGTGCTGAAGCTGCTGGCTGTCATCGATTGCCGGGTCGGCAGCCGCTTCAAGCGCGCTTGCGTCCACGAAGCCATGGCCCGCCGGGGCGCCGGTTTGGGAGGTGAATGGTTCTCCCGCAAGCAAACCCAATATGCTCAACATGAAAGACCGCCGTCCAAAGGCCTGCTTGGCAGCTTGTTCTCTTGCCGCGCAAGCCCGTACCTGAAAAGTTACGCCTGAATTTATGATTAAAGGATAAATTCGTTCCGATGCGAGACAATTTTTACGGGTTCTTCTGAAAATCAGGCCCCGTAAATGACATCCGGGTCGAATAGCGGCGCTTCCTCATCGCGCACCAGGCGGACATTGCCACCGTCTTTTACGATACGGCGATAGAAACAGCTTCGCATTCCGGTGTGGCAGGTTGCTCCCGTTCCTTGAACCTTCACCTTCAGCAGGATGGCGTCCTGGTCGCAGTCTATGCGCATCTCCACCACTTTCTGGATGGTGCCCGAGGTAGCGCCCTTGTGCCACAGTTCCTGGCGGGAACGGCTCCAGTACCAGGCCTCGCCGGTTTCGATGGTGCGCGTCAGGGATTGCGCGTTCATATGCGCAAGCATCAGCACCTGTCCGCTCAGCGCATCGGTAACGACGGCCGTCACAAGGCCGTCCGCGCCGAAGCGTGGCGTCAGTGCCTCGCCTTGCTCGAGTTCATCCTTGTTGCCGTCGCCCGACATCCGCGCCCGCCTCCCGATTGCAAGGCAGCAGCGCCTTGCCCTAGTCCCGCCGGAATCGCAACAGTGTCATGAAATTGACCTGCTCGGCCGGTTCGTTCCGGAACTGGCCTGTAAAGCAGGTCGTGGTCGTGGTCGAGCCCTGCTTTCTGATCCCGCGCATCGCCATGCACATGTGTTCCGCCTCGATCATCACCGCGACCCCGCGCGGCGTCAGTGCATCGTCGATGGCATGGGCAATCTGCGCCGTCATGTTTTCCTGCGTCTGCAAGCGGCGGGCGAATATTTCCACGGTGCGAGCGATCTTCGACAGGCCGAGGACCTTGCCGTCCGGCAAATATGCGACATGCGCCTTGCCGATGATCGGCACCATGTGGTGCTCGCAATGCGAATGGAAGGTAATGTCCTTGACCAGCACCATGTCGTCATAGCCGCCGACTTCCTCGAAGGTGCGCCCCAGCACTTCCCGCGGGTCCTCGTCATAGCCGGAGAACATTTCGGTATAGGCCTTGGCGACGCGCGACGGCGTATCGAGCAGACCCTCGCGATCCACGTCCTCGCCGATC
>JBGSJA010000209.1:0-7405 GCA_041742235.1 Salaquimonas sp. | reverse complement strand
CCGCCTCCCGCTGGTTCGACGGCTTGGCAGGGCATGGTCAACGCCAGCCTGCAGGGCCGGCAAAGCCGCAAGAGCCGGCGGACGGCGGCGGCGGCGGCAAGGGGCGGCAAATACACCATCGTGACGAACAACTGGATGTGCGACATCGCCTGGCTGAAACGCACCGGACTGCGCTTCGACGAGCGGCTGCTGGTAACGGGAGGATCGGACACGGCCTTCTTTCGCGCGGCACGAAAGGCAGGTTGCCTGACCCATTGGTGCCCGGATGCGGTCGTCTACGAAACCATCGAGCGCGAGCGCCTTTCCGCACGCTACCAGTTCTGGCGCGGCGCATCGCAATCGATGAACCACTTCCGAATGAAGACGCAGCGCCTGACCGTTCCGCTTGTGCTGGCGACGTCTGCCAGCGCGCTGTTGAAGGCGGTTTCGGGCGCATTGCTTCTCGTCTTTCCGATATACGGAAAGGCATCGCTGGTGATCGGGTTGCGGTCAATCGGCTGGTCCGTCGGCCGCACGCAGGCGATGTTCGGTGGCAATTCGCGCCTCTACGACTATCCGCTCGCAAACCATGATAGGGACGACTGATGACGGTCAGGATCGTCGGGATAACGCGGTACTCGGTGATCTCGCGAAGAAGCTTCCTTGCAACGCGCGGAATGGACGGCGCCACCGCGCGCGAACGCATCTGGCAACCCCGGCGGATGGCGCACAGGGCAAAGCTCTTCAACGCCATCGCCCTGCCGTCCTTCGGCGAAATTGCCCGAATCTACCCGCACTACACCCACATCGTGCTCGTCTCCGAGGATTTGCCTCAGCTTCATCGAGCGCCGCTCGACGCGCTCGCCGCCACAAGGCCCTGGTTGCGCCTCGTCGCGGTCGACGACCAGGGCGATTTCGCCGCGATGGATCCGGTGCTTGCGCAGATCGCCGGCGACGACACCGCATATGTCTTCCGCATCGATGATGATGACGCACTGTCGCCGGCCGCATTCGTCGATACCGTGCTGAAGAATGCAGGCTGCGCACCCGGCACGGCGATGTCGCTCGACGAGGGGTTCATGATCCGGCCGGCATGGAACAGCGTTTCCATCCGCAAGGAAACGATACCGTTCGTTTCGGCGGGGCTCGGCGTCTTTACGCGCGGTCCGCAGCCATTGTCGATCTATGCGCTCGGGAACCAGAACAAGTTCACCGACAAGGGCATTCCCACCATCTACGCCAAGGGCCGCCTGTGGTTGCGCTCGAAGACCGACACCAGCGACACGCCGATGAGTGCCTGGAAACGCTGGCGCTATTTCCCGTCCGGGCCGGTCGAGGTGGAGAGACTGCTTCGCGATCATTTCCCCGGTCTTGAACCCGGGGCCGTGATCGAGGCTGTCACCGATCGCGCCTGAGCTACTCCATCGGCTTGCGGCCGCGGATGAGCTGCGAGATCGCCACGGCGATCACCAGTCCGCCGCCGTAGAACAGGTTCTGCACGAAGCTGTCGACGCCAAGGAAGTTGAGCCCCATGATGCCGGTGGAGAGGAAGAACACCGCCACGAAGGCGCCCGGCGCATTGAACCGTCCCGGATAGATGGCGGTCGAGCCGAGGAACGCCGCGGCGAATGCCGGCAGGAGAAAAGCCAGCGCCGAGGACGGATCGGCCGAGCCGCGCATGCCGGTGTAGAGTATGCCGGCGAAGGCCGCGATGACGCCCGAAGCAATCAGCGATCCTGTCCGCACGCGATCGACATTGACGCCGGAAAGCCGGGCAACTTCCCTGCCGCGCCCGACGAACAGCAGGCGGCGCCCCAGACTGGTGTGCTGGAAGACGTACCAGACGATGATGGTGAGCGCGAGCGCGTAGTAGAAGCCTATCGGGATTCCGAAGACCCGCGTCAGGATGACCGCCTTCACCAAACCCATAGACACGCCCGAGATGGTCGCCGAGTTCGAGACCCAAAGGATCACGCCATTGATGAAATAGCCTGTTCCCAACGTGACGATCAGCGAATGCACGCCGAAATAGATAATGAAGAAGGCATTTATCGCGCCGACAATTGCACCCGCCATCAGCGCAAGCACGATCGCGGGCACGATGTCGACGCCCATCCGCACGTTGAGCACCGCGATCAGCATCGAAGTGAGGCCCATCACGCTGGCGACCGATAGGTCGAAATCGCCACTGGTCAGCGGTATCATCAGCGCGAGGGTGAGAACCACGACCATGGCGTTCGAGCCGAACATCGTGGCGTAGGAATTCCAGGCGAACATCTGCTCCGGCTTGTAGTAGCCGAGGAACAGGATGATGAGGATCCAGGCCCCGATCAGGCCGAAACGCTCCGCGAAAAGCTTCCAGTCCGTGGTTTTCGGCGCATTCCGGCTTTCCATGGCCTGTTCGAGGCCGTGCAGCTTCGCCTCGAGCGTAGCGATGCGCTCCTCGTAAGCCTTGATGGAATCCACCGGTTGCATTGCGTTCATGTTCCTTGCGTCCCTCAGACTGCCTGTGGAAGCGATCGGTAGCAGTATTCCGCGATCTGTTCCTTTGTCAGCTGCGAACCCGTGAGTTCGGCAACGACGATGCCGCGCGAGAAGATCAGCACGCGATGGCACAATTGCGCAAGCTGCTCGTAATCGGTCGAGCCGATGATGATCGACGCGCCCGAACTGGCGGCGCTATCCAGCGCATCCCAGATCTGCTGGCGGGCGCCGACATCCACGCCCTGCGTCGGTTCGTCGAGCAGGAGAAGCTTGGGCTTTGTCTGCAGCCACTTGGCCATCAGCGCCTTTTGCGCATTGCCGCCGGACAGGGCGGACAAGGGCAGCGCCGGCAAATTGGGCTTGACGCCTGATGAAGCGCCAAGCGCCGCTGCATGCCTTTCGACCGCCGTATTGGTAAGGCCGAGCGCTCCCCGGATCCGGTCATAGACCGGGAGCGATACATTGTCGCCGACCGAAAGCGAACCGACGCCCGCTTCGCGCAGGCGGTCCGCCGGCAGATAGGCCATGCCGCGGGAAATGGCTGCCTCGGGCGTCAGCATGGCGAGGCTGGTCTCGCGCCCATCAAGGACGAGCGTTCCGGACGTTCCCTTGCGCGCACCATAGATCAGCGCCGGAACCGTGTCGCAGCCCGAGCCGATCAGCCCGGTGAGGCCGAGTATTTCGCCCCACGCAACATCAAGGGAAACAGGCCCAACGCCTCCGCCGGCAAGATCGCGCACGACTGCTTGCGGCGCGCCTTTCGGCATGTCCTTGCGGGCGCCCTGGTAGGCGTCGAGATTGCGCCCGATGATGCGTTCCACGAATGCCTCGTGGGAGGTGTCGCGCGTGACGACCGTGTCGATGAGATGGCCGTCGCGCAGGATCGTCGCCCGGTCGGTGATTTCGCGCACCTCGTCGACATCGTGGCTGACGAAAATCACGCTGGCTCCCGATTTCGTGCATTGCCGCACCAACTTGAACAATTGCTCGACGCCGGCGCGCGGCAGGAAGGGCGTGGGCTCGTCGAGCACCAGCACGCCGGGACGGTCGGCATGGCTGCCCGTGGCGCGTCGAAGATCGACATAGGCGCGAACGATGGCCAGCAATGCCTGCTGTACCGCCGAAAGTTCGCCCACAGGGGCTCGGGGATTGAGCGCCAGTCCAAATTCGGAAAAGACCTTCGCGGCCTTGCGGTGTTCGGCGCCCCAGTCGATCGCCCATGCATCCGTAGTGGAAAGTGCGCCAAGATTGAGGTTTTCGGTGACCGTCAGGGACGGGATGAGGCCGAGATGCTGGTGAACAAAGGCAAGGCCAAGGTCGCGGGCTTGCGCGCCGGCGATGGGCAATGCCAGGCTCTCGCCGTAAAGCCTGATCTCCGCTCCCGGCTCCGGCGCGTGGAACCCCGACAGGATCTTGATGAGCGTCGACTTGCCCGAGCCGTTGGAGCCGAGTAGCCCGTGGACCTCGCCCCGCCGCACGGCAAGCGAAACATCGTCAAGCGCCACGGCGCCGCCGAAGCGCTTGCTCAGATGCGAAATTTGAAGCGCGTCGGCAGTGCCGACGCGTCCCGTCTCGTGAAAGTTCACTGAATGCCCCACAGCTTGGCGAAGCCTTCCTTGTGGACGTCGCCGTAGCCATCGTTGAAGGTCGCGGGATTTCCGGCCGTCGCGACATTGGCGTCAGTGAAGATGAAGGCCGGAGTGTTGAGCTTCTGGACCTTGTCGAGCCCGCACAGCAGGCGCATGTTCGCGTCGGTTCCCGCCATGCCGACCCAGCCGAGGCTCTCGCCGACATTCATCTCGACGATGTCGCCGTCACGCATCATGTCGAGCACGAAGGGCGTGCCGTTGTAGGATGCGATCTTGGCGGTGGAGTTGGCGATCTGGATGGCCGGCACGATGAACTGCGACATGGAGTCGTAGACGGGCAGGACATAGTTGATCGACGGGTCCGCAAGCAGCGCGTTCTGCACCGCCGGCTGCGTCTTCGTCGCCCACTCCGTCACCGGGACGTTGATATAGGTCGCCTTGCAGTCGGGGCAGTTGTCCTTGAGATAACCCAGGATTGCGTCGCGCAGCGGCGCGGTCGGGGTGATTTCGTCCGGCCCGAGCACGAGCGCATTTACCTTGCCCCCGGTCTGCACGATCGCCCAGGCGGCAATGATCTGGCCGACGGTGACGTAGTCGGTGTTGGCCGCGCTGTCGAGGAAGTCCGGGATTTTCTGCGTGGTCGCGTCATAAAGGTGCGTGGCGGTGACCTTCAGGCCGGCCGCGCGCGCTTCGGAGATCTGCGGGACAAGCGCCTCTGCCGGAAGGCCGCCCTGCAGGTCGATGAGGGTGTACTTCTCGGCGACCGCGGTGTTGATCCCCTGGATCCAGCCGGCCGGATCAAGCTGGGTTTCCCAGTTGCGCAAATCGAAGCCGACCATCTTGGCCGCGTCCGCAAAACCCTCGGCAATGGCCACGTTGAACGGGTTGGCATTCGTCAAAGGAATGACGAACATCTTCTTGTCTGCCATGCACGCCTTGGCGTCGAATGCCGGTCCGGGCGCCTCGAAGGTCGGAAGCTTGCTGTGCTTCTCGATGAGTGCTTTCGCCTCTTCCATGCCCGCGAATGAAGGGCCCGCAAGCGCCAGGGACGCTGCAAGACCCAGCAAGGTCAATGCCGTTTTCTTCATGACTGTGTTCTCCCTATTTCGGTTTGTTGGACTGCCTGCATGTATTCGATTGCTTCGACCGTGCTGAGAAGGTCGGCATATTTCGCGCTCATGTCATAGAGGTTTGCCGCGTGCGGCTCGGGAGCGCGATCCCCCACCGCATCGGATATCACCAGCGTCACGAAGCCATACGAGATGCTGTCGATGCACGTCGCCCTGACACAGCCCGACGTCGTGACGCCGGCCAGCATGAGCGTGTCGACCTTCATCCAGCGCAGCATGGCGTCGAGCGAGGTTCCAAAGAAGGCGCTGGGATATTGCTTGGTGACGAGCGCGTCCCGCGGCCCGACAGCCAGCCCGTCGGCGAGTCTTTGCGTATCCTTCCCGGCTTCGAAGCAGGAAAGGGCCGGCACCTTCGCAAAGAACGCCCCGCCATCGGCCCCGCCCGCCTGGTACTTCACTTCCGTGAAGATCACCGGAACGCCGGCGGCGCGCGCGGCGGGAGCCAGATTGATGGCATTGTCGAGTGCGGTCCGGCACCCCTCCCCGCCATAGAGCGGGGAGGCCGGATCGAAATAGGCATTGGCGAAATCGATCAGGATGATCGCGGGCCGGCTGCCCCATTTCTGGCGCGCGTGATAGCCGGCGCGCGCATAATTCGCATCAAGATCGCCTTTTGTGCCGGCGGCAGACATTGCGCCCTCCTATTCCGCCGCGCGCAGATATTGGCGGAACACCGGCGCGGCGGGCGGCGCAAATCCGGTCTCGGCCTTGCAGCGGGCCTTGAGCTCTTCGATGGACGTGAAGCCGCGGTTGAACAGGCCATCCTGTTTGCGCCGCGAGGCCATGTCGTCGCGCAGGCGGGCGGTCGCCTCGCCGTCCACCTTGCCGCCCCTGATGACCACGCCGTAGCGCCTTGCGCCTTCCTCTGTCACGAGGCCGCGCCGCATGTCGGTGAGCACGAGCTGCGGATCGCGCTTCAGCGGGTCGCCCCAGCCGCCGCCGCCCCAGGTATTGAAATAGAGAATGTCGCCGGGCGACACCGCGACGCGGTCACATTTGGACGGGATGTTCTCGACTGTCCCGTCCTTGCGCACCAGCTTCTTGGTCGAGCGCGTACCGGGTTCGCCGCCATTGACGCCCCACGGATAGGTCAGCCAGCGGTCGTCATGGATGGAGATTTCGCCTGTCTCCAGCATCTCATAGGCAATGGTGATGCCATTGCCGCCGCGATGGAGACCTGCCCCGCCCGAATCCGCGATGGTCGCATATTCGCGGATGCGCAGCGGGAAATACGCTTCGAGGAACTCGTTCGGTACGTTGGTGAAGGCCGGCCACATCGAGTGTCCGTCCGGACCGTCGCCCGCGGGCCTTCCCGGCACGCCGCCGAAGCCGATCTGGAAAAGCTGGTACCATTCGCCCTGCTTGTTGAACCCCGAATACATGAAATGCGGGCTGTCGGAGAATCCGGCCGCGTTGAGCGCGTCGGGCGCGCCCTGGCCCAGCAGACCGCCCATCAGGTCGAAGATGCGGCCCAGCATGTGCGTGCGGCACGAAAGCGCCGCGGGCTTCTTCGGCTTGAGGATGCAGCCTTCCGGTATGTTCACATGCACGAGATCGTAAAACCCGTCATTGAACAGGATCTGCGGGTCGAACAGGTTGATGGTGAAGGCGCCGAAGAACATTTTGAACATTTCCTCGTTGAGGAGGAAATTGATCGAGGAGAAGCTCTGCGGATCGGAGTCAGCAAAGTCGAAATGGGCGACATCGCCGTCGCGCCAAAGCTTGCAGGCGATCTTGTAGGGCCCGTTGCCCATGCCGTCGTCGTCGATCCAGTCCTCGAAATACGCCTTGTGGTCGCCTTCGGGAATGATCATGCGGATGATCGCGCCCATCGCAACCTTGTTGCGGTCGAGCATGTCCCACATCGCGGAGATGTAGGTGTCGACGCCGAAGCGGTCGATGTTCTCGCGGACGCGCCGCTCGGCAAGGCGCAATGCCGCGATGATGGCGAAGAAGTCCGAGCGGTTCCATTCCGGCATGCGGCAGTTGTGCAGCATGATGTTCAGGATTTCCTCGACGAGCATCCCCTTGCGGTAGATCTTCGTCGGCGGGATCACCATTCCCTCCTCGTAGATCATCTTGGCGTCGGTCGGCAGGGAACCTGGAACCTTGCCGCCGACATCGGTCATGTGCCCGAACATCGCCGCCCAGCTGACCAGCTTTCCGGCGTGGAAGATCGGCATCATCATCAGCCAGTCGTTGAGATGGCTGACCGCGCCGTTG
>JBGSJA010000208.1:0-13687 GCA_041742235.1 Salaquimonas sp. | reverse complement strand
GCATGCCCCGGCGCCAGGCCTTGTCGACCGCTTCGCGCGGACGGCATTCCGCACGGTATCCGCCATGCCAGCCGCCTGGGCGGCCCTGCCAGCCGCCGCCATGTCCGCCGTGATAGCCACCGCCATGCTGGATGGTGATTTCGCCGGATATTCCCCCGGCCTGTGCGTTGACTGAAAGGCCGAGCGCCAGCGCTGCGGCAATCGCGAGCTTCTTTCCCGCGGATGCAAGGATGTTTGCCATTTCGAACTCCTTTGCTGGATGGCCGCCAAGTTGTCGGCGGCTTTGGCATCAACAGGAGTGATCATGGTTCCTTCGGCTTGAACGGGGCCGGAACCGGCCGTTAAGCCTGCGTTCATCGGGGCTGGCAGCCTTCACGGCTTTATCAAATTCAACCGCGTAGCCTCGTATACGGCCTAGGCGATCGTGGCACAGCCGAGTTTGGTGCGCGCGAACTTGAGGTAGTCGCGCACCGTATGCTCCGAGATCTGCAGGATTTCGGCAATGCTCGTGGCATCCTTGCCCTGTGCGGTCCAGTTCAGGCACTCGATTTCCCGGCGGCTGAGTTGCGGCACCGGCTCGCTCGCCCCGGTCTCCGCCAGCGCCCGCTTGTGCAGGATCAGGGCAATGTCGCGGACATGCCGTTCCAGCGGGCCGATCCATTCCTTGAAGGCCCGCGGATCGGCGACAGCATTGACAGTGAACATCGCGCGCTTTCCGCCGCGATCGGCTATCGGGTGCGTGTAGCCGCAATTGCCGACGCCATGTTTTTCCGCGTCAAGGAAAAACGTATCCACACCCGCGCTGTCGCGTGGCAGGTCCGACCAGAAGAACGGTTTTGTGTCGGACAGGCCGCGCAGCATGACCGGATCGGTGACCATGTAATTGGCCATGATATAGCGCATCACCCATTCGGGCCGGTAAGTCGTTCTTACGAACGGAATGTCCATGCCCGGCGTCGCCGTCGGCGCAAGGTGATAGATCGCATGCTCCACTCCGAGCACGCTTTTGATTTCTTCCAGCGAGTTCTGGAAATCCTTGCCACTCGCCAGGCTCATCGTAAGCGCGGCGAGGGCGTCGTCGCCCATATTGTTCATCTGCACCAAACCGGGCACGTCAATCCATCCGCACTCACGCACGGCAAACCTGCCGCTTTGAAAGGCAGCAAGACGGGAAGTCGTGAACGGCCCCCAATTGACCCAAACCACCTATCATTTCGGCACTTATCGAGCAAAAAGCAAGAACAGCTTTCCCTAACGTAAATTTTGTAAATTCCGAACTTTTTCGAATTCTGTGATCAGCCTCATCCCGACCTTGCAATTTTCGGTCCGGAACCTAATTTTGGGAAGCCCGTGGGGCCGAAGAAATCAGGCTCAGGTACTATTCAGAAATGCGTTTCCCACCATCCTTTCTCGAAGAGATAAGGAACCGGCTTCCCATTTCGGATGTCGTGGGTTCGCGCGTGACCTGGGACAAGCGCAAGACGAATACGTCGCGCGGCGACTACTGGGCCTGCTGTCCGTTTCACGGCGAGAAATCGCCAAGCTTCCATGCGGAGAACCGCAAGGGCCGCTATCACTGTTTCGGCTGCGGCGTTTCCGGCGACCATTTCCGCTTCCTTGTCGAACTGGACGGCATTTCCTTTCCCGAAGCGGTGGAGCGGCTGGCCTCGCAGGCCGGCCTTGCCATGCCGGTCTTCACGCCCGAGGAGCGCGCGCGGGAGGAAAAGCGCGCGACCCTGCATGAAGTTATGGAAATGGCGACGCGCTGGTTCGAGGAACAGCTGCAGGGAGCCGCGGGCGCGAAGGCGCGGGCTTATCTGCGCGACCGGGGCCTGAGCTTGCGCACGCAGCAGACCTTCCGCCTTGGCTTTGCGCCGGATAGTCGCAACGGCCTCAAGGAGCATCTCGCGTCGAAGGGCGTCGCGAAGGAACAGATGGAAGCATGCGGTCTGGTGCGGCACGGCCCGGACATTCCGGTTTCCTATGACTGGTTCCGCGACCGGGTGATGTTTCCCATTCCCGATTCACGCGGTCAGATCATCGCATTCGGCGGCAGGGCGCTGCGGGCGGACGTCCCGGCCAAATACATGAACTCTCCCGAAACCGACCTGTTTCACAAGTCCAACGTCCTTTACAATTTTGCCCGTGCCCGCCAGCCTGCCCATGCGCGCGGCTCGGTCATCGCCGCCGAAGGCTACGTGGATGTCATCGCGCTGCACCAGGCCGGCTTCGACAATGCGGTTGCCCCCCTTGGCACGGCGCTGACGCAAGCCCAGCTCGAACTCCTTTGGCGGATGGCGCAAACGCCGGTCCTTTGCTTTGACGGCGACAAGGCCGGGCTCAAGGCCGCCTGGCGCGCCGCTGATCTGGCGCTGGCGGGCCTGAAACCGGGGCGCAGTGTCAGCTTCGCCCTTCTGCCTGAAGGCAAGGATCCCGACGACCTCGTGCGCGACGGCGGACCGGGGGCGTTTTCTTCCGTTCTGGAAGAAGCTGTGGGCCTTGCAGACATGGTCTGGAGCCGCGAAACGGCCGCGCAAACCTTCGACACGCCGGAAAAGCGCGCTACACTGGAGGCCCGGCTGAAGGAAGTTGTCGCGCAGATCGGCGACGAGAACGTACGCCGGCACTACCAGCAGGACATGGCAAACCGCCTCTCGGCTTTTTTCGGCGGGCCGGGCCAGTCCGTGCGCGGCAATTGGCGCGGACGCGGCGATGACAGGCGCGGCAGCGGGTTTTCGAGCAGCGGCAGGCGTGTGGCTCCTCCAGGGCGGATCGCGGCCAGCCCCTCGCTTCTCAACTCTTCGCTCGTCAAGCGCGGATCGGCGCGCATTCCGCTGCGCGAGGCCGTGCTGGTCGTGGGCGTGATCCACCACCCGGCGATCCTTGGCCGGTGGTTCGACGAATTTGCCGCCCTGCAGCTGGTCAGCCCCGATGCCCGCAAGGTCCACCAGGGCGTTGTCGACATGGCAGCACACTGGGAAGGGGTGCAGCCCTGGCCGGATGCCGCGTCGCTGCGCGCCTATCTTGAGAGTGGCGGGCATGGTGAAATTCTCGCGCGCATGGACGCGCTCCTGGCCGAAAACAGGGTATGGCAAGCACTACCGGACGCCGCTTTCGAGGACGCCGTCGACGGTTGGCGGCAGGCGCATCTCTTGCACCTGCGTTCGCACACCCTATCTATGGAGCTCAAGGCGGCCGAAGGCGCGCTTGCCATGGATGACAGCGAGGAAAACCTCGCCAGACTCGTGGAAATTCGCAACGAAATAGAGAAAGAGGCAGGCACCGAGGCCCTGATCGAAGGCTTTGGCGTGCCGTCTGGCAGGCCTGCGCGCAGTTTCTAGGCTTTTTTTGCTTGACGGGACTTTAATTTGCCGGAATCACCATATTTTCCGCAGACGGATCTGGAACAGGCGGCAAGCAAAGGCTGAACGCACTCATCCCGACGTTGCGTCTTGTCCATGGTTAAGCCGCGCTTAACCTCGTAGGCGTTAACGGAAAAGCTCGTTTCAGGGCGGGTGATTCGGCAAGCGTCGCGAATCAGCGCATTGAGAGCAGGCGCTCGATGCGATCCGGCTCGCGATTGCGGGACAGAACATGGCCCGGCCCGAATTCGGCCGAAACCGAAACATCCCTGCCCGGTCCCGAAGTGACCAAAGGAAAATAACTGCCCATGGCAAAAACACCAGGTCAGCAGATGGCGACACCGACCAAGGAAGAAACCGAAGACAAGGAAGGCGCGCCTGAAACCCAGGACAGCCCGCTGCTCGACCTATCGGACGACGCCGTCAAGAAGATGATCAAGGCCGCCAAGAAGCGCGGCTATGTCACCGTCGATGAACTCAATGCCGTACTGCCTTCCGACGAAGTGTCCTCCGAGCAGATCGAGGACACAATGGCGATGCTGTCCGACATGGGCATCAACGTCGTCGAGGAAGACGAGATCGAGGAAGAGACCGGCACGGAAGTTGCCGAGACCGGCGAGAAGGCGCTTGTAACCGCCAAGAAGCGTGAGCCAGCCGACCGCACGGACGATCCGGTGCGCATGTATCTGCGCGAGATGGGTACGGTCGAACTGCTTTCGCGCGAGGGCGAAATCGCGATCGCCAAGCGCATCGAAGCCGGCCGCGAGACCATGATCGCCGGGCTTTGCGAAAGCCCGCTGACCTTCCAGGCCATCATTATCTGGCGTGACGAACTCAACGAGGGCAGCATCCTGCTGCGCGACATCATCGACCTGGAGGCAACCTATGCCGGGCCGGAGGCGAAAGCCACGCCCATGCCCCGGATCGAGGAGGAAATCCCCGTCCGCAAGGAAGAGCCCGCGCCGCGCGTTCGCAGCGCCGATGGCGATGATGAGCTCGAGGACGCCCCGCGCCCGCCCGAGGAAGAAGACGACGAGGACGATCTCGAGAACTCGCTTTCGCTGGCTGCCATGGAAGCCGAATTGAAGCCGCAGGTTCTGTCGACCTTCGACACGATTGCCGACAGCTACAAGAAGCTGCGCAAGCTGCAGGACCAACTCGTTGAAAAGGCGATGGACAACAAATCCCTCTCGCCCGCCCAGGAAAAGCGCTACAAGGAATTGCGCGATACGATCATCCGGTCGGTCAAGTCTCTGTCGCTCAACCAGAACCGCATCGATGCCCTGGTCGAGCAGATTTACGACATCAACAAGCGTTTGGTCGGTTTCGAAGGCAAGCTGCTGCGCCTCGCTGAATCCTATGGCGTGTCGCGGGAGGATTTCCTCAAGGAGTATTTCGGCTCCGAACTCGACCCCAACTGGATCCGGCGCATCTCGAACCTCGCCAGCCGTGGCTGGAAGGAGTTCAACAAGTCCGAGCAGAAGAACATCAAGGCCATCCGCAGCGAGATCCAGAACCTCGCCGCCGAAACCGGGCTTGAACCTGCGGAATTCCGGCGCATTGTCCAGAAAGTGCAAAAGGGCGAGCGCGAGGCGCGCCAGGCCAAGAAGGAAATGGTGGAGGCGAACCTTCGTCTCGTCATTTCCATCGCAAAGAAATACACCAATCGCGGGCTGCAATTCCTGGACCTGATCCAGGAGGGCAATATCGGCCTCATGAAGGCGGTCGACAAGTTCGAGTACCGCCGCGGCTACAAGTTCTCGACCTATGCCACATGGTGGATCCGGCAGGCGATCACCCGCTCGATCGCCGACCAGGCGCGCACCATCCGCATCCCTGTGCACATGATCGAGACGATCAACAAGATCGTGCGCACCTCGCGCCAGATGCTGCACGAGATCGGCCGTGAGCCCACGCCCGAAGAGCTGGCCGAGAAGCTGGCCATGCCGCTGGAAAAGGTCCGCAAGGTTCTCAAGATCGCCAAGGAGCCGATCAGCCTCGAGACGCCGATCGGCGATGAGGAAGATTCACATCTGGGCGATTTCATCGAGGACAAGAACGCGATCCTGCCGATCGACGCCGCGATCCAGGCGAATTTGCGCGAAACCACCACGCGCGTGCTTGCCTCGCTCACGCCGCGCGAAGAGCGCGTGCTGCGTATGCGCTTCGGCATCGGCATGAACACCGATCACACGCTGGAAGAAGTCGGCCAGCAGTTTTCGGTCACGCGCGAACGTATCCGCCAGATCGAGGCGAAGGCGCTGCGCAAGCTCAAGCATCCAAGCCGCTCGCGCAAGCTGCGCAGCTTCCTCGACAGCTAGGAAAGGCGAGCAGCATGAAACGCCTCGCGGTGGTGGTGTTCGCGCTGCTCTTGCCGGCAACGGCGCTGGCCGCCAAACTGGAGGCAGCCGGCTGCGCGGCGACGCTGCCGCCCGAGGCGAAGACCATCTATTCGGCAGTCAGCCCCTCGGTAGCGCCCGGCATCGATCTACGCGAACTGGTGAGGGAAAAGGTTACCGCCATGGTGAAAGCGGGGACGGTAGCCATGTCCAGCGCCCGTTCCAGCGCCCTTTCAGCCGGCAAATGCCTGCAGATGCTGCAATAGCTGCGAACCAGCCCCGTACTATCATCCGAATTTGAAATGCTTTTCGCCGCCTCGGTTGCGCGATCGGTCAACGGCGTCTATATATTAGAAAATTCGAATATATGGAGAGGCATCCCGTGGCCGCTGCCGCCGAAATGCTCGACAAATTACCCTGGAGCCTCGTCATCGTCGCCTGCCTGACGCTTGGCCTTGCTCCTTTCTTTCCCGAACCGCATGTCTGGGAAAAGCTGAAGATGCTCGCTTCGGGCACCCTTCACCGGCCGATCGATATCTTTGATTTCCTGATGCATGCCGCGCCGTTCATCGTGGCGGGACTGAAGCTTGCCGTCATGGCGAGCGGCAAGTGAACCGGCACTAGGCGCAGGCCGCCGCTTCGTGCAAGATTGATGCTCCCTTGAGGAGTGGAGCAAAGCGATGTCTTTCCTGCGAAAGCTGTTCGGCCTCGGCGGCGAAACCGAAAGCCCGCAAGCGCAAGCCGTGGAGCATGAAGGCTACAACATCCGCCCTGCCCCCATTGCGGAAGGCAGCCAGTTCCGGCTTTGCGCGGTGATCTCGCGTGAAATCGGAGGCGAGATGAAGGAGCACCGCCTCGTGCGCGCCGACATGTTTGCCTCCCGCGACGAAGCGGCGGAGGCATCTGTTCGCAAGGCAAAACTGGTGATCAAGGAACAAGGCGATCGCATGTTCGGCTGAGGGCGCGGGCGCCCAAATCGCGCGCGTCTGTCGGGTAACAAAAGTTTCGCTTGTCTTTCCGGACAAATGACATCAGACTTTTCAACGTTCGGGCATTTTGCGAACTCGACTGAAAGACTGCTTTTCTGCAGTTGCCGGCCAGCCATCAGGGCAACGATGGCGGACGGGGGATACGGCAGAAACGGCGAACCGGGAGCGCCGAAAAAATCCCGGGTACGCTTCCTGTGGCTTTTCCGGAAACGGCAAGCCTCGGCAAGAGTGCGATAAGAACGCTGCTTTCTCGACGTCAAAATGTGCCTGCCCAGACCGGATTCCCTGGGGGATGAGGGTCATAACCTGCCTCCGGCGGCGCACGCGAAACCGCTTCGCCAATGGTCAGGCGTTTTGGTGATCCGGCCGAAAGGCCGACAATGACGGAAAGCATCGCATGAGCCAGACTGGCACCGTGAAGTTCTTCAATACAGACAAGGGTTTCGGCTTCATCAAGCCGGACAATGGCGGACCGGATATCTTCGTCCACATCTCCGCCGTGCAGGCATCGGGTTTGACCGGGCTCTCGGAAAACCAGAAAGTCAGCTACGACACCGAGCCGGACAAGCGCGGCAAGGGTCCAAAGGCCGTCAACCTTCGGGCTGGCTGACATATTTCGGCCGGCACCTGCCCTGGCTCTGCCGGCCGGGACCAGATTGCTTGAGCTTTGTCTTTCCGGTTAACGGCCCGGAAACGATGTTTCTTTATGTTTGGGGCTGTGAGGGATCGGCGCTCATCCCAAACCCGGAGTGCCGGCCACGACCCCACCAGACCCTGGCCGGTATGCTTCCTGGCGTGAGACGCCTCTTGGCAGCATACCGATCCCTCACACCCCACACTCAACGCAGGTACGGATTGGACTGGCGCTCGCGCCCGAAAGTGCTTCCCGGGCCATGGCCGCAGATGAAGACGACATCGTCGCCGAGCGGCAGAAGTTTGTTCATGATCGATGAGATAAGCGCTTCGTGATCGCCGCCGGGCAGGTCCGTGCGTCCCACCGAGCCTGAAAACAACACATCGCCCACATGCGCCAACCGCGCCTCGCGGCTGAAGAACACGACATGGCCGGGTGCGTGTCCCGGACAATGGAACACTTCGAAGGGATGGCCTCCGATGTGGATCGTGTCGCCTTCCTCGAGCCATTTGTCGGGATGCACATTGTGGAACTGGCCCGGCACCCCGAACATCTGGGCCTGGCGTTCGATGCCTTCGCAAAGCTGCTTGTCGGCAATGTGCGGGCCGTGGATTTCAACTCCGCCCAGCGCAGCCTTCAGCGCCTCGGCGCCCCCGACATGGTCTATATGACCATGCGTCAGGAAAATGGTTTCGACCGTTATGCCCGCCTGGTGAATCGCGTCGAGAATGTCATCGACATCCCCGCCCGGATCGATGACCGCGCCCTTGCCTGTCGCCCGGTCCCAGATCAGCGTGCAATTCTGCTGGAATGGCGTCACTGGCAGTATAGCGGCCTGCAGCCCTTGTTCTTGTGGCATGGATGCTTCCCGGATCGATTGGCGAGTGCTTCTCGTAACCGCCGTGGCCGCAAAAGAAAAGGGCGGCAAAGGGCTCCCGCCCTGCCGCCCCTGACCAAATCTGCGTGAAACTTACGCCTTCTTGCCCATCAAGGCCCCGGCAATGCCGGTAAGGGCGCCGCCGCCGACAAGACCGCCAATGATCTGGCTGACGAGCGCGCCTGTGTCCATGCCGGTTGCTGCTGCCGAAGGGTCGCCAGCGCCAGCTCCAAGCAGGCCACCGATCAGCGGACCGAGCGCCATGCCGCCGCCGACGCCGCCGACAGCGCCTGCCAGAAGGCGAGGAACCAAGGCGACTGCCGCCTGTTTCACGACCGCGCCGACGACGCCGCCACCGACCATTCCGGAGATCGCCTGAATGATGATAGGTGCAAGCATTTCCATGTTACTTCTCCCGTGTGTACCGCGATGCGCGGACAATTTACCCGGTCCCCCGGAGCTACGTAGCGTTAACCCGAATTAGACTTTCGTTCAAAACGAAAGCGGCGCACGGATCATTCCATGCACCGCTTTTTACAAAAATGCGTGTTTCAGCAATAAGACAGCTCAAGCTGCCTTTACGGCCTGGTGCTTGCGCACTTCCGCTTCGTAGTCTGCCATCAGGATCTTGCAGGTTTCGCCTGGCGTGAACTTGTACTGCGCGATTTCCGAAACCGGCGTCACTTCCGCTGCGGTGCCGGTCAGGAAGCATTCCTGGAAGCCTGGAAGTTCTTCCGGCATGATCGCACGCTCGACCACTTCGAAGCCGCGCCTTTTGGCCAGATCGATGACAGTCTGCCGCGTGATGCCGTTGAGGAAGCAGTCGGGCGTCGGCGTGTGAATGACGCCATCCTTGGTGAAGAAGATGTTCGCTCCCGTCGCCTCGGCAACCTGCCCGCGCCAGTCGAGCATCATCGCATCGGCATATCCCTTGCGCTCCGCAGTATGCTTGGAAAGGGTGCAGATCATGTAGAGGCCGGCCGCCTTGGCCGATGAGGGTATGGTGCGCGGATCGGGCCTGCGCCACTCCGAAAGGTCGAGCCTGATGCCCTTCAGCTTTTCTTCCGGTTTGAAGTAGCTGGGCCATTCCCACGCCGCGATGGCGACATTGATCCGGTTGTTCTGCGCCGAAACGCCCATCATCTCGCTGCCGCGCCACGCGACCGGACGGACATAGGCATCGGCGAAACCCTTGCGGCGCACTTCCTCGTCGCAGGCCGCATTGATCTCTGCCTTGGAATAGGGAATTTCGAAGCCCAGGACCTCGGCAGAAAAGAACAGGCGGTCGGTGTGCTCCTCGAGCTTGAAGATCTTGCCGCCATAGGCGCGCTCACCCTCGAACACCGAGCTTGCATAATGCAGGCCGTGGGTCAGTACGTGGATTTTGGCGTCTTCCCATGGGACGAATTCGCCATTGAACCAGATTTCGCCCCCAAGCCGGTCATAAGGAACGCCTGCCATTTCTCTCTCCCGTCGATAAGCCCGATTTTTTTTCGTTCGTGCGACAAAAACAGTCCGCTGTTGACAAAAGCCTAGGAGCAATGGAAATTTATGTCAATACTACTGACATAATTTGGCCCAGGCCGGGGCGCACGACGGCGGCGCAGACAGGAAGCGACAGGAATGGCAAGCAAAATGCGGGCTTCGGGCGCGAAATCCGATGAACTGGTCATCGAGCCCATATCGCATGAAGAAATCCCGCAACTCGCCAATATCGAATTGCTTTTTTTCGCCTATCGCGATTTCACCGCCGACCCCGACCGCATCCTGCACGGCTTCGGATTCGGGCGCGCCCATCACCGGGCGCTTTATTTCGTCAACCGCAGACCCGGGATGACCGTAGCCGAGTTGTTGACGATTCTCGGGATCACCAAGCAAAGTCTGTCGAGAGTTCTGCGGCAATTGATCGAGGCCGGCCACATCCGCCAGGTGGAAGGTCAGTCGGACCGGCGTCAGCGCCTCCTTTATCCAACAAGGGCCGGGAGGGAACTCATCCTCGAACTGTCGCGGCCACAGTCCCGCCGCATCGACAAGGCATTGAGGAACAGCGGGCTCGGCGACGATTTGATCATTTCCCGATTCATGCGCGAAATGATAAACCCCAAATGACAACAAGCCGCTGGGCCGTTCAAGGGCAAGGGGCGCAAGGACGCGGGAGTATTGCCATGACCGCAACGCCATCAATTGCAACATCACCCGGGCGGATCAAGCCGCTGAAGCCTCTCCCCGACGATGCGGCGCATTTGCTGGTCATCGACGATGACCGCCGCATCCGCGAACTCCTGTCGCGCTACCTCGCCGATCACGGGTTTCGCGTATCCGTGGCGCCCGATGCTGCCGAGGCGCGCCGCAAGCTTGAATCGCTCGAATTCGACCTTCTCATTGTCGATGTCATGATGCCCGGCGAAACCGGCGTGCTGTTTACCCGCTCGCTTCGCGAAAAGAACGCGGTGCCGGTGCTGATGCTGACGGCTCTCGCTGAAACCGGAGACCGGATCACCGGCTTGGAGGCCGGCGCCGACGACTACCTGCCCAAACCGTTCGAGCCACGCGAATTGCTGCTGCGAATCAATTCGATCCTCAAGCGCGTGACCAAGCCCTCCGCGCCGGCATTCGAGCAGGTTACGTTCGGTCCGTTCATGTTCTCGGTGAAGAAACGCGAACTGCGCCAAAACGGCGAGGATGTGCGGCTGACAGACCGCGAGCAGGAGATCATGCTGGCTTTTGCCGCACGCCCCGGCGACACGGTGGCGCGCCACGAATTGCTGGGCGGGGAAACCGGCGCATCGGGCGAGCGCAAGATCGACGTCCAGATCAACCGACTCCGGCGCAAGATCGAGGAAGACCCCGCCAATCCCAAATGGCTCCAGACGGTCCGTGGCGTCGGCTACAGGCTTTGTGTAGATTGAGGCGTCACCGCCTCGGCGGGGTCACGGAATCCACGGAAACGGGCCATTGGCTGTAGAAACGAGCGATTTTCCCAGCGTACGTTTGCGGCGCAATCCATGGCGGGTTTTCGCCCGGGCCGTGGCCCGCCGCATGCCCACCGGGCTGTTTGGCCGATCGCTGATCATCATCATTGCGCCGATGGTATTGCTGCAGGGGGTAGTGGCCTTCGTCTTCATGGAACGGCACTGGCAAACTGTGACGCAGCGCCTGTCCAAGGCGGTCACCGCCGACATCGCGGCTGTCATCGACGTGATCGAAAGCTATCCCCAGTCCGGTAATTTCGAGGTGGTCGAGCGCATCGCGCGCGACCGGCTGCGCCTGAACATCTCGATCCTGCCACCCGAACCGTTCCCTGATGCCGGGCCGAAGCCGTTCTTCTCCATTCTCGACGATGTCCTGCGCGAGGAAGTCGCCAAGCAGATAAACCGTCCGTTCTGGATCGACACGGTGGGCGATTCCAACCTGCTGGAAATCCGGATTCGGCTTGAAAAGCCGGACGCCGTCCTGCGTGTTTTCGCCAAGCGCAATTCGGCCTATGCGTCCAACAGCCATATCTTTCTGGTCTGGATGATCGGCACGTCGCTGTTCCTGATCATTGTCTCCGTCGCGTTCCTGCGCAACCAGATACGCCCGATCCAGCAACTGGCGGAGGCCGCCGAAAGCTTCGGCAAGGGACGTTACCTGCCAGGCGATTTCCGCATCCGCGGCGCGCGCGAGGTGCGCCAGGCTTCCCTCGCCTTCCTGCAGATGCGCGACCGCATCGAGCGCCAGATCCAGCAGCGCACGGCCATGTTGACCGGCGTCAGCCATGATTTGCGCACCATCCTTACCCGCTTCAAACTGCAATTAGCACTGGTCGGGGAAAATCGTGACGTCGAGGAATTGCAGGCCGATGTCAATGAAATGCAGCGCATGTTGCAGGGCTATCTCGATTTCGCCCGCGGTGAGGCCAGCGAACCGGCCGAGCCAGTTGAATTGTGCGAGCTCCTGAAGCGCCATGAGAGCGAAGCCGCGGTAAAGCACAAGTCGCTCGACATCCGCTGCCCCGACGGCCTCGTCATCCGCGTCCGGCGCAATGCCATGGCCAGGCTCATCGCCAATCTTGTTTCCAATGCATTCCGGCACGCGGACAGCCTGTTGATCCGCGTGACGGAGGGGAGCGGTTTCGTGACGATCGCCTTCGACGATGACGGTCCGGGCATTCCCGATGACCAGCGCGAGGAAGTCTTCAAGCCTTTCCTGCGGCTGGACGAAGCCCGCAACCAGGACGAAGGCGGAACCGGACTTGGCCTGTCGATCGCGCGCGACATTGCCCGCAACCATGGTGGCGACATCAACCTTCACACCAGCCCGCAAGGCGGGTTGAGGGCTGTGGTCAGATTGCCGGTATAGGACTGTACAGCTTCAACGGGGCGCCGCGATGATGACCGCCGCCCCGGCAAGACACAGTGCGGCGCCGGCAATATCCCACCTGTCGGGCAGTACCTTCTCCACGATCGCCAGCCAGCCGAGCGAGGCGGCAATGTATATGCCGCCATATGCCGCATACACCCGGCCTGCATGGGCAGCGTCCACCCGCGTCAGCATCACCGCGAAAAAGACAAGCGCCGCCACGCCCGCGAATGCCCATGCCGGCGACTTGCCGAGTCTGAGCCAAAGCCAGAAAAACCAGCATCCCGAAATTTCGGTCAGCGCAGCCACGATGAAGTAAGCCGCGTTCGCCTTGGGCTGATGCAGCTTTTGCAGAAAGCCGGTGTGCCCGCGGCGGTCTCAATGCAGCCTCGAGCCGTTCGGCACGGCCTTGTCGGGATTGGCGAGCACAACGGCTCCATTTTCGTCGGCAAAGCCGAGCGTCAGCACTTCCGAAAGCATCGGGCCGATCTGGCGTGGCGGAAAATTCACCACCGCCAACACCTGCCTGCCGGCGAGGTCTTCGAGGGTGTAGTGTACGGTAATTTGCGCCGAGCTTCGCTTGATGCCGATCCGCTCGCCAAAATCGATGGTGAGTTTGTAGGCCGGTTTGCGCGCCTCTGGAAACGGCTCGGCCTTGATGATCGTGCCGATGCGGATGTCGACCTTCAGGAAATCGTCTATCGAGATCGTCCCGGGCTTGTCCATGTCACCTGGCTCCCAGTTCCTTTGCGCGCTGGTGCGCGGCGGCAACGGCTTTTTCCATCAGGGGTGTCAGCCCGCCCTCGCCCATCAGAACTTCCAGGGCAGCGGCAGTAGTACCCTTGGGCGAGGTTACGTTCTCGCGCAGCTTCGATGGCGGCAGGTCAGACTGCGCCAGCAATTCGCCGGCGCCGCTGACGGTTTCGCGCGCCAGCACGGCGGCAAGTTCCGACGGCAGGCCCGCCTCTTCACCGGCAGCCGCCATCGCCTCGACAAGGTGGAAAACATAGGCCGGCCCGCTGCCCGAAACGGCGGTGACCGCGTCGATCAGCGCCTCGTCATCAACCCACTCGACCTTGCCGACCGCCTTGAGCAATGCATCGACGCGGCTGCGCTGAAGGGCCGTCACCGCCGCGTTCGGGCAG
>JBGSJA010000207.1:0-13157 GCA_041742235.1 Salaquimonas sp. | reverse complement strand
CTGCTGCCTTGGCGGGCTTGGCCGCCACCAGTTTGGCTGCCGCGCGCTTCGGTGAAGGCGCGGCGGCTTTCGGCCGCTTGGCAGTTGTTGCCGGCTCTGCCTTTGCGGCTTTCGTGGCGGTCTTCGCAGCCGCCTTTGCCGGTTTGGTCTTCTGCTCCTTGGCCATTCACATGCTCCGCATTTCAACGATGGCTTCGATCAAGACGCCGCTCGACGAACAGCGAGTAGCGAGACATGCCGAAGCAGAAAATCCAAAAGACCAGGCCGGCAAAGACCAGCCCCGACATCGCCGTTTGCGGCGAAGCCCAGTTTGTGTCGGCGAAATTGGTGCGCACAATTCCCAACAGGTCGAACATGGACACGATCGAAACGAGGCTCGTGTCCTTGAACATGCCGATGAAGGTGTTGACGATCCCCGGGATCACCAGTTTGAGCGCCTGCGGCAGGACGATGCGCGTCAACTTGTGGAAATAGCTGAGGCCAAGCGCATCGGCCGCTTCGAACTGGCCCTTGGGTATGGCCTGAAGACCGCCACGAACCACCTCGGCCATGTAGGCCGCCGCAAACAGCGAAATACCGATCAGCGCGCGAAGGAACTTGTCGAAATTGGTGCCGGGCGGCAGGAACAGCGGCAGCATGACGCTGGCCATGAAAAGAACCGTGATGAGCGGAATGCCGCGAACAACCTCAATGAAGATGACGCTGAGCAGCCGGATCACCGGCATGGTCGACCGCCGGCCGAGCGCCAGCAGGATGCCGAGCGGCAGTGAGGCCGCGATGCCGACGAAGGACAGCGACAGTGTAACCAGCAGGCCGCCCCACAAAGCCGTTTCGACCACCGGAAGGCCGAAGCCGCCATACAGCAGGAAGAAAGCGAGAACCGGGAACACGCCGAAGAACAGGATGGCGTTGAGCCCCTTGCGTGGCACCCTGGGAATGAGCAGCGGAACCAGCAAGGCGATAAAGATTGCGCCCGTCAGCATCACGCGCCAACGTTCCTCCAGTGGATAGCGGCCGAACATGAACTGGCCGAACTTGGCATTTACGAACGCCCAGCAGGCGCCCGACCAGCCCTCCGGCTGGATGCCGCCCTGCGCAACGGTTGCGCAGACCGAGCGGTCCGTACCCACCCAGCTCGCATTCACGATTGCCCAGGAAAACACCGGCGGCACGATCCAGTAGAGCAGAAAGATGCCGAAGAGGGTAAGGACGGTATCGGCGGGCGTGGCGAAGAGGTTTTCGCGCAGCCAGCCGACCACGCCGGTCGTACTGGTTGGCGCGGGCTCGTCGGCGGAAAAGGATTCGCGGACAAAGGAGGTGTGTTCCTGCATCGCGCGCTCCTACCGTTCGACCAGCGCGACGCGCGCATTGAACCAGTTCATCAGCATGGAAGTCAGCAGCGAAAGCGTCAGGTAGACCGCCATCCAGATCGCGACCACTTCCACGGATTGCCCGGTCTGGTTCAGCACCGTGCCGCCAACTGCAACGAGATCGGGGTAGCCGACAGCAATCGCCAGCGACGTGTTCTTGGTCAGGTTCAGATATTGCGACGTCAGCGGCGGAATGATGATGCGCAGCGCCTGGGGCACGATCACGAGGCGAAGCGTCAGGTTGTGCCGGAAACCGAGCGCATGCGCCGCCTCGCTCTGGCCCTTGGAAATGCCGAGAATCCCCGCGCGCACGATCTCTGCGATGAACGACGCCGTGTAAAGCGACAGCGCCAGCAGCAGCGCGAGGAATTCAGGCTTCACCTGCGTACCGCCACGCAGGTTGAAACCGCCGAGTTCGGGAAAATCGAAGGTGAGCGGCATGCCGGTCGCGATGAAGGCGAGGAGCGGAAGGCCGAAGATCAGCGCCAGCGAATAGCGCAGGACCGGGAACTGCTGCCCCGTCGCCAGCTGGCGTTTTCGCGCCCATCTGCGAATGCCGATCACGCAGGCGATTGCAAGGACGAGCGCGGCCAGCACGAGCCACGCGTTTTCGCCCCAAACTGGCTTTGCGAAGAAGAAGCCGCGGTTGTTGAGATAGCCCAGCGGCCCCAATGACAGGCTCTGGCGCACCTGCGGCAACGCCGACAAGACACCGATATACCAGAAAAAGATCACCAGCAGCGGCGGGATGTTGCGGAACACCTCGACATAGACCGTGCATATCTGGCGAATGATGTAGTTGCGCGACAGGCGCCCGACGCCGACCAGGAAACCGGCGACCGTGGCGAAGACTATCCCGATAGCCGCGACGTACAGCGTGTTGAGGATGCCGACCACGAAGGCGCGGCCATAGGTGGAATCGGATGAATAGGGAATGAGCGCTTCGGATACGTCAAACCCGGCGCGCCCGCCGAGGAAGCCGAAGCCGCTGGCAATGTTTGCCCGGCGCAAATTGTCGACCGTGTTGCCGATCACCCACCAGGCAAAAAGCGCGACGGCTGCGAAGGCCAGGATCTGGTAGACAACGCCGCGGACTTTCGCGTCATTCCACCAAGCTCCCCTTGGAACATTGGCGTTCAGCGTTGCCGCTTGCTGGTCTGCCATTCGACCCCCGGTTCAGTTCAATCGGGATATGAACGGGGCGATGTTCGCCGCAAAGGTGAACATCGCCCCGGGTTTCAAATCAACGGACTGGCGGTGCGTATTGCAGGCCACCCTTGGTCCACTGGGCATTCAGGCCGCGGGTGATCTTGAGCGGCGAGGATTCGCCGATGTTGCGCTCGAAGACTTCGCCGTAATTGCCGACTGCCTTGATGATCTTGACGGCCCAGTCATTGTCGAGGCCGAGATCGGTGCCCAGCTTGGACTCTGCTTCCATGCCCAGGAAGCGCTTGATGTCCGGGTTTTCGCTGGCCTTCATTTCCTCGACATTGGCCTGGGTGATGCCGAATTCCTCGGCGGCCAACAGTGCGAAGTGAACCCAGGTCACGATGTCGAACCACTGGTCGTCGCCCTGGCGCACGGCCGGTCCGAGCGGCTCCTTGGAAATGATCTCAGGAAGGATCACGTGGTCGTCGGGCGCGGTGAGCGTCAGGCGGATAGCATAAAGGCCCGACTGGTCGGTCGTGTAGGCATCGCAACGGCCCGCGTCATAGGCGGCGTTCACTTCTTCCGGCTTCTCGAACACGACCGGATTGTAGTCCATCTTGTTCGCCTTGAAGTAGTCGGCGAGGTTGAGCTCGGTCGTGGTGCCGGACTGCACGCAAACCGATGCGCCGGACAATTCGAGCGCGGACTTCACGTTCAAGCCCTTCTTCACCATGAAGCCCTGACCGTCATAATAATTCACTGGACGGAAATTGAAGCCGAGCGAGGTATCGCGGCTTACGGTCCAGGTCGTGTTGCGGGCGAGGAGGTCGACTTCGCCGGACTGCAACGCGGTGAAGCGCTCCTTGGCGGTAGTGGGGGTGTACTTTACCTTGGTGGCGTCGCCGAAGATCGCTGCAGCGACCGCGCGGCAATAATCGACGTCGAAGCCCGCCCATTCACCCTTGTCATTCGGCGCGCCGAAGCCGGGCAGGCTGGTGTTGACGCCGCACTGGACAAATCCCTTTGCCTTGACGTCGTCGAGCGTGGCCGCAGACGCAGCCGCGGCGGCGCCGAGCGTGGCTACGCCGAGCACCGTGGACAATATCGCTTTTTTCATGAAGGACAGCCTTTCCGTTTCCCTTGGTTCAGGTTACCGCCGCCGCCCCTTGCAAGCAGCGGTTTCACTTTCTTTCGTGAGCGAGCGTGATGCCGGCAGTCATCGGCAAACAAGCGATGCAGCCGGGAGGCGCGCCTTCCGCTCTCGTGACAAGTCATCACAAAGGATTATTCGACTGGCGTCAAGGGCGGCAAGTTTAACGTCAGAAATCGGTCGGCGCCCCGCCTTCGCGTTTGCGACGTTCAACGAACTCCGCCAGCTCCTGCTTGATCGCCGGATCAAGCGCCGGCGGCTCGAACTCGGCCAGAATCTGCTTGTAGATCTTGTTTGCACGCTGCGGCGTGTCGATGGAACCGCGATCGCGCCAGTTCTCGAAATTCGACCAGTCCGAAACGAAGGGCGAGTAGAATGCCGTTTCGTACCGCTCCTGGGTGTGCTTGGCGCCGAAATAATGCCCGCCCGGACCGACTTCGCGCATGGCGTCGAGCGCGATGTCGTCAGGCCCGGTGGTGACGGGCTTCATGTACCAGATGAGCTGCTGCAGCGTTTCGCAATCCATGATGAATTTCTCATAGGAGGCGCACAGGCCACCCTCCAGCCATCCGGCCGCGTGGTAGACGACATTGGTGCCGGAGGAGACTGCAGCCCAAAGCGAGAAAACGCTTTCCCAAGCGGCTTGCGCGTCGGGCGTGTTTGCGGCGCAGGCATTGGAAGAACGCAATGGCAAGCCGTAGAACCGCGCCATCTGGCCGGTTACCTGCGTCGCACGCATGTAGTCCGGCGTGCCGAACGCGGGGGCGCCGGTCTTCATGTCGACATTCGACGTGAAGGTGCCGATTGCGCAGGGGCAGCCCGGGTTGATGATCTGGATGAGCACGATCGCGATCAGCGCTTCCGCTATGGATTGCGTGACCGCGCCGACCATGGTGACCGGCGCCATCGCGCCCGCGAGCGTGAAGGGCGTGACAATGGTCGGCTGGCCCCGGCGCGCGAGCCGCATCATGCCGTCGAGCATCGGATGATCGTGCTTGAGCGGCGAGGTCGAGTTTATGTTGGTGTACATTCGCGGCGTGGCATTGAACTCGTCATGCGTGAGACCGCCGGCAATGCGGACCATTTCCATCACGTCCTCGACACGTTCCTTGCCGAGCGAGTAGGCATGCACGACCTTGTCGGTGAGCGTCAGCTTGTCATAGAGGCAATCGAGGTGGCGAACCGAGGGATGGATGTCCATCGGCTCGACCGGATACCCGCCTGCGAAATGCATGCAGTTGAAGTACTGCGTGAAGCGGATGAAATCCTGGTACGCCTTGCGGGTACCCGACTTTCTGCCCTCGTCGAGATTGGAATAGTTCGGCGGTGACGAGACATTGCCGAAAACGATGTTGTTGCCGCCGATCCGCAGCTGCCGGTCGGGATTGCGCGGCGTGATGGTGAATTCGCGCGGCGCCTTGCGAACATATTCCATGACCATGTCGCGGCCCATGCGAACGGTCTCGCCGTCGATGCTGGCGCCAGCCTTGCGCAGGATTTCCACTGCGTCGGGATTGAGCATGACGATCCCGATTTCCTCGAGGATGGTCATTGCGCCGTCATGGATCGCCAGCACGCCCTCCGGGCCTACCGGTTCGGTCGGCCGGTCGATGTTGACAGGCCGCGACCAGGGAAGCTGTGCGATCGCGGCGCCCTTGCCGCGCTGGTTACCCGAGCGGCCGCCCGAGCGGCCCCTGCGGCCTTCCGTTGCTGTCGTTTCAGCTTCCATCGCTTCCAATCCTGTTCACGCATGCGGGCCTGACGGCCATTCAACACATTATGGGCCAGCCAAATTGCGGCGACACGGCCAAAAGCGGCGGATAGGGATAAGGAACTGGCGTTGAGCGGTCTGCAGCGTCGGGCTTGGCAAATTGAGTTGGATCAATGCCGCATGTGTGGTTCATGATATCCTTCACATTTGGCCGGGGGGCGTGAAGCGGAGTGGTTTCATATGCCCGGACTTCTCAGATGGATGGTTTCCATCGCAGCCATCGTGTCTCTCAATGTCGCAGCCGTTCCATCTGCGTCGGCGCTTGTCATCGTACCTGCCCCGGTCAAGCTGGAAGCAGCCGCGCCAAATGTAGTCCAGGTGAAGCAAGGCGGAAACCGGCAGATCCGCCGTTATGGCGGCGGGGGCCGGTCATATTCGGGCCGGAGCCGCGGATCGCGGGCCTATTCGTCGCGGCAGGGCGGATACCGCGCCAACGTTTCGGGCCGGCGCTCGGGCTACAACAATGTGCGGCGTTACAGCGGCAGGTATGACGGTCGCCGGGTGAACCGCGAATATGTACGCAACGTGCGCCGCCATGACGGCCGCCGGTACGATAACCGCCGTTACGATAACCGCAGATACGACGGCCGCCGTTACGATGGCCGCTATGGCCGCAACGCGTATCGTCACTACGACCACCGGCACCATGGCAAGCGCTACAAGAACAGGCATGGCAACTATCGCTACTATCGCGACGGCTGGTGGTATGGCTGGCCGTGGTGGCTGGGCGTCGGCGTTGGTGTCGGCGTCTATCTCGACGCGCCGGTTTACCAGGAATATGACGACGGACATGCGGCATGGTGCCTGCGCCGGTATCGCTCATACAACCCGGCGACGAACATCTGGTTCGGCTATGACGGACGCTATCATGCTTGCATAAGCCCGTATTCATACTGACGGTCGAACGAGCGGGGGCTGCGGCGCTGCCTCGGTCCTTCGCCCGTTATTCGACACGCAATTTCTATCAAAAATCCGACAGCTGTTAACAATGAAAGTGCCAATTTCAGGAAGCGGTAACGGCGGCATGCCATGCTTCCAACCTGCAGGGACGCCGATGGACGCGGCGACCGAACGGAAATGGCAGGGAGAATTTGAATGTTGTCGCCTTACCGGCTTGCCGCGGCAGGCATCGCGCTTTTTCTGGCAGTAACGCCTCTGGCGGCCGCCGAACTGGCCGCGCCCAAGGGCGAGGTGATCCTGACCGTTGACGGGTCGATTACCAGGACCAATGCGGCCGGCGCAGCCGATTTCGACATTGCAATGCTGGAAGCAATGGAGAAGGCGACGATCAAGACAACCACGCCATGGACGCAGGGTGTGGCCACCTTCGAGGGTGTGCCGCTGAAGGATCTGTTGGCCGCTGTCGGGGCGCAGGGCAGCGCCATTTCCGCGACGGCGCTCAACGACTATGCCGCGCCCCTGCCGGCCGCCGACGCGGAAACGGGAGCGATCATCGCCTACCGGATGGACGGCGAGTACATGTCCGTGCGTGACAAGGGGCCGTTGTGGATCATCTACCCGTTTGACGAGCGGCCTGAATTAAAGGCGGAAGCCGTCTATGCGCGCAGCATATGGCAATTGCGCAAAATGACCCTCTCGCAATAGCCATGGATACGCCTGCCACCTTTCGCAAAAAAGCGAGAGCGGCCGCGCCCGTCGTGGCTGCCATCGTCGTTTTTTGCCTGATCGTCACGCTCGGCGCAATGAACACCGCCCTTCTCGGGCGCCTTGCCGATCTGCGGACAGCGCCGCGCGACAATGTCCAATGGGGCCTGATGCAGGTCCAGAACGAAAGTGCGCGGCTGCAACTGGCAATCACCGACGCTATTGCAACGGGTATTGTCGACCGCGACGAGATCGTGAAGCGTTTCGACATTCTCTACAGCCGGTTCGCCATGATCGAGGAAGCGCCGATCTTCGCCCGGCTGCGCGAAAGCCCGCGGTTCAAGGCGCAGGTAGATCGCGGCAGCGCTGAGATGGACCGCCTTGCCGCCATGGTTGATTTGCCAGCGGACGCCCTGCCCGGCCGCTTGCCTGAGATGAAGCTCCTTGCATACGCGTTCCAGGACGACATGCAGGCGATGGTTCTGGATGCGATTCAGCAATTCGCCGCCAGTTCCGATGCCGAACGCGCGGACCTTTCAAATTTCATCAAGAACATGGGGCTGGCTGCAGCCGCCCTGCTGTTGGTGCTGGTCTTCGCGGTGATCATGCTCCTGCTGCAGGGGCTGAAGCTGCGCGGCCGGGAAACGGCGCTCCTGGAAAGCCGCAACCTCATGGCCGCAACTTCGAGCGTTTCCCTTGACGCGATCGTGGTTTGTGACAGCGGCGGGCGTATTCTTGCATTCAACGCGGCGGCAGAAAAATGCCTTGGCCACAGCCAGGAAGTCGCGATGGGCGCAGACATGGCGGAACTGATGATCCCCGAACGCTTCCGCGACGCCCATCGCAAGGGCATGGAACGCTATCTTTCGACGGGCATGACCAGTGTGATCGGCAAGCGCATCGAGATCGAGGCCTTGCATGCCGACGGCCACGAGTTTCCCGTTGAACTGGGCATCGGTGTCACGGAATCTGAAAACGGACCGTTGTTCATCGCCTATATGCGCGACATCACAAAGCGAAAGGCTGACGATGTCGCGATGCGGCAGGCGTTGGAAGACGCCAAGGAAGGATTGCGCACCAAGGAGCGGTTCCTGGCAACCATCAGCCACGAGATCCGCACCCCGCTCAACGGCGTGATAGGTGTCATGGACCTGCTGCGCGAAACGGAACTCACTCCCAGCCAGTCCCACTATGTCCAGATCGCGCAACAGTCGGGCGAGGCGTTGTTGAGCCTCATCAGCGACATTCTCGACGTTTCGAAGATGAACGCCAGCGGTGTCGAATTGCTTCTTCAACCGGTGCAACTTCACGATATCGTTCATGATGCAGTCGAAACGACATCGGTCGGCGCTGCGGCGAACGGCAACTACGTGACTGTCGAAATCGGCGATGGCGTTCCGGTCTCGGTGGTCGCAGACGGCAACCGCCTGCGGCAGGTCATGCTGAACCTCCTGTCGAACGCGCAGAAATTCACCAAGGGCGGAGAGATCTCCGTTTCGCTCGTTCGCACGGGCGGTACCGCCGGGCTGGAGACGGTCGAATTCTCCGTTTCGGACACGGGCCCGGGTTTCGATCCGGCGCTTGCCGAAAATCTCTTCCGTGACTTCACCACGCTCGACGCTTCCAACCAGCGAGAGAGCGGTGGTTCCGGACTGGGCCTGGCCATTTCGCGCCGCATTGTCGAGGCCATGGGCGGGGAAATCGGGGCTGACGGCCACCCCGGCGTGGGCAGCCGATTCTGGTTCCGTGTTTCGTTACCACCGGCCGTTGCGGTACAAATGTCGCCCCCCGAAAGCATGGCGACGCATGACCGGCTGAAGATCCTCGTTGCCGAGGACAACAGCACGAACCTGATGGTAACCCGGCAGATGCTACAATCGGCCGGACACAGCGTTGACGATGCGCGGAACGGCGCGGAGGCGGTGGAGCGGGCCGAGGCCGGTTGCTACGACCTCATCTTGATGGATATCTCGATGCCGCGAATGGACGGAATCGAAGCGACACGCGCGATCCGCGCCGGCAACGGCCCGTCGCGCTCCACGCCGGTGATCGCACTTACCGCCAATGCGGTTCAGGAAAGCGTCGAACAAGCCCTGGCGGCGGGCATGAACAATTATCTGTCAAAGCCGATCCGGCGCGCCGACCTCATCGCCGCGATCGACGCGATTGTCGGGGAAAGCAGGAAAGCCATGAACGAACCCGTATTCGATGAAACCCACTACCACCAGCTTTGCCACGACATCACTGCGCAAAGCGCCCGCGAGGTGCTGCAGACCTTCCTCGGCGAACTTGCCGGGCGCCATGGCGAGTTGCGGGCCGCAAAAGAGAAAGGGAACGCAATCGCCTATGGCAAGGTTTGCCATTCCATCGCCGGGGCGGCATCGATGGTCGGCGCCGCAGGACTTTCGGCCTTGGCCCACAAGGCCGATTCATTGTCGAAGTCGGCCCGGCCGGCAGAGGCGCTCTCGACATTCAATGATATGGAGACGCTCATCGCGGTGACGCAGGACGTACTTCTTCCACGGGCGGCGGCTGCATAGCCACCACTGCCGCGGGCACGAAAGCAGCCAGGTCAGAAGCTTTTCTTTAGCGTCGCCGTGCCGGCGACGGACTGGTATTCATCGAGGGCGATTCGGGCAAGGAGCATCGACCCGTCACACCGCACGCGTGGCGGTTTCTTTTCGATGCGGTTCGCGTTTGCGCACCCTTGCGCAAAATTGGCTGACTGCGCGCCTTTATTTATCCGAAAAGCTACATTAAACGGCATCAAGTTGTGGCCGCGCCCATGGCGTTGGTTTGCCGGACCTGCTGTCAGGGGGGATTCCATGAAATCCGGGTCGAATTTTACCCGCCGTACCCTTCTGGCTGGAGCCGGGGGCATGCTTCTGCTTGCGCCGGGAAGCCTGCTGGCCAAGCAGGTCGTCAAGGAAATCGGCGACTTGAAGCCGGGCGAATACACGTGGCATCCGGAACGATCACCCGAGGGGCCGGTCACCGTCATCGTATCCCTTCCCCAGCAACTGGTTCATGTCTACCGCAACGGCGTGCGCGTTGCCGTTTCCACGTGTTCGACCGGAAAGCCGGGCCACACAACCCCGACCGGTGTCTTCACCGTTTTGCAGAAAGACCGAAACCACCGCTCTTCGACTTACAACAACGCACCGATGCCGAACATGAACCGGCTGACCTGGTCGGGCGTGGCGCTGCATGCCGGCAATTTGCCTGGCTATCCCGCCTCGCATGGCTGCGTCCGCCTTCCGCTGGAGTTTTCCGCCAAGCTGTTCGAGATTACCCATCTGGGCACTCCCGTCATCATTTCAGGTTCACATTCCGACCCCTTCGAACTGACGCATCCGGGCATGGTGCTGGCCGGATATGCGCAAGAAGAGTTCGAGGGAGCCGTGGCGGCCCTCAAGGGAAAGAAGCATCCGTCCGACTGGCCTCAAGGCGAGGCCGGCCGCGTGACCACGCTGATTGCTTCTTCGTCCGAAAAATCCATCGTGCTGATCGAGAACGATGATGAGATTGCCAACGGCCGGCTTACGGTCAGGGGCGGAGATCTGGGCGAGCATGTCTTCGTTCTTTCCGGCGCGCATGGAGCGGGCAAGGGTCTTGCGTGGCAGGGAATCAGCCATCATTCAGACCCGACATTTCCGGGGAAGCCGGAGGAGAACATCATCAACCGGATCAATGCCGATACGGCGTTCGTGAATCGGATGCGGCAAAGCATGCATCCCGGCATGATCCTGATTGTCACCGACCTGCCCTTGCATCCCGACAGGCGCACCCAATCCGACTTTGTCATCATGACGCAGGATGGCTGACGGTTATAGTTGCCACATTCTCGAACGATCAGGAGTGAACCCATGAACAACAAGACCATCGCAATAGCCGTCGCTTTCACCCTCGCCGCTACCGGACAGGCCATGGCGAAGCCGCCGAAATTCAAGGCGGACTGCCCGACGGACATCAAGGTCAGGGTGAACGACAAGGGCCGGGTCCGCATCAACGGCGAAAATGCAACGGTGAAGGAATTCAGTCCCACGGCATGGGAAGCCTCGCATGGCGGCGTCACCGTCAACTTCGGCGTGGAGGGCGACAGCTTGTCAGTTGTCTACACCCTGAAGGGTGGCGCCAACGGCATTTGCGAGGTTACCGCCTATAGCGCCTCAGCCTCGGGTCCCGCCCTGCCGGAAGCCGATGAGAAAGCCTGCCTCCAGGCGGTCAAGCGGCAGACCAACAATGACGAAACCGTGTTGCTTGAAACCAGCACATCGGAGGCCAACAACACTGCCATCATCGGCGTCGGGCCGCAAAAGGCGCGCTGGCAGTGCCTCGTCAAGAATGGCGAGGTCGCCGAGGTCATGTCGCTGACCAATGAAGGCACGCAGTAGGCGACACCCGCCCGCTGCCAAACAGTTGGCGTGCGATCAGTCGCCGATCCGACAGGAATCCTGGCCCGGGACGCCAAATCGATCCGCACCATATCGTCCTGTCAGTGCGCGATAGCTACCGCCGCCGGATGAAGTAGCGTTTGCATTGTCGTGCGGCAATTGTGAAAACCGCACTTGCCCTGCTCCTATTGCCTGACACCTTGACGGCAACAGCAGGGCGATCCTGAACCGGGCTGAATGCATGATCCCCTTTCGCATAGACACCACCACCCTGCCCGAGGCGACATGGGACAGCGTTGCCAAAGGCACGCTGCACTGGCAAAGCGTGTTTTCCAAAGGCGAAACCGCGACAGACAGCCTGACCTGCGGCGTGGCCATCATCCGGCCAGGTGAACATTTCGCCGCCCACCGCCACGCCCATGCCGAGGTCTATTTCGGCCTTGAGGGCAAAGGCACCGTTGTGATCGACGGCCAACCCCACGAACTCTCCCCCGGCGTTGCGCTGTTCATACCGGGCAATGCCGAACACGGCATCCCGGTCGCCACGGAAACCTTGCGCTGGTTCTACACCTTCGCTGCCGACAGTTTTGGCGAGATCACCTATCGTTTTTCAGGCAACGGGATTGGCTGACCAGGAAGCGCCCGTTCACAGCGACGGGCTGTCGGATAGGCTGCGCAGGGCGAGGGCAACGGCCGAACGGTTTGAAAACGCCTTCGCCGCAACAGAATTTCCCGATGCCCTGAAAATGAACTGGCGATCCCGGCAGGATTCGAACCTGCGACCATCGGCTTAGAAGGCCACCGGCAAACCCATGTTTTCTGCGGGTTTGAGTGTTCTTCAGCTGTAAACCGGCCCCTCCAAGGCATGAGAAAATCGGTTCCGCTGTAAACCGTGTTGACCCTAAATCCAATCTACTTTTTTCACAATCCAAGGGAAGGAAGCCCCCATCGTTTCGATTGCTGCACTGAAGGAGACGGCTTTTCAGTCGCGGGCAACATCTACTGTATCTTGTGCAGCCTTGGTCGCGAGCTTGGCCTCATCGACGGTGCCAACACGTCCATCAAATTCGCGGACGGTGTGTTGGCCAAGGATGCCCGCGCGAACGCCGGCGTTCTGCGCACCGAAGCGGCCTTCATCGAATGCCAGCCCCGGCTTTCCTTTGCTCCCTTCTTCAAGGGCGAACACGAATGTGCCGTTTCGCTCTCGGTGGTACCGGGACGCATGGAGGCGCTTCCACGCATTAGCGTGGACGAACGCGACGCCGTGCTCACGCAGATGCGGCGCTGGGTGAACCACGCTCCGGTATCAAGGAGCTCATTCGCCCCGCTTTCACCCGGCCACAAGATCGCAAACTTCGCAACGGTTTTGGCAATCGACAACAAATGACGGCACTCCGCCTGTCACGATCCCTGACGCCTCATCAGTCCAATAAATCGTCCGCCAGTGTCACGCGAGAGACGGCGCGACACATTTCCCACTACTGAAGTGGGCGTCGGGAGGTATTGTGGCAGTCGAAACCGCTTACGCTCCAGCTTTACCAGTAGCAGCGTCAACCGGCATCAACTAATATTCAAATCGGGCTCAAGAGGCGCAAGGCACCGGTCAGCCTATGTAGGTGGCTAGCACGCCGATTGTCTCGCGTAAGCTTGGCAAGGGGGCAATATGAAACTAACAGCTAATCAGGACAAGGCGATCGCCTACGATGGCCGAGATCTGC
>JBGSJA010000206.1:0-5650 GCA_041742235.1 Salaquimonas sp. | reverse complement strand
TTGTTGGGAAGCTTGTTCTTCGCGCAACCGGCAAGCGCCAGTCCCACGCCCAGCATGATGACAGCCGGTGATCTGAGCAAGGACCGCGTCCCTAGCATTGCCTTCTCCTTTATCGAATTTCTAAACGACCCAATAACCATGAAACGGTTAAGCCCGATTCAACGATCATGGTTAGCAGAGGGTAAATCCACGTTAGCCGCTCTGCCCGTGGCCGCGAATGAGGGCGGTTGACCATGCCAATTTGGCCAAAAGGGGGCGGACCATCCGATCCGCCCCCGTTCATTGTGCACTGCATCAATCCAGCAGCGGCGACCAGGCCGGGTCGGAAGCGAACGCCGGTGTCGGGATGCGCCGCTCATTGTAGCCGGTGATGTCGATCGAATAGAGTTGCGGACCGCCGCTTTCCCCGCCCGATTCGCGGAAGAACATGAGCAAACGCCCGTTCGGCGCCCATGTCGGTCCTTCATTGTGGTAGCCCTCGGTGAGAATGCGCTCGCCCGAACCGTCCGGTTTCATGATGCCGATGGCGAAATTGCCCCCGGCCTGCTTGGTGAAGGCGATGTAGTCGCCCTTGGGCGACCATACCGGCGTGCCGTACGACCCTTGCCCGAATGAGATGCGGGTCTGGCCCGAACCGTCCGCATTCATCACGTAGAGCTGCTGGCGGCCGCCGCGATCGGATTCGAACACGATTTGCGATCCGTCCGGCGAATAGGACGGCGCCGTGTCGATTGCTGCGGTGTTGGTCAGCCGCGTCATGGCGCGCGAGCGCAGATCCTGCACGAAGATGTTCGCATTGCCGTCCTGCTGCAGGCTCATGATGATCTTCTGGCCGTCCGGCGAGAAGCGCGGCGAGAAGCTCATGTTCGGCAGGTTCGAGACGATCTCGCGCTGCCCGGTCTCGATCTGCAGCAGGTAGACGCGCGGATTGCCGCCCTCGAAGGACATGTAGGTGATTTCCTGGCGCGAAGGCGAAAAGCGCGGCGTCAGCACAAGGTCGCTGCCCTTGGTCAGCATGCGCACATTCGCGCCGTCCTGGTCCATGATGGCAAGGCTCTTGACGCGCTTCGACTTGGGGCCTTTCTCATCGACAAACACCACGCGGGTGTCGAAATACCCCTTCTCGCCCGTCAGCGCCTCATAGATGGCGTCGGCCACAAGATGCGCGACGCGCCGCCAGTTCTGCGGCGTGGTGAAGAATTGCTGGCCGATGATCTGTTGGCCGGCGAAGACGTCCCACAGCCGGAACTCGGCCTTGAGCCTGCCGTCGGCTTCCTGGGTGACAGTGCCGGTTACCAACGCCTGCGCATTGATGACGCGCCAGTCGTCGAAGCGCGGGACCCCGGCCGTGCCGGTCGTCTTGTCGATGAAGGCGGCCTTTTCGATCGGCCGGAAAAGCCCGGAGCTTTTCAGGTCCGCCTCAACCACGCTGGCGATGTTTGTCGCAACTTCGCCGCCCTCGAAATTGGTGATGGCGATAGGAAGCGGCTCGACATTGGCCTTGGACAGGTCGATCTCGACCAGCGCCTGTGCAGGAGAAGCGAATTTAGCAGATATGGCAAAGGCAAGCACGATGGCGCAGGCAAAGCGCGTCATCAGTGCGGTGAATGCAAATTTACTGGGGGTCATGTTCTTGTCCACGAGGCTCAAAGTTCGGAAGCGGCGAAGCGAACCCGGACATCTTTCCAGGTCTCATATTTTTCGGCGGGCAGCACGTCGGAAAAGTCGCAATTGGCGCGATCAAGGTTACGCCGCAGGCTGCTCTTCACCGCGCTGGCATGGGCGGGATTTTCGACCCCGGAAACCTCGATGGCGACGATGTCCTCGAGATATCCTTCCGGGCTCATGCGCATCGTCAGGTCGATCCGCAAATTCTCCTGGTCGACATAGGTCGGAATGTTCCAGCATCTGCCGACCTTGCCCTTGAGGCCGTCATACTCGCCACGCGTAAGCTCGGCGCCGGGCTTGGCGGTCGGATCGCCCACTGTCGGCGTGTTGTTGCTGGCAACGCGCTTGGCGCCTCCGGCGGTGTTTTCCTGCTTGTTGAGAAGCGCGCCGATCTTGTCGGTCACATCCTTCACCTTTTCGGTGGATGTGGCGGTCTTCTCCTGCTTCGGCTCCTCGGCCGGCTGGCGCTTGGTTGTTTCCGGCGTCTGCGGCTTGGGCTTGGGCCGGTCGGACGGAGGACGCGTCGGCACCGGAACGGCCTTGGGCGCCTCGGTTCCCTGTTCGGGATCGACAGGCGGCAAGTCTTCCTGCGGCTCGGTTTCCTCGGTCAACGGCACCTTGGGCTCGTTGAGCGCCGCAACTTCCGTGGTCTCGACCGGCGTTTCGGTCTTTGCCGGATCTTCGACCGGCGCCGGCTCGACCTTGGCCGCGGTGACGACCTTTTGCGCTTCGGGAGCGGCCTGGGTCTTTTCCGTATCGAGCGGGCGGTCGGTTACCTCGCCCTTGCGGCTTTTCGAGTCCTCGTTGGCCTCGCCGATGTTCTGTGCCTCGGGAACCTTTTCCGGCCGGGTTGTCGGAACGGGCACAGGCTTGGCGTCCACTTCGGCCTTTTTCTCGCCGTTGGCGCTGCTGGCGTCCGGCGAGATCGCAGCGAAATCCACTTCCACGCCGCCATCCTGCATGGTCACGAGCGGCTCCGGCCCGGAGAGCGAGAAAAGCGCCCAGCCCAGGATTGCTGTATGCAGCGACGTGGATAGTATGACACCCAGTCTCATCGCTTCAGCTTCGGCCCCCGCCTATCCATCTGCCCGGATGGTCCATCGCTATCCGCCGTCTGCCGGCAGGCTGGAAAGGGTGATCTTCTTGAACCCGGCGCTGGATATGTCGGCCAGAACCCGGGCAACGAGATCGTATTCGACCTGCTTGTCGCCGCGAACCATGATGCGCGTTTCCCCGCCTTCGGCATTGTTGGCCGCGATCGCCTTCAGTTTTGTCGCGACCTCCCCGATGCCGATCTCCGTCTCCTGCAGGAAGACCTTGCCGGATTTGTCGACCGAAATGGTGATCGGCTGCGTATCGGTATTCAGCGGGCCCGCGGATGTCTTTGGCATGTCGAGCGGCACGCCAACCGTCAGCAACGGGGCGGCGACCATGAAGATGATCAAAAGCACGAGCATCACGTCGACGAACGGCGTGACGTTGATCTCGCTCATCGGCGCATGCCTGGTGCGCCCCCGCCCGCGGCGGCCCTTGGAAGCATTCTTTCCGGTCGACATTCCCATGGTTCAGTGTCCCCGGTAATGGTTGTGATGGCGGCGCAAGGCCGTGACGTCAGGCATTCGCCCGCGTCCGGCTTTTTTCATCGATCTGGCGCGAAAGTATGGCGGAGAATTCGTCCGCAAAGCCCTCCATCCTGCCGGTGAACTTGCCGACATCGGAGGAAAACTTGTTGTAGGCGATAACGGCCGGAATGGCGGCCAGCAGGCCCAGCGCCGTCGCAAGCAGCGCCTCGGCGATGCCCGGCGCGACGACGGCAAGGTTTGTGCTTTTCGATCCGGCGATGGCCTGGAACGAGGTCATGATGCCGACGACGGTTCCGAACAGCCCGACAAAGGGCGAGGCCGAACCGACCGTCGCAAGGAACATCAGGCGCGATTCGAGGCGCTCCGTTTCGCGCGCCAACGCCACGTCCATGGCCTTCTCGATGCGCATCTGTAGCGCGATCGGCGAGGAGGCGCCGCGCTCGAAGCTCTTTTTCCACTCGCGCATGGCCGAGACGAAAAGCGCGCCCATGCCGGTCGGTGTCTTGTCGGCCAGCGAGCGGTAAAGTTCCTCGAGGCTTTGGCCCGACCAGAACACCTTCTCGAACCGGTCGAGTTGCCCGCGCGTGCGGGCGAAAAGCAGCAATTTGTCGATGATGATGGCCCAGCTCCAGATCGAGGCGATCAGGAGCCCGATCATCACCAGCTTGACCGTCAGGCCTGCCTGTACGAACAGCGCCCAGAGCGAAACCGAGGCATGCGCTGCCTCCAGCGACTGCGCTTCTACTTCCTGGGCGAAAGCGGCGGTCACGCCGAAAAGGGACATGACGTCCATGCTGAGGGCCTCTTCTGGTCTGTGCGCGAGGAATGACGGGTACCGAGCGGGTCTGCCCGGCCGGGGCCAGGTTTTGCAACCAGCCCGCCCCTGCCCCCGCGACGCACGAGATACCGACAAGTTTGTTCAAAGCGTGACGCGGCACACGATCTGCACCGTGCCCGCACAGCTCAGTAAGACATTAGCAAGGTTAATGAAGCGTTAGGAATGCTGCAGGTGCGGCATGTG
This sequence comes from Salaquimonas sp., assembly GCA_041742235.1. Lineage (GTDB taxonomy): Bacteria > Pseudomonadota > Alphaproteobacteria > Rhizobiales > Rhizobiaceae > BOKV01. Next base: position 1,378 of record JBGSJA010000206.1, on the reverse strand, counting down.
CTCGCGGGCGGCTCCCCCAAGGCTGGCGGGCAGGTCTTCGGCGCACTATGATAACGGTCCGTTCATACAGGCTGCGGGCATGAATTTCAGGCGCATTGCGGAAAACCTCATCGAGGAGGCGATGAAGCGCGGCGAATTCGACAATTTGCCCGGCGCCGGCAAGCCGCTGCCACCCCTGCCAGAGGGAGACCCTTTCGACGTGTTGATGGCGCAGATCATGAAGCGCAACGGCGCGACGCCGCTGGAGGTGCAGCTCAAGCGCTCGATCGCGGACAAGGCGCGGGCGATGCAGCAAATCACCGATCCCAAGAAGAGGGCGGCAGAAATGAAGGAGCTGTCAGAACTGCGGCTGAGGCTGAACGTCGCGATGGAAGGCAGGCGGCGCTAGTCAGCGGTGGTTGGCCCGGCGGCTTCAATCCCTTCGAGCTTAGCCCGCAGGTCGTCCGGAAAACGCTTGGCGCCGCCCCCGTGATTGATGAAGGCGACTTCCACATCGGCTCCGCAAAGCATGGTCTCGCGCCCGTCCGGCTCGGTCCGCAGCACTTCCTGACGCAGGAACGAACGTGCGCCTGTCAGCTTTTCCAGCTTTGTGCGCACGATCAGGAGATCGTCGATCTTTGCCGGCGGACCGTATTTCAGGCTCATGCGGTGGATGGCGAATGCGCTGTCTTCCTGTTCAAGGTCGGTATGGAAGATCTTGAGGTGCCGCAACCACTCGGTGCGCGAGCGTTCCATGTATTTGAGGTAGTTCGAGTGGTAGACGACGCCGGAAAAATCGGTGTCCTCATAGTAGACGCGAACTTCCATTTCGTGCCCATGGGGGATGAGACGGTTGGCGAGTTGTGTCTTCGATCGTGGCATGGCGCACGGTAACGTTGCTTTTGCCGCTTTTGTTGCACGCGCAAATACACGCGGCAAGTGTGCAGGATCATTCTTCCTCGAACAGCCGCCCTTGCACAGCAATCAGGTCGCGCGGCGCTTCCATCCCCAGATGCTTCCAGGCATTGACCGTGATGATCCGCCCGCGCGGGGTACGCTGGATCAGTCCCTGCTGGATGAGATACGGCTCGATGATGTCCTCGATCGCGTCGCGCGGCTCGGACAACGCGGCGGCGATCGTTTCGATCCCGACCGGGCCGCCGCCGAAATTGCGCGCGATCTGGTTTAAATAGCGCCGGTCGAGTGAATCAAGCCCGGCCTGGTCCACCTCGAGGCGCGTCAACGCGGCATCCGCGATTTTCTGGTCGACCGTGCCCGATCCCGCCACCACGGCAAAATCGCGAACCCGGCGCAGCAGCCGGCCTGCGATGCGCGGCGTGCCGCGGGCCCGGCGGGCGATTTCGTGTCCGCCATCCTCGGTGATCGGCAGGCCCATGAT
>JBGSJA010000205.1:0-1688 GCA_041742235.1 Salaquimonas sp. | reverse complement strand
GGCGGCGTCGGCGGCGGCTGGATTGGTGTCGCCGCAGGCCAGCGCCACCGAAAGGCAAAGCCGCGGGCGAACCCTCGCGCCGCCGGGAAACAGCGTGTAGCGTACCGCCTCGCAAAGCTGCGGCGGCCGCCCCGTTGCAGTTGCATAGGCGACGGCGCGTTCAAGCCCGCGATCGATGCGTTTGGCGATGTCCATGGCGTCTCTCTCCGACCGTCAACTTATGCAGACAATTTACAATGTCTAAAGAGATTGACACAATGGCGGTCAATGTCAACAAACACGATGGCCCTGTGCAGTGAACATCGCGATGCCGCGTAATGAGAAGGTAGCCGTCATCGGCGCCGGGATGGCGGGCCTCGCCTGTGCGATCAGCCTTGCCGGGCGCGGCATTCCTGTCGTGCTGATCGAGAAGGAAAATGCGCCCGGCGGCAAGATGCGGCGTGTCCTTGCCGGGGAATCGGATCTTGACGGCGGGCCCACCGTCTTCACCATGCGCTGGGTGTTCGAGGCGCTGTTCGCCGATGCAGGCGCGTCGTTTCGCGACCGGGTAAACTTGAAAGAAGCTTCTGTGTTGGCGCGCCATGCCTGGAAAGGCGGGGACCGGCTCGACCTCTTCGCGGACCGGCTGGCGAGTGCGGACGCCATCGGCACATTCGCGGGCAGGCGGGAGGCGGACGGCTATCTGCGCTTCTGCCACGATGCCGGGCGGGTGCACGATGCGCTGAAGGACAGCTTCATGGCCGCGCAAAGACCGGGCCCGGTCGAACTCGCCTTGCGGATCGCCAGGCACGATCCGGCCGGCCTGTTCCGCCTGAAGCCGTTCTCAACGTTGTGGTCGGCGCTGGTCGGCTATTTCAATGATTCGCGCCTGCGCCAACTATTCGCCCGCTACGCCACCTATGTCGGCTCCTCGCCCTTTTCGGCGCCAGCAACCTTGATGCTGATCGCCCATGTCGAGCAGGAAGGCGTCTGGCTGGTGGAAGGGGGGATGCACGAGCTCGCTCTGGCCATGGAAAGGCTCGCGATTTCGCTTGGCGTCGAAGTGCGGCGCGGCGCGGCGGTTGTCTCCATGTCCACGCAAGGCAGCGGTTTCGGGCTGCGAATGGCGGATGAAACCACCGTCAAGGCCGCGAAGGTCGTCCACTGCGGCGATGTGTCGGCGCTGGCGGCGATGGCGGGCGGTCTCGGCACGGGATTGCAGCCTGTTCGTCCGCGCGACCGGTCACTGTCGGCAATCGTCTGGGCGATGCGCGGCAAGGCCAATGGCTTCCCGCTGGCGCGCCACACTGTATTCTTTTCAAATGATTACCGGGAAGAGTTCGACGCGGTTTTCAGGCGTGGTGAAGTCCCGCGCGCGCCGACGGTCTATGTCTGCGCGCAGGACCGCGACGACCTTGGGGCAAATGCCGGTAGCGCCGAGCGCCTTTATCTTCTCATCAACGCGCCGGCAAATGGCGACACGAAAACCCTTTCCGCAAGCGAGATTGGCCAATGCCTGAACGACACGCAGAAAAAGCTCCGCGATTGCGGCCTCGCGCTGGAGCCGGAGGGCGAGGCGAACGTGACGGCGCCGGCGGACTGGAACCGCCTGTTCCCCGGATCGGGCGGGGCGATCTACGGCAGGGCCTCGCACGGCTGGATGGCATCGTTCGCAAGGCCGGGAGCACGGACGGCAGTCCCGGGCCTCT
>JBGSJA010000204.1:0-3212 GCA_041742235.1 Salaquimonas sp. | reverse complement strand
CCATGGCCTTCTTCGCCAACGAGTTCGCCGGCCGCGTCGCGACGCGCGTCATGCAGACCTCGCTCGCCATCCGCGAGGCGGTGATGAAGCTGATGGACATCCTCGTGTTCGTCGGCGTCTATTTCATTTCCGTCCTGTTTCTCGTCGGCGCGGCGGACTGGCGGTTGATGCTGCCTTTGCTGCTTTGGCTTGTCGTCTACAGCGGCCTCATCGCCTATTTCGTCCCGAAAATGCGCGATGTTTCGGAAAAGCAGGCCGATGCCCGCTCCATGATGACCGGACGGGTTGTCGACAGCTATACCAACATCAACACCGTAAAGCTGTTCAGCCATGCTGGCCGAGAAGCGGACTATGCAAGAGACAGCATGTGGGGCTTCCTCGTGACGGTGTACGGGCAGATGCGGCTCGTGACGCTTTTCCAGGGCCTCATCTATTTCAACAATTGCCTGGTGGTTTTCCTCGTTGCGGCAACCGCGATCTGGCTCTGGCTTGGCGCGGCGGTGACCGTTGGCGCGATCGCGGCGGCGACGGCACTGGCGCTTCGCCTCAACGGCATGTCGCAGTGGATCATGTGGGAAGTGTCGGGCCTGTTCGAGAATATTGGCGTCGTGCATGACGGCATGTCGATGATGACGATCCCGCACGACGTCACCGACAAGTCCGGCGCAAAACCGATCGCGGTTGCGCGCGGCGGTATCGAATTCGACCATGTCCGCTTCCACTACGGCAAGGAAAAAGGCGTGATCGAGGATTTGTCGCTGTCGATCAAACCGGGTGAGAAGATCGGCCTGGTCGGCCGGTCGGGCGCGGGCAAGACAACGCTCGCCAACCTGCTGCTGCGCTTTTATGATCTCGAAGGCGGGGCGATCCGCATCGACGGCATCGATGTTTCGACCATCACGCAGGACAGCCTGCGCGGGCAGATCGGCGTCGTCACGCAGGATACTTCCCTGCTGCACCGCTCCATCCGCGACAATATCGGTTACAGCAAGCCGTCGGCAACCGACGCGGAAATCATCGAGGCGGCCAAGCGCGCCAAGGCGTGGGATTTCATCCAGACCCTAGAAGACCAAAAGGGGCGCAAGGGGCTGGACGCGCATGTCGGCGAGCGCGGCGTCAAGCTTTCGGGAGGCCAGCGCCAGCGCATCGCTATTGCCCGCGTTTTCCTCAAGGATGCGCCGGTTCTGGTTCTGGACGAGGCCACCTCGGCGCTGGACTCGGAAGTCGAGGCGGCCATCCAGGAAAATTTGTTCGAACTGATGGAAGGCAAGACCGTCATCGCCATCGCGCACCGGCTTTCCACCATCGCGCAGCTTGACCGGCTGGTGGTGCTGGACAAGGGCCGCATCATCGAGACCGGAACGCATTCCGAACTCGTCGCGGGCGGCAAACTCTACTCCGAGCTCTGGGCGAGGCAGTCCGGCGGCTTTATCGCCGACGACCTTCCCGATGTGGCCGAACTCAAGGGAGCGGCCGAGTAGATGGCCGTTCTCGATCCGGTTTACCGGCTGTTCGAAAGCTGGATCGACCCGTTCAAGCCGCGCGATGACTACCAGCCGCCCGACCGGCTTGCCGCGTTCGTCTGGCACTATGTCGGTCAGGCGCGCTGGGCCTTCGCCGCAATGCTGCTCTACGGCTTCCTCAATGCGATTGTGGAGGCGTCGCTCTTCACCTTTGTCGGCAGGCTGGTCGACATCATGACCGCCGTCGATACCGCAGGCACGCGGGCGCAAGGGTGGGGTGGCCTCATCGCGGCCCATGGGCATGAACTGCTTTTCATGCTGGGCGTCATCGCCATCGGCCGCGCGATTGTAATCGCCTGGGGCGCGCTGATCGAGGAGCAGGTAATCGTGCCGGGCTTCTTCACCCTGATGCGCTGGCAGAGCCACAAGCATGTGGTGCGCCAGTCGCTCGGCTTCTTCCAGAACGATCTTTCCGGGCGCATCAGCCAGAAGGTGGTCCAGTCCGGCCAGGCGACCGGCGACATGATGATCTCCGCCCTGCAGATCATCTGGTTCATCGCGGTTTACGCATTCACGACGCTTGGGCTGTTGGCCGCGCTCGACTGGCGGCTCGGGGCCATCGTGGTGCTTTGGATAGCCTGCTTCTTCGTCATCGCTAGACATTATGTTCCCAGGATCCGAGCGCACGGCAAGCAGGTTGCCGAGGCGCTTTCGGTGCTGACCGGCAGGCTGGTCGACGGCTATTCCAACATCGCCACCGTAAAGCTCAATGCCGGCACTCAACACGAGGAAGGCTTCATCGACGAAGCCATGCGCGGGCAGCGCGAGCAATTGAAGCTGTTCACGCACCAGCTTTCCGGCGTGCGCATTACGCTTTCCACGGTGAGCGGGCTAATAATGGCGCTGATCGGCTTCATGAGCGTCGATCTGTGGCTTAAGGGGCAAGTCACTTCCGGCGAAGTGGCCTTTGCGCTGGCGCTGACGCTGCGGCTCAATCTGCTGCTCGGCCGCCTGATGGGCAACCTCAACGGCTTTTTCCGCGCGCTCGGCACCACACAGAACTCGATGGAGACGATCGCGCAGCCACTCGGCCTGACCGACCGGCCGGGCGCCAGGCCGCTGGTCTATAAACGCGGCGAGATCCGGCTGGACCATGTCGGTTTCCATTACGGCAAGGGCAGCGGGGTGATCGACGATCTCTCTCTCACGATCAAACCGGGCGAAAAGCTCGGACTGGTGGGGCCCTCTGGCGCGGGCAAATCGACGCTGGTGAACCTCGTCCTGCGCTTCTTCGATGTCGAGAAAGGGCGCATATTGTTCGACGGGCAGGATGTGCGCGATGTGACCCAGGACAGCCTTCGCGCCGCCTTCTCCATGGTGCAGCAGGATACGGCGCTTTTCCACCGTTCGGTCTTCGAGAACATCGCCTACGGCAAGCCCGGCGCGACCATGGAAGAGGTGATCGCCGCCGCCCGCAAGGCAAGGGCGCACGAGTTCATCACCGGCTTGTCGGACGGCAAGGGCCGGCGCGGCTACGACGCGCGGGTGGGCGAACGCGGCGTGAAACTTTCGGGCGGCCAGCGCCAGCGCATCGCCATCGCGCGAGTTTTCCTCAAGGATGCGCCAATCCTCATCCTCGACGAGGCGACGAGCCAGCTCGACTCCGAAATCGAGGCGGCGATCCAGGAAAATCTTCTCGACCTCATGCGCGGCAAGACGGTGATCGCCATCGCGCACCGCCTGTCAACC
>JBGSJA010000203.1:0-4008 GCA_041742235.1 Salaquimonas sp. | reverse complement strand
CAGGCTGGAAGCGGCGCAAAAGCATGCAATGACACCGCCTTACGTGATCAAGCCGGTAGCGGAAGGGTCGTCATTCGGCGTCCTGATCGTGCGCGAGGACATGTCCCAGCCGCCGCAGGAACTCTATTCGAAGGACTGGCCCTACGGCGATATCGTGATGGTCGAGCGTTATGTCGCGGGCCGCGAACTCACCTGCGCCGTAATGGGCGATGTTGCGCTGGGCGTGACCGAAATCCTGCCGACCGGGCCTGCATTCTACGACTTCGATGCAAAGTACCGTCCGGGGGGATCAAAACACGAATGTCCAGCAAATCTTAAACGAAATATTTACCAAAAAGTAATGACACTGTCCCTCAAGGCGCATCAAGCCGTCGGATGCCGGGGGGTCAGCCGTTCGGATTTCCGGCTGGACGATGGACCGATGGGAACCGGCGAACTGGTTTGGCTGGAAATCAATACCCAGCCGGGCATGACTCCGACTTCCCTGGTGCCTGAACTGGCCCTTCACGCGGGCCACAGTTTTGAGGAATTGGTCACCTGGATGGTGGAGGACGCATCTTGCTCTCGCTAGGCCGCAAGGACAGCGCAAGCGCACCGGACCTGGCCAGCGTGGCCGATGCCGGTGGCCTCGTGCTGCCGCGTTTCCTGCGCAAGCCCGTGCGCCGCTTTTCGCGAACATTCAGCCGCGAGGCAATGCTGCAGCCAAGGGTACTCCTCGCCGTTGCCGCCATCATCGCCGGGTTGGCGGGATCGGGCTATGTGGTACACAGCGGCCTCGGGCAAGCAGCCGTGGCCAAGGCTACAGCCTTCGCGGGTTTCAAGATCGAGGACGTCGAGATCAACGGCGTCAAGGAAGTTTCGCGCATCGACGTGCTGACGAATATCGATCTCGGCGTCGAGCGTTCGCTGTTCTCTTTCGACGTTCATGCCGCGCGCAAGGCGCTGCGCAAGCTGCCCTGGATCGCCGAGGCGCGCGTTGCCAAGGCCTATCCCGATCGGGTCATCATCAACATCGTCGAGAAGTCGGCCTTTGCCGTCTGGCAGAACAATGGCGAATTGTGGCTGATCGAGCGTGACGGCAAGAAGATCGTGCCGTTCGAGGAGCGTTTCGCGGGACTGCCGCTGGTTGTCGGCGCGGGAGCGGCGGAAAAATCGGCAGAGTTTCTCGCCATGATCGGAAGGCACCCCGTGCTCGCCGAACGCGTGACCGCCCATGTGCGCATCGGCGAGCGGCGGTGGAACCTCGTCATGGACACCGGAGTGACCGTCAAGCTGCCGGAAGGCCGCGAGGCTGCCGAACTCGGCGAACTTGCCCGGATCGAGGCCGAAGGCGCGCTGATGTCGCGCGACATCGGCGAGATCGACATGCGTGTCGCCGACCGGCTGGTTGTCCGCCTGACGCCGGAAGCCGCGGCGCGCCTCGAAAGCGAAAAGAAGGCCGGGCAAAAGAAGCCGGGGGAGGACACATGAGCCTCCTTTCCAACAACGGTTTCCTGCCGCGCATGAAACCGCCGTCGGCCAAACGCCCGACGGTCGTTTCCGTGCTTGACATCGGCAGCTCGAAGACCTGCTGCCTAATCGCCCGGTTGAAGCCGCGCGAGGAAAGCCGCGTATTGCCGGGCCGCACCCACACGATCGAGGTCATCGGCATCGGGCACCAGCGCTCGCGCGGCATCAAGTCCGGCGTGGTCATCGACCTGGAAGCGGCTGAGCAGGCCGTGCGCGCGGCAGTCGACTCGGCCGAGCGCATGGCCGGCGTGACCGTCGAATCGCTGATCATTTCAATTTCCGCGGGCCGCCTCGTGTCGGAGGCTTTCACCGCCGATATCAGCCTGGGCGGGCACCCGGTCGCGGACAGCGACATCGCCAAGGTGTTGCGCGCCGGGGCCGAACACGCGCTCGCGGCGGAGCGCTCGGTGGTTCATTCGATTCCGATCGGCTTTGCGCTGGACGGCGAAAACGGAATCAGCGATCCGCGCGGCATGGTCGGCGAGAAGCTGGGCGTGAACATGCATGTTGTCACGGCGGAAAACGCGCCGATCCGCAACCTCGAACTGTGCATCAACCGCGCCCATCTGTCGGTCGACGCAGTGGTGGCAACGCCCTATGCGGCGGGCCTTTCGGCGCTTGTCGACGACGAGGCGCAAATGGGTTGCGCCTGCATCGACATGGGCGGCGGCACGACCACGCTTTCGGTTTTCGCGGAAGGCCGGTTCGTCTTTGCCGACGCGGTCGCAATTGGCGGTAACCACGTCACCATGGACATCGCCCGGGGGCTCTCGACCCGGCTCGACGATGCTGAGCGGCTGAAGATCCTGCATGGTTCGGCGCTGGGCGGCGGCAATGGCGAGGACGACGTGATCTCGGTCCCGCCGATCGGCGAGGAGGAACGCGACCTGCCGAACCACGTGAACCGCTCGCAACTGACCCGCATCATCCGTCCCCGCGTAGAGGAAACGCTGGAACTGGTTCGTGACCGTCTCGCCAGGTCCGGCTTTGCCGGCGTTGTCGGCAAGCGGATCGTGCTGACGGGCGGCGCCAGCCAGCTCACGGGCCTTGGCGAACTCGCGCGGCGCATCCTGGCGCGCAACGTGCGGCTCGGCCGCCCGCTTGGCGTGTCGGGAATGCCCGAAGCCGGCAAGGGACCTGCCTTCGCAGCCGCGGTCGGCTTGCTGATCTATCCCCAGATGGCGCATCTGGAAAACTATTCAACGCACGGCGTGGCGCCGGCGATGATGAAGCTTACGGGTACCGGCGGTGCGTTTTCCCGCCTCGGAAATTGGCTGAGAGACAGCTTTTAGGTGCGGCATGGCCAGGCCCGGGGCGGGCAGGACCGGAACAGAACAATGGCAGTAAGGCAGGGCGGATTACCGGACCTTTTGCCGAAATTGGAGACGAGGAAATGACCATCAACCTGCAGAAGCCCGACATCATGGAATTGAAGCCGAAGATCACCGTCTTCGGCGTTGGCGGCGGCGGCGGCAATGCCGTCAACAACATGATCAATGGCGGCCTGCAAGGCGTCGAGTTCGTGGTCGCGAACACCGACGCACAGGCGCTGACCATGTCGAAGGCACAACGCGTCATCCAACTCGGCGTGGACGTGACCCAGGGACTGGGCGCGGGATCCCAGCCCGAGGTCGGCCGCGCGGCCGCCGAGGAGTGCATCGACGAGATCGCCGATCACCTGCAGGGCACGCACATGGCCTTCGTCACCGCGGGCATGGGCGGCGGCACCGGAACGGGAGCGGCGCCGGTAGTGGCCCGTGCGGCTCGCGAGTTGGGTATTCTTACCGTCGGCGTCGTCACCAAACCCTTCCACTTCGAGGGCGGGCGCCGCATGAAGACCGCGGATGCCGGCATTGCCGAGCTGCAGAAGAATGTCGATACGCTGATCGTCATTCCGAACCAGAACCTCTTCCGGATCGCCAACGACAAGACGACTTTCGCCGATGCATTCGGCATGGCCGACCAGGTGCTCTACTCCGGCGTTGCCTGCATCACCGACCTGATGGTCAAGGAAGGTCTCATCAACCTCGACTTCGCCGACGTGCGCTCGGTCATGCGTGAAATGGGCAAGGCGATGATGGGCACGGGAGAAGCATCCGGCGAGGGCCGCGCCATGGCTGCCGCAGAAGCTGCGATCTCCAACCCGCTGCTCGACGAGACGACCATGCGCGGCGCGCGCGGACTTCTGATCTCAATCACCGGCGGGCGCGACCTGACGCTCTTCGAGGTGGATGAAGCAGCAACGCGCATCCGCGAGGAAGTCGACTCGGAGGCCAACATCATCCTTGGCGCGACGTTCGAGGAATCGCTGGACGGCATCATCCGCGTATCGGTAGTGGCGACGGGCATCGACCGCGCTGCTCAGAGCGAAGCGGAGCGCTTCGAGACCGGTCGCATGGCGGCCGCGATCTCCCGCTCGACCGGCGCGCAACCGCAATCGCGCCCGGTCAATGTCGGCACGGCCCCGATGCGTGCAGCTCCGCAGCCACAACGTGCGCC
>JBGSJA010000202.1:0-1973 GCA_041742235.1 Salaquimonas sp. | reverse complement strand
GCGCATCCCACGACCACGCAGATCTATGCGAAGAAGCTGATCGCGGAAGGCCTTGTCACCGAAGCCGATGTCGAGAAGATGCGGTCCGATTTTCGCGCCCGGCTGGAGGCCGAATACGAGACCGGACAGAACTACAAGCCGAACAAGGCCGACTGGCTGGATGGCGAATGGTCGGGCCTGCGCACCGCCGACAGCGCCGACGAGCAGCGCCGCGGCAAGACCGCAGTGCCGGTCAAGCAGCTCAAGGAACTCGGAAGGAAGCTTTCCGAGATCCCGGTCGGATTCAACGCGCACAAGACCATCCAGCGTTTCATGGAAAACCGCGCCAAGATGATCGAAACCGGCGCCGGCATCGACTGGGCCATGGCCGAAGCGCTGGCCTTCGGTTCGCTGTGCCTCGACGGCCACAAGATCCGGCTTTCGGGGCAGGATTGCGAACGCGGCACGTTCTCGCAGCGCCACTCGGTGCTTTACGACCAGGACACCGAAGAGCGCTACATCCCGCTTGCCAACCTTTCGCCCGACCAGGCGCGCTTCGAGGTCATCAACTCGATGCTTTCCGAAGAAGCGGTACTCGGTTTTGAGTATGGCTATTCGCTGGCCCGCCCGAACGCGCTGACCCTGTGGGAGGCCCAGTTCGGCGATTTCGCCAACGGCGCGCAAGTGGTGTTCGACCAGTTCATTTCGTCGGGCGAGCGCAAATGGCTGCGCATGTCGGGCCTCGTCTGCCTGCTGCCGCATGGCTATGAGGGGCAGGGGCCGGAGCACTCCTCGGCTCGTCTCGAGCGCTTTCTCCAGCTTTGCGCGGAAGACAACATGCAGGTCGCCAATGTCACGACGCCGGCGAACTATTTCCACATCCTGCGCCGGCAGATGAAGCGCGACTTCCGCAAGCCGTTGATCCTGATGACGCCGAAATCGCTGCTTCGCCACAAGCGGGCCGTTTCGACGCTGGCGGAAATGTCCGGCACTTCCGCCTTCCATCGCCTCCTGTGGGACGATGCGGAATACCTCAAGGACCAGCCGGTCAAGCTGGTGAAAGATTCGAAGATCCGCCGCGTGGTGCTGTGCTCGGGCAAGGTCTATTTCGATCTCTACGAGGAACGCGAGAAGCGCGGGATAAACGACGTCTATCTGTTGCGCGTGGAACAGCTTTATCCGTTCCCGGCGAAGGCGCTGATAACGGAATTGTCGCGGTTCAAGCACGCCGAATGGGTATGGTGCCAGGAAGAGCCGAAGAACATGGGCGCCTGGTCCTTCATCGAGCCCTATCTGGAATGGGTGTTCGACCATATCGGCGCCAAGCACAGGCGGCCCCGCTATGCCGGCCGTCCGGCAGCGGCATCGCCCGCCACCGGCCTGATGTCGCGCCACCTCGAACAATTGCAGGCATTCCTCGAGGATTCGCTGGGCGGCTGACCGCGCGGCATTCCTGCAACAAAGGCCTGAAACAAAGGCCTGAAGCAAGGAAAGAGACAGGATCAATGGCTACCGAAATTCGCGTTCCAACGCTGGGTGAATCGGTTTCAGAAGCAACGGTGGGCCGCTGGCTCAAGCAGCCGGGCGAGGCCGTCAAGGCCGACGAACCGCTGGTGGAACTGGAGACCGACAAGGTATCGGTGGAGGTTCCGGCCCCCTCCGACGGCGTTCTCGCCGAGATCGTCGCCAAGGAAGGCGACACCATCGCGGTAGGCGGGCTGCTTGCAGCCTTCAATGCCGGCGGCAGCGGCACGGCAAAGCCCGACGCGGTGGCGCAGGCGGCCGGCAAGGCCGGGGCCGCCTCCATGCAGGAAGCCGCGGAGAAGACTGAAAAGATCGCGGGCGATGCCGGGGCGGTCGAGCCGCGCTCCATGCCGCCGGCGCCATCGGCGGCAAAGCTGCTTGCCGAAAAGAACATGTCGGTCGACGAGGTCGCGGGCAGCGGCAAGCGCGGGCAGGTGCTGAAATCCGACGTCGTTGCAGCATCCACGGCG
>JBGSJA010000201.1:0-5864 GCA_041742235.1 Salaquimonas sp. | reverse complement strand
GCGCGGCGACGACGCGGTCGCCCGGATCGACGCGCAGTTCCCCGGCCCGCCGCGCTGGCGCTCCGAATACCGGCTCGATCCTGCCGCGGCTGTTGTCGCGTCTGGCCATGCAGCCCCTGTTGTCAACGATGAAGATCGCGGATGAACGGTAAATGAGGCGGTTTAATGGGGTATTAACCCTGGCCGGTTCGAATGGCAGATGACGCAAACCCGCGCCGGAAAATCCGCAATTGTTTAAAATTTTCCTGACCGGATTATGGGTTCGTTACGATCGGCACCCGTATGGAATGTCCAGTTACTGGAAACGGTTCGATCGGGTCCTTGAATGAACGCAGTTCATGCCGGAGACCAGGCCGCGGGGCGGGTCGGCTGGGTCGATTTCGCCAAGGGCTTCTGCATCATCTTCGTCGTGATGATGCATTCGACGCTCGGCGTTGAGGAAGCCGCGGGATCGCAGGGCTGGATGCACAACGTCGTGCAGTTCGCCAAGCCCTTCCGCATGCCCGACTTCTTCCTGATCTCGGGCCTGTTCCTGGGCCTTGTCATAAGCCGGCCATGGCCGCGCTACATCGACCGCAAGGGAGTGCATTTCCTCTATTTCTACCTGCTTTGGATGACCATCCAGTTCGTCGTCAAGACGCCGGCATGGGCAGCGGAGGGCATGTCGCTCGCCGAAATCGCCCGTCTGTTTGCAATCAGCCTGATCGACCCCTTCGGCACCTTGTGGTTCATCTACATCCTGCCGGTCTTCTTTGTCGTCACCCGCCTCCTGAAGAACCTCCCCTGGCAGTTGACGCTCGGCGTCGCTGCGCTGATGGAGATCGCACCCATTCATACCGGATGGATGATCCCGGACGAATTCGCCGCGCGCTATGTCTATTTCCTTGCCGGTTACCTTTTCGCGGCCAACATCTTCGCGCTTGCTCAATGGGCCAAGGCGAATGTCGGCGCAGCCCTTGCGCTGCTTGCGGCATGGTTCGCCGTCAACGCGTATGCGACCTTCACGCCAGCGCCGCTGTCGCAATGGGGTAATGCCTCCGGACCGTTTTTCGTGTCGGACCTGCCCATTTTCTCGCTTGCGCTTGGCGCTGCGGGCGGCGTGGCGGTGGTCGTCCTGACAGCCCTGCTTTCCATGGTGCCCGCAATGCGGATCCTTGGCTATCTCGGCAAGAATTCCATCGTCGTCTACCTGGCATTCTTCCTGCCGATGGCGGTTGCGCGCGGCATTCTGCTGAAATTCGCCCCCACGCTGGACATCGGCACGGTGTCGCTTCTCGTCACGATCGCGGGCGTGTGCGGCCCGGTGATCCTCAAGCTTGCGGTCGACCGGACCGGCTATGGCCGCTTCCTCTTCGAGCGCCCGGACTGGGCCCGCATCGAGCCATCGTCCGGCGTTGCCAAGGCCCGACTCAGCCCGGCCGAGTGAGGCCTACGTCGCCAAGGCCTGCATGATCCGCGCCCAGCTGCGAATTCCCTTGTGGAAACTTGTCAGTTCGTACTTCTCGTTGGGCGAATGGATCTGGTCGTCGGCATGGGCAAAGCCGATCAGCAGCGATGGTATTCCCAGCATCTTCTGGAAATCGCCGACGATTGGAATCGAGCCTCCCATCGCGATCAGCGCCGTGTCGCGGCCCCACTCATCCTTGAGCGCGGCGGTCGCCTTTCTCAACTCCGGCAGCGTGTGGTCGAGACGGATCGCCGGGCTGGCGCCATGCGGATGAAACTCCGCCTTGCAATCGGGCGGCAGCATCGACAGCACGTAATTGCGGAAGGATCGGCGGATCTTGTCCGGATCCTGGTCGCCGACAAGGCGGAACGAAACCTTGGCGCTGGCCTGCGCCGGGATTACGGTCTTGAATCCTTCGCCGCTATAGCCGCCGGTGATCCCGTTGATCTCCGCGGTCGGACGCGCCCAGGTCTGTTCCAGAATCGAGCGGCCCTTTTCGCCGGCGGGAACCGACAGCCCGATGGCGCCAAGGAATTTTTCGGGCGAGAAACCGAGCCCCTCCCACATAAGCTTGATCTCGGCGGGGGTTTCCGGCACTCCGTCGTAAAAGCCCGGCAACGTCACAGCACCGTTCTCATCGCGCAGGCCGGCAAGGATCTTCGTCAGGATGTTGATGGGGTTTGCCGCCGCCGAACCGTAATAGCCCGAGTGAAGGTCGCGGTTCGCCGCCTTGATCACCACCTCCTCGCCGACCAGCCCGCGCAAGCCTGTGGAGATCGCCGGCGTCGAGCGGTCCCACATGTTGGTGTCGCACACCAGCGCAATGTCGGCCTTCAACTCGTCCCTGAATTCCTCAAGGAAGGGTTTCAGCGAGGGCGAGCCGGACTCCTCCTCGCCCTCGAACAGGATGGTGGCGTTGAGCGGCAATCCGCCGGTCACGTCCTTGAAGGCGCGCGCCGCTTCCACGAAGGTCATCAACTGGCCCTTGTCATCCGAAGTGCCGCGTCCAAGCAGCTTGCCGTCCTTCAGCTTCGGATCGAAGGGGGGGTTGTCCCAAAGGTTCAGCGGATCGACAGGCTGCACGTCGTAGTGGCCGTAGAACAGCACCTGCGGCGCGCCAGCGGGACCGCGGTAGTGCGCCAGCACCATCGGATGGCCCGGCGTCTTGCAAACGCGCGCGTCGAAGCCGATCGATTTCAGTTCGCCGGTGAGGAAATCGGCGGCAAGCGCGCATTGCCCGGCAAAAGCGGGATCGGTCGAAATCGAAGGGATGCGGACAAGGTCGAACAGCCGGTTCACGGCATTGTCGAGTTCACGGTCGATGCGGTCGAGGACGGGTGCGATGTCTGTCATGGTTCTGCGCCATTGGCCTGATGCGTTTGCGCGCCAAGGTCGGACACTTTCCCGCGCAAATCAACGGCAATTGTCCGGCAAAAGAAAAAGGCCACCTTCGGGGGCGAAGGTGGCCAGGGGGCCGGTTCAGGGCTAGCTTTTGACGGACCGCCACGGCCATTCGGCGGGTAGGGGATCGGCCGCGGCGGTCCAGTCTTCGCGCCAGGGCTATTGGGCTCGGGCCCGGCGCGGGTCCCGGCCGGCAGGGGACAAGCCGGTGATCGGGACGTGGCCAATTTGTGACCATGACCACTATTTGGTACGCATTTGCGGGCGCTTCAATGAAGAAACCGATCACGAGCGGGTGAGACTCGTTAAACTTTTGTAAGGATTCGTGAGGAGACGCCATGAGCAGCGGAAATTTCCATGAAGCGGTGGTTGAATGGACCGGAAACCGCGGTACAGGCACCAGCGCGTATCGCGCCTATGACCGGACCTGGAACCTTGCAACGCCGGGCAAGCCGGTCCTTGCATGTTCGAACGATCCTGCCCTTGGCGGCGACCGGACGAAGCACAATCCCGAGGACCTGCTGGTTGCCGCGCTCTCTTCCTGCCACATGCTGTGGTACCTTCATTTGTGCGCAAATGCCGGCGTCACGGTTCTGGCCTACCGCGACGAAGCTTCGGGCGAGATGGCGATGCACCGCGACGGATCGGGCGAATTCAAGTACGTGACGCTGCGCCCGCATGTGACCATCGCGGCAGGGTCGGACCGCGAAAAGGCGCGGGCCCTGCACGGCGAGGTCCACAAATTCTGCTTCATCGCGCGGTCGGTGAATTTCCCCGTCGAGGCAGAGCCGCAAATCGCGCTGGCCGCGCCGTGATTGCCTTGCAATTGCAGTGGCGCTGGGCAATCGTCGCGCCTTTCCACAGGATTGGCCAAGGGCCTGGCCAGCATTATCGGAGCGCGCATGAAAGCCGGTGACCATCTCTTCCTCGTCGACGGCTCGGCCTACATCTTTCGCGCCTACCACGCGCTTCCGCCGCTGACGCGCAAGTCCGACGGATTGCCGGTCGGCGCGGTCGCCGGTTTCTGCAACATGCTGTGGAAACTCGTTTGCGATGCGCGCGACACCAGCGTCGGCGTGGTGCCGACGCATTTCGCCGTCATCTTCGACTATTCGTCCAAGACCTTCCGCAACGAGCTCTACCCCGCCTACAAGGCCAATCGCGTCGAGCCGCCGGAGGACCTGCGCCCGCAATTCGGGCTGATCCGCCAGGCGACCAAGGCGTTCAACCTGCCCTGCATCGAGATGGAAGGCTTCGAGGCCGACGACATCATCGCGACCTATGCAAGGCAGGCGCGCGAAGCGGGCGGCGACGTCACGATCATTTCCTCGGACAAGGATTTGATGCAGCTCGTCGGGCCGAAGGTCATTCTCTACGACCAGATGAAGGACAAGCGCCTCGGCATTCCCGAAGTCATCGAGAAATGGGGCGTGCCGCCGGAAAAGATGGCTGATTTGCAGGCGCTGACCGGCGATTCCACCGACAACGTGCCGGGCGTGCCGGGCATTGGCCCCAAGACCGCGGCGCAATTGCTGGCCGAATATGGCGACCTTGAAACGCTGCTCGCCCGCGCCGGCGAGATCAGGCAGGAGAAGCGCCGCGAGGGCATCATTGCCAATGCCGAACTGGTGCGCCTGTCGCGCCGGCTGGTGATGCTCAAGGATGACGTGCCGCTCGAAATCCCGCTCGACGGCCTCTTTCTCGAAAAGACCGACGGGCCGCGCGTCATTGCCTTCCTCAAGGCGATGGAATTCAACTCCCTGACCCGGCGCGTGGCGGAGGCGACGGAAACGGACGCGGCGCAGGTCGAGGCCGCCGAGGTCAAGGTGGACGGCTTTGAGGCGATGCGCGGCCCCGACCTCGACCCGCAAACGCCGCAAGCTGCTGCCATGCACGCCGCCGGGGGGCCCGCTGCCCTTGCCGATGCCCGCGTTGCGTCGGCGCCTTCACTGCCGTTCGTCTTCGAGAACTATGAATGCATCCGCGACGAGGCCGGCCTTGCCCGCTGGGTGGACATGATCCGCGCGTCAGGCATCGTTGCGATCGACACGGAGACCACATCGCTCGACCCGATGCAGGCGGTGCTGTGCGGCATATCGCTGAGCACAACGCCGGGCAATGGCTGCTACATCCCGCTCGGCCACCGCGACGGCGCGGCTGACGACCTTCTCGGCGGCGGGCATTTGCCCGACCAGATACCAGAGCACGTCGCGCTCGACATGCTCGCCGGCGTGCTCACGGATCCTTCGATCCTGAAAATCGGCCAGAACATGAAGTACGACTGGCTCATGTTCGCGCAGCGCGGCATCGCGATGACGCCGGTCGACGATACCATGCTGATGTCCTACGTGCTGGACGCGGGCAAGAACGGCCACGGCATGGACGAACTTTCCGTGAAATGGCTTGGCCATGCGCCCATCCCCTACAAGGATGTTGCCGGATCGGGCCGCGGCTCGGTCACCTTCGACCAGGTGGCGCTCGACCGGGCGACGCAATATGCCGCCGAAGATGCCGACGTGACGCTGCGGCTTTGGCGCGTGCTCAAGCCCCGCCTTGCCGCGGAGGGCATGACGAGCGTCTATGAGCGGCTTGAGCGCCCGCTCATCCCCGTGATCGCCCGCATGGAGCAACGCGGCATTTCCATCGACCGGCAATTGCTGTCGCGCCTTTCCGGCGAACTGGCGCAGGCGGCAGGCGCGGTGGAGGAAGATGTCTATGCGCTTGCAGGCGAGCGCTTCAACATCGGCTCGCCCAAGCAGCTTGGCGACATCCTGTTCGGCAAGCTCGGCCTGCCGGGGCCGAAGAAGACCAAGACCGGCCAATGGTCCACCTCGGCGCAAGTGCTGGACGACCTTGCCGCCGAAGGCCACCCGCTGCCGCGCCGCATCGTCGACTGGCGCCAGCTCACCAAGCTCAAGTCGACCTATACCGACGCGCTGCCGAACTACATCAACAAGGATACCGGCCGCGTCCACACATCCTACGCCATGGCGTCCACATCGACCGGTCGGCTTTC
>JBGSJA010000200.1:0-4702 GCA_041742235.1 Salaquimonas sp. | reverse complement strand
CTGCTGGAACTGGGCGGCGTGCCGCTTGTCGCCCATGCCCGCAACCGCCTTGCCCCGCAGGTCGCCCGCATCGCTGTCAGCGCCAATGGCGACCTTTCCCGCTTCGCGCCCTTCTGCTTGCCGGTTTTTGCCGATGCCGTTCCCGGTCATGCGGGGCCGCTGGCCGGCATCCATGCCGCGTTTGGATGGGCTCGAGAAAACCTGCCCGGCGCCAGCCATGTTCTGAGCGTTGCCGCCGACACGCCATTCTTTCCGCAGGACCTGGCTGAACGCCTTGGCGAAGCCGTTGCCGGCCCGCAGGCACTGGCTGTCGCGGCATCGGGCGGGCGCATTCATCCGGTCTTCGGCCTCTGGCCGCTGGCGATGGAGCAGGAACTGCAGGAATGGCTTGCCGCCGGCAACCGCAAGGTAACGGATTTCGTCACTGATCATCACGGGCAGGAAGTCGCTTTTTCCCCGGCCCGTATTGGCGAGGAAACGATCGACCCCTTTTTCAACATCAACACGCCGGAGGATCTGGAACGGGCGCAATTGCTTGTTTGACAAGCTTGTTTGTGGCGGCAGCTATCTCGCCGGTTCGGCCTGCCCTTCATCCGGTGGCGGATTGCCTTCCCCGCCATAGGCCTCTTCGGATCCGCCATCGTCCGGGTATGGCCCCAGCGAGAAACAGGCATAGTGGAATGGCAGCGGCTCTGAATCGGCACAGTCCGCGAACATGGATAGCTCGCCCGCTTCCTCATACTGCATGTACGGCGCGATCAGGTACCGAACCGTGTCGTCCTCGGAATTGCCGAAGCGGTCGAGCGTGCCGGCGAGTTCCGGACTTACAGCCAAAATTGCATCCAGCAGCGCATTGCCTTCCAGGAAATTGTCCGGCAACTGGTCGAACGGCCCGTCCAGATAATTGTTGGTCGCGGTATTCGCGGCGCTGACGCCGACCAGGATCTTTCGTGGCGCGAACTTGTCCTTGATGAAGGCGAAGCCCGTTCTGCGCCCGATGGAGACGCCCGGCGCTTCTTCGGCTTCGAAAAACTCGTCGGGCGTCGGCACGGTTTCGTCGAGGACGTACATGAACACCTTTGCGACCGGGTCGAAGACCAGGAAGAACCGGATGCCCGATTCATCGAACATCGGTCCGAGATATTTCTCGCCTTCACGCACCACGCCTTCCGGCGGCTTGACCGATCGCAGGTCGTTGAGCTGGAACGTAACGGTGCGATCCCTGAACGTAACAGTGTAGGCAAGGTCCGCGACCTTCTTGACCGTAACGCCGCGCGTTGCATCCCAGATGACCGTGACATCCTTGTCGTCACGCTGCCATTGGGTGAACTCCTTGAAATACGTCATGTGCACCTTGCCGGCGTCGCGGGTCTCGACGTCGAAGCGCAAGTTCCCCGCCCAGCGGATGCCGTTCAGCACGAAACCGAAATAAAAATAGTTCTCGGTCGGATACACCTTCACCTTGTCCGGCAGGCTCGCGAGTACAAACGCCAGCACTGCTTCCGGATCGGCCGGGTCGAGCTGATGGGCGGCAAGACTCTCCTCCACATAGCCCTGGTTGGTTTGCAGTCCCGGCGCCTCCGCGGCAGCGGCTGGACTCACCGGCAGGAGCGCCATTGCAGCAGCCGCAATGCCGGCCTTGAACGTGTCCCGCCACAATTTCATATGCCGCTCACCGGTTGCTGGGCTCACGGGGATTGACCTGTTCGGATGCCTTCTTCTTGTGCCCGTCCCCGCCGCGTGCCGCATTCGATTCCTTCTTGCTGTGCTGTTGTGCATCCGATCGCTGTTTCGAATGACGGGCCGCCTCAGACCGGTTCCGGTTGTGACGCTGCGCATCGGACTCGGCCTTGGAATGCCGCTGCGCATCCGAGCGCTGCTTCGAGTGCCGTTGGGCGTCCGATTCGGCCTTCGAGTGCCGCTGTGCGTCTGAACGCTGCTTGGAATGGCGCTCTGCATCTGACCTTGTACGGTTGTGCCGCTGCGCGTCCGACTCGGCCTTCGAATGCCGTTGGGCGTCGGACTCGGCTTTCGAGTGCCGCTGTGCGTCGGAACGCTGCTTCGAATGGCGCTCTGCCTCTGACCTTGTCCGGTTGTGCCGCTGCGCGTCGGACTCGGCCTTTGAGTGCCGCTGTGCGTCCGAATCGGCCTTCGAGTGCCGTTGGGCGTCGGAACGCTGTTTGCTGTGCCTGTCGGCGTCCGAGCGCTGCTTGTTGTGTCGGTCGGCGTCCGAGCGGGTCTTGGAGTGAAGGTCGCCGCGCGACCTGTCCCTGTCGTGCCATGAGCGGTCACGCACATGCCAGCTGCGGTCGCGGTCATGGTACGAGCGGTCCTTGTTGTGCGAGGACTGCCGCCGGTCATGCCACGACCTCTCGCGGGCGTGCCATGAACGATCCTTTTCATGGTACGAGCGGTCACGATTGTGCGAGGACTGGCGCCGGTCATGCCAGGACCTGTCCCGGTTATGCCAGGAACGGTCGCGCGAGTGCCACGACGCATTGCGGTTGTGCCAGGAGCGGTCGCGCCAATGCCAGGAAATGTTCCGCGAATGCCATGAACGGCTCCGGTCGTGCCACGACCTGTTGCGGTCATGCCAGGAACGGCTGCGATCGTGCCATGAGCGGTCGCGCCAATGCCAGGAAATTGCCCGCGAGTGCCAGGACCGGTCGCGCCAGTGCCACGACGAGGTCCGCGAATGCCAGGAATTCTCGCGCTGGTGCCAAGACCGGTTGCGGTAGTGCCAAGAGCTGTCGCGCGTATGCCACGACCAGTTCCGCTCGTGCCAGGAACGGTCGACATTGTGCAGGGGCGAACCATTGCGCTGATGGGTCATCGTCCGCACATGCACGGGCGGGGGCGGTGGCGGAATGACTGTTTCCGGCGGCAACCAGGTTTCGCCGCCGCACACTTCGTAGATGTCAATGTCGCCGATCAACGTTGCTTCGTTGCGGTCGACGCCAAGACCTGGATCGCTGGCGCTGCTGCCGGTATTGTCGTCCGAATCGATCATGTAGGAGTCAGACGGCCCTTCGTCTTCCGCGCCGCCTGCGGCCGCCGGCTGGAAAGCCACTTGTGGCGCCACTTCCTGCGCGGAAAGCGCAGGGCTGCCCTGCATTCCGTCCACCCAGTCGGTATCGTCGAAAAGCCCGGTCGCGGGGTTGAAACATGCGCCTTGCGGCGAGCAGAGATTGTCGCCGGTCATCCACACGGATTCGTTCGGGCGGTTGAGATCAGCAGCACCTTCGTCATCATATGCAAAGCCGAAATCGCACCCGCCCGCGCCGCCTGCCCTGATCCGCGGCGCCTGGTCGCGTTTCAGGAAAGATATGTCGAACCGGCCGTCAGGGCGCCAGATGCCGTCCGGCCCGAGCCGGTAGCGTAACACCCGCGATTCATGCGGCCGGGCAAAGGGATCTTCCTTGTCGAGGCCGAGATTGCGTACCCCTCCCCGTTCCGCCAGCAGCATGACATCCTGCTTGCCGCAGTCGGGAAACTCGATATCGGAGACCGGGTGGCTGCTGCCGGCGAGTTCCCCCAGCCCCGGATCGAGCGGGAAGAATCCGGGCAGCACGAATTCGCGGCGAATGTCGGAAAGGTCGAAGCTGCCATCCTTGCCGATGCCGACGGACCAGATCGAATTGCGCCGGTCGCCGCCGGATGCCATCCATTGCGGATTGCCGAAGGAGACGCTGCCCCAGATGGAATAATAGAGGCGCACCTTTTCGCTGGCTTCGTCGCGCCGCACTCCGACGCCCCATACGCGGCGGCGGAAATCTGCAAAATTCCAGCACTCCGGATGCCGCTCGAACGGGCCTACTGCGCAATTGTCGATGCTGGCTGACGTATCGGGATCGAAGGGAACCGGGTTCAGCGAAACGGAGACTTTCGGCCACGCATCGGTAAAGCGCGGGCGGCCGTCCAAGCCATGATCGTATCGCCCCAGATCCTTGCCCAAATGCCCCGACAATCGATGGATCATGCCCGTCTCGAGATCCGAAACGTAAAGCTGCTTGTTCCAGCGGTCATAGGCGACATTGCCCAAAGCGGCGCCCGTATTGAGACGCCCGTCGAGCGTGATGTCGGCAAAGGGCTGCGGCAGATAGCCGGTGTCGGCAGACAGCCTGTAGACCGTTCCCGGCCCCCCGTCCGGCCCCCACATTCCATTCATCCAGTTTTGCGTGCCGGGCTCAAGATGCAGACCGAAAACCGACGTCGCGGTGACGAAGATGTCCGGATCGGCATTGTCGTTGATGGTGATGCCGAACACCTGCCCCGAATCGGCGGCGCGCGCCAGGGCGCGCTGCGGCTCACTAGTCCAATGCTGGCCGGCCGGCGCCTCGCCGGGATTGCGAAGATCGACAATGCTTCCGACCACACCTTCCGGATTGATGACGGTAACCGGTCCTGCCGGTCCCTGCCGGGTGACCGTGCCGGAAAAGCGGGTGTGATACGCCTCCCCTTCCTCAAGGGGAGTTGTTGCCTCGATGGGCCGGGGAGGCGATGCCACCTGTTGCTCCGGCGGCGGCGGCGGCGCATTTCCGTAGTCGGGCGTTTCGTCCGCAGGTGCTGAATAATCAGGCTCGGGCAGTTGCGTACCGGCGCCCTGTCCGGGTGCAGGCGCGGGTGGTTGGTCCGCCGGGGGCGTATAGTCGGGAAGCGGCGGCGGGGCATCCACGGGCGGAGGCGGCGGCGCATAGTAGCC
>JBGSJA010000199.1:0-2702 GCA_041742235.1 Salaquimonas sp. | reverse complement strand
AAGCGACGCCGACGCGGCGCTGGCCGCCGGGCATCGCATTTTCGGCTCCAAGCCGGGGGCATACGGGGCGGGCCTTCAGGCGCTGATCGACGAGAAGGGCTGGGACAATCGCGCGGACCTGGCGAACGCCTATCTTGCCTGGGGCAGCTATGCCTATGGCGCCAAAAGCGAAGGCGCGCCGGCGCCGGAGCGGTTTTCCGAACGCCTTGCCGCCATCGATGCCGTGATCCACAACCAGGACAACCGCGAGCACGATCTGCTCGACAGCGACGACTACTACCAGTTCGAGGGCGGGATGAGCGCTGCCGCCGAGCAGCTTTCGGGCAAGCGGCCGGCGATCTACCACAACGACCATTCAAGGCCGGAAAAGCCCGTGGTGCGGGCGTTGGAGGAAGAGATTGCGCGTGTGGTGCGCGGGCGCGCGGCCAATCCCAAATGGATCGCGGGCGTCATGCGCCACGGATACAAGGGCGCGTTCGAGATGGCGGCGACGCTCGACTATTTGTTCGCTTTCTCGGCGACGACCGGCGCGGTGCGAGGGCACCATTTCGATCTTGTCCACGAGGCGTGGCTCGGGAACGACGAAGTGCGCCAGTTCATTGAGCGGCACAACCCCGCGGCCTTGAAGGAGATGGCCGAGCGCTTCCTCGAGGCGATGGAACGGGGGATGTGGACGCCGCGTTCCAACTCCGCAAAGTTCGCGCTGGAGAAACTGGCCAAGGTCGAGCCCGCATGATCTCGAAAACCGGAAAATGCCTTTGCGGCAACCTCCGCTACACCTACACCGGAGCGATCATGTGGACGGCGCATTGCCACTGCGAAAGCTGCCGCCGAGCCACTGCCTCGCCGATGACGACGTTCTTCGCCGTGCCGGTCGAGGGCTTTGCTTTCGAAGGCGAACCGGCCGCATACGAATCCTCGCCCGGCGTGACACGGCGATTCTGCCGCAGATGCGGCTCCCCGGTCGCGTATGAGAATGTTGAACTTCCGGGCGAGATTCACCTTTATGCCGCAAGCCTCGACGATCATTCGGATTTCATTGCCGGACGGCACGATTTCTGGAATGAACGGGTGAACTGGCTTTCCATCCACGACGACCTTCCGAAAGACTGATCATGTCCGAGAAATCCGAGCGCCTCCAGAACATGAGCGAAGAGGAGCTGAACGCGCGCCACGCCGACAAGATGCGCAAGAAGAAGGCGGCGCGCGACAAGATCATCGCCACCAAGACCATCGAGAAGGGGCTGGTGATCGTCCACACCGGCAAGGGCAAGGGCAAGTCGACAGCGGCCTTCGGCATGGTGTTCCGGGCCATCGGCAACGGCATGCGCGTCGGCGTGGTGCAGTTCGTCAAAGGCAAGTGGGGCACGGGCGAGCGCCAGGTGCTGGACGCGTTCCCGGCGCAAGTGGAACTTGCCACGATGGGCGAGGGCTTCACGTGGGAGACGCAGGATCGCGAGCGCGACATTTCCGCGGCCCGGGCCGCCTGGGAAAAGGGCAAGGCGATGATCGCCGACCCGAGCCTCGACATGGTGCTTCTGGACGAACTCAACATCGTGCTGCGCTACGACTACCTTCCGATCGAGGAGGTGCTGGAGACGCTGAAGGGCAAGCCGGAGATGAAGCATGTCATCATCACCGGGCGCAATGCGCGCGACGAACTCATCGAGGCGGCGGATCTCGTGACGGAGATGGAGGTCATCAAGCACCCCTTCCGCTCCGGCGTGAAGGCGCAGAAGGGGATAGAGTTCTAGGGTGGCGGAACAATTCGACGTCGCGGTTCTTGGCGCGGGCATCGTTGGCGTTTCCACCGCGATCCATCTGCGGCGGCGCGGATTGTCGGTCGCTCTGGTCGACAGGCGGGAACCGGGCGAGGAGACGAGCCACGGCAATGCCGGCATCATCCAGCGCGAAGGGGTGCACCCTTATGTCTTCCCGCGCTCGCTGCCGAAAATCCTTTCCTACGCGCTCAATCGCAGCGTCGACGCGCATTACCAGCTTTCCTCGCTGATGCATGTCGCGCCCTTCCTTTGGCGCTACTTCAAGGACTCCGCTCCCGCCAAGGCGCGCGAAACGCTGGCGGCGAACATTCCCCTCTTTGCCCGCTGCCTCGATACCCATGGCGAACTGATCGAAGCATCGGGCGCGGATCATCTGATCGCGCGCAATGGCTGGATCGCCGGCTACCGGACCGATGCAGAACTGCGCGCCGCCGAAGAACGCCGGGCGGAACTGTCCGGCCTCGGCATTGATGCGGCAATGCTGTCGCCAAGCGAGATCGCGGTGCTGGAGCCGCATGTTGAAGCCACGAATTTTCTGGGCGCGGTGCATTTTCGCGATCCATGGACGGTCAACGATCCCGGCGCTCTGACCAAGGCCTATGCCGCGCAATTCGAAAAGGAAGGCGGCGTTACCGTCATCGGCGACGCTGCGCAGGTCCGGCGTGTCGGTGGGAAGTGGCAACTGCCCGGCATCATCGCCAGCGAGATCGTCGTCGCAATGGGGCCGTGGTCGAAGCCGTTCCTCGACCGGCTCGGGCTCGGCCTGCCGATGGGCGTGAAGCGCGGCTATCACCGGCATTACGCGGCAAAGGGCAATGCCGTGCTGACGCGGCCGGTGGTAGACGACCATTACGGTTTCGTGCTGGCACCGATGGCTCGCGGCATCCGTCTGACAAGCGGCGCGGAATTTGCCCGTCATGA
>JBGSJA010000198.1:0-10352 GCA_041742235.1 Salaquimonas sp. | reverse complement strand
CGGGCCGCCCGCCGCCGCCCGAACCGCCAACAGCCTGCGAGCCTGCGCGCACCAGATCGACCGCGCTGACCTTGCCGGCTAGATCGTCGGTGACGCCCGCGACGATGGCCGCCTTGCCGTCGGGCGAAACCGAGATAATGGCAGCGACACCCGAGCCGAGTTTCGCCTTGGCCTCGTCGACAAATCCCTTCAAATCCTTGGCGGCGATGCCTTCGACAATCTGGCCGAGGAAACTGACGCCATTGACATTTTCGGCCGAAGGTCCGCCGCCTGTGCCGCCCATCGCGATCTTCTTGCGAGCGTCAGCCAGTTCGCGTTCGAGCCTCCGGCGTTCCTCGACCAGCGCCTCGACGCGCGCTACCGCCTCGCCCGCCGGTACCTTGAGGATCGAGGCGATCGATTTGACGCGATCCTCCTGTTCTTCGAGATAGCGCCGCGCCGCATCGCCGGTCAGCGCCTCGATGCGGCGCACACCCGATGCGACTGCGCCTTCGCCCACGAGCTTGATGAGGCCGATCTCGCCGGTATTGCGCACATGCGTGCCGCCGCACAGCTCCATCGAATAGGTGCGGCCCGCCTTGTCGCCGCGCAGCGCGGTGCCCATGGTCACGACGCGGACCTCGTCTCCATATTTCTCTCCGAAAAGAGCCATGGCGCCGCCGGCAATCGCGTCGTCGACCGCCATCAGCCGCGTTTCCACCGGAGCCGCCTGCCGCACGATCTCGTTGGCGATGTCTTCGGCGGTGCGCAATTCCTCCTGCGCAATCGGCTTGGGATGGGAAAAGTCGAAACGCAGCCGGTCCGGCGCGACCATCGAACCCTTCTGCGCCACATGCGTACCCAGTACCTCGCGCAGCGCCTCATGCATCAGGTGCGTTGCGGAATGATGCGCCCGCAGGCCGGCGCGCGCAGCGTGGTCGACTTCGAGCTCGACGGCATCGCCGGACTTCAATTCGCCCACAACAACTTCGCCATAGTGGACGAACAGCCCCTCGCCCTTCTTGCGCGTGTCCGTGACTGCGAACTTTCCGCCCTCGAAGCGGATCTCGCCATGGTCGCCGATCTGGCCGCCCGATTCGGCATAGAACGGCGTCTGGTTGACGACGATTGCAGCCTTGGCCCCGGGCTTCAGCGACGGGACTTCCGTGCCGTCGACGACGATGGCCTGCACCACTCCCTCGGCTTTTTCCGTGTCATAGCCCAGGAACTCCGTCGCGCCGGTGCGCTCGCGGATGGTGAACCATATGCGCTCGTCTGCCGCCTCGCCCGACCCGGCCCAGGACGCGCGCGCCTCGGCCTTCTGCCGCTGCATGGCGTCGGTGAAGCCGTCGAGGTCGACGCTGATGCCGCGGTTCTTGAGCGCATCCTGCGTGAGGTCGAGCGGGAAGCCATAGGTGTCGTAAAGCTTGAACGCCGTCTCACCGTCGAGCTTGTCGCCCTTGTCGAGGCTCGTGGTAGCATCCGCCAGCAGGCCGAGGCCGCGCTCCAGCGTCTTGCGGAATCGCGTTTCCTCGAGCCGCAATGTCTCGGTGATCAGCGCCTCGGCCCGCACGAGCTCGGGATAGGCCGCGCCCATCTGGCGAACAAGCGCGGGAACAAGCTTCCAGATCAGCGGCTCGCGCGCACCGAGCAGGCTGCCATGGCGCATGGCGCGGCGCATGATGCGGCGAAGCACGTAGCCCCGGCCTTCGTTGGAAGGCAGCACGCCATCGGCAATCAGGAAGGACGACGCACGCAAATGGTCGGCGATAACACGGTGGCTCGCCCGGTGCTCGCCGTCGGCCTTGACGCCCGTCGCCTCGACGCTTGCATTGATCAGCGCCCGGAAGAGGTCGATGTCATAGTTGTCGTGATGCCCTTGCAAAACCGCCGCCACGCGCTCCAGACCCATGCCGGTGTCGATCGAAGGCTTGGGGAGGTTCACCCGCTCGCTCGGCGTGACCTGCTCATATTGCATGAAGACGAGGTTCCATATCTCGATGAACCGGTCACCATCCTGCTCGGCGCTGCCCGGAGGGCCGCCCCAGATGTGATCTCCGTGATCGTAGAAGATTTCCGAGCACGGACCGCACGGGCCGGTATCGCCCATGGCCCAGAAATTATCGGACGTCGCGATGCGGATGATGCGCTCGTCGGAAAGGCCGGCGATCTTCTTCCAGAACCCGTGCGCCTCGTCGTCCTCGTGATAGACGGTGACGATCAGCCGGTCCTTTGGCAGCCCGAATTCCCTGGTGATGAGGTTCCAGGCAAGTTCGATCGCCCGCTCCTTGAAATAGTCGCCGAAGGAAAAATTCCCCAGCATTTCGAAGAAAGTGTGGTGGCGGGCGGTGTAGCCGACATTGTCGAGGTCATTGTGCTTGCCGCCCGCGCGCACGCATTTCTGGGCGGTTGACGCGCGCACATAGGGCCGGTGTTCGAAGCCGGTGAAAACATTCTTGAACTGCACCATGCCCGAATTGGCGAACATCAACGTCGGATCGTTGCGCGGAACCAGCGGGCTGGAAGGCACGATCTCGTGGCCCTCCTTGCGGAAATAATCGAGAAATGCCGATCGAATGTCGTTTACGCCGCTCATGAAACTTTCCGGGTGGGTTAAATGTGCAAGGCAGGTCGCGCCAAGCCGTTGCCTGCTTTTATCCGTGCCGGCAAACCCTGTCCAGCGCGCCGAAAGGAACAGGAAAACAGCGCGCAGGTCGAAACGAAAAGGGGCACATGCAACGCAGCGCCCCCCTGAAGATTTGCCGTTGCGGGCCGGATGTCGGCCTAGCCGTCCGCGGCCGCATCAAATCCTTCGCCGTCGGCGTCGGGTTCCGGCTCGCCTTCCAGCAGCGCACCGGCAATGAGGCCCGCATTTTGCCGCAGCGCCGTCTCGATCTCGGCCGCAACCGCAGGATGCTCCTTGAGGAACGTCTTTGCGTTCTCGCGGCCCTGGCCTAGACGCTCGGAATTATAGGAAAACCAGGCGCCGGATTTCTCGATGATCCCGGCCTTGACGCCCAGATCGACCAATTCGCCCGTCTTCGACACGCCCTCGCCATACATGATGTCGAACTCGACCTGCTTGAAGGGCGGCGCCAGCTTGTTCTTCACCACCTTGACGCGGGTCTGGTTGCCAACGACCTCGTCGCGATCCTTGACCGCGCCGTTGCGGCGGATGTCGAGCCGCCCCGAGGCATAGAACTTCAACGCATTGCCGCCGGTCGTCGTTTCGGGCGAACCGAACATCACGCCGATCTTCATGCGGATCTGGTTGATGAAGATCATCATCGTGTTGGAACGCGAGATCGAGGCGGTCAGTTTTCGCAGGGCCTGGCTCATCAGCCGAGCCTGCAGGCCGGGAAGGCTGTCGCCCATCTCGCCCTCGATTTCAGCGCGCGGCGTCAATGCCGCGACCGAATCGATGACCAGCACATCGACCGCGCCGGAGCGAACCAGCGTGTCGGCGATCTCCAGCGCCTGCTCACCGGTATCAGGCTGCGAAATCAGCAGGTCCTCGAGGTTCACGCCAAGCTTGCGGGCATAGATCGGATCGAGCGCATGTTCCGCGTCGATGAAGGCGCAAATGCCGCCCTTTTTCTGCGCCTCGGCAATAGTGTGCAGCGCCATCGTCGTCTTGCCCGAAGATTCCGGACCGTAGATCTCGACGATGCGCCCCTTCGGCAATCCACCGACGCCAAGCGCGATATCGAGGCTGAGCGAACCGGTGGAGATCGTCTCGATCTCGACCACCTGCTCGTTCTTGCCGAGCTTCATGATCGAGCCCTTGCCGAACGCGCGTTCGATCTGGGAGAGCGCCGCGGCCAGTGCCTTGGACTTGTCCACCGTGCTATCCTCTACGAGACGAAGTGAATTTTGTGCCATGCTTTAACATCCTTGCGCCAAGCTTCCAATGGCCGGAAATTCTCGCAACGCCAAATTGCAACCCTCACCGGATTTCTCTCATGTACCTTATTTGTTCTCTTTTGTAAAGCAGGCGCAAATGCTTGAAAGCATGGAATTTACGCAAGTTCGTTCGAAAAATGTTCCGCTGGCGTTCCCGCAGCGTCAATTCGGCGTTTCCGGGCATTGGGAACGCGCCGAAACGCATTGCTGCGCCGGCAGTTTGCAGGCTCGGCGCCATGGCTGATTCCCTTTGCTTCGTGACGGGTGCGCATATCGACCTCACCGCCCGGCTGTTTGCCCCGGCGGTACCGCACGCATCCAATCCGGGCACGGTTACTGCGCGCCCTGGCGGCGCCGGCCTCAACAGCGCCAGCACTGCGGCGAGCCTCGGCGCGGCAGCAGTCATGGCCAGCCCCGTCGGGCGGGACGCCCATGGCGAAACCCTGCGCGACACGTTGGCTGCGCGGGGTATAGGGGATGCGTTGGTCACGGTCGAGGGGCTGAGGACGGGGACTTATACGGCCATCATCGAGCCGGACGGATCCATGCTGATCGGCCTTGCGGACCTTTCGATCTACGAAGCGGTGGCCGCCGGCTGGTTCTTCGAGAATTGCACCGAGGCGCTGGAAACAAGCGGACTGTGGTTCCTCAACGCAAACCTGCCGGCCGAAACGCTTGCAGCCCTTGCCAGCAAAGCGGACAGTCGCAAGATCGCCGCCGCGACCATATCGCCGGCCAAGGCGCCCCGCCTTGCGCCGGTTCTGGCACATACCGATTTCCTCTTCACCAATACCGGCGAGGCGCGCGCGTTGACGGGCCGCAAGGACGCGCCGCCGCGCGAACTGGCCCGGGCATTGGCGGCCTGTGGCGTCAAGTCGGGCACGATTTCCTCCGGAGCAGGCCCGCTCCTTTGGTGGCATGGCCGAGAAGCCGCAATCATCACGCCGCCGCCGGTCGACGCCATTGTCGATGTCAACGGCGCGGGTGACGCTTTGGCCGCGACCATCCTGGTGGGTCTGGAGCGGGGCCTCGATTTTTCACGCGCCGCGGAATTGGCCGTGCATGCGGCGCAAATGACGCTGGCCAGCGCCGAGCCGTGGTGCGAAAACCTGTCCTGGTCCGCGCTTGAAAACCGCGCGGCGCTTTTGCCCGCAGCCATGGAGCCCCTGACATGACCAGCACCCTGCCCCCGGTTCTATCGGACTATCTTGATGTGCTGCCGGAAGTTTCCGGGGCGCTGAAAACGGGCGCGCCCGTGGTGGCGCTGGAATCGACCATCGTCACCCATGGCATGCCCTATCCGCAGAACAGGGAAATGGCGGCGGGCGTCGAGGCATTGATCCGCGAAGGGGGCGCCGTGCCAGCCACCATCGCGGTAATGGAGGGCCGGCTGAAGATCGGCCTCGATGAAGGTGAACTGGAAAGACTGGCGAAAACGAAGGGCGCCATGAAACTTTCGCGCGCCGATCTTGCCTATGCCCTGGCGACCGGACGGGCCGGCGGCACCACAGTCGCGGCCACCATGATGGCGTCGCAGCTTTGCGGCATCGAGGTTTTTGCCACCGGCGGCATTGGAGGCGTGCACCGGGGCGCGGGCGACAGCTTCGACATTTCGGCAGATTTGCGCGAGTTTTCCCGCTCCCCCGTCATCACGGTTTGTGCAGGCGCAAAGGCAATCCTCGACATGGCCAAGACGCTGGAGTTCCTGGAAACCGAAGGCGTGCCGGTCATCGGTTTCGGCACGAGCGAATTTCCGGCTTTCTGGTCGCGCACCAGCGGCCTCAAGGCTCCACTGCGCCTCGACGACGCGGATGCAATTGCGCACCTTTGGTCGGTTCGCAAGGCGATCGGCCAGCCGGGCGGCATGCTGGTCGCAAATCCGGTTCCCGAAGAGGATGAGATACCGGCCGGCGAAATGAAGCGGCATATCGAGAACGCGCTGGCCGACGCAGAGGAAAACGGCATCGGGGGCAAGGCGGTGACGCCCTACCTGCTTTCGCGGATACTCGATTTGACCGGCGGCCGTTCGCTCGCCGCGAACATCGCGCTGGTCCGCAACAATGCAAGGGTGGCTGCGCAGATCGCCGTGGCCATCGCCTCGCGCTGAACTAAACCGCCGTCAGAACCCATTTGACGAGTTCGCGCGCAATCTTGTCGAAAGCCTCGTTGATGCCGTTCACGACGGACGACGCGTCCGTGCCGCCAAGCGGCACCCGGGCATCAAATACCTTGGCGCGCAGCACTTTGCCGGTGCGGTCGGAGACAAGCTTGACCGAAAGAGATACCTGCGCCGCGCTTTCGCCGGTACCGATATTGGCCTGGAAAGAGCGTATGTCTGTCACGATCTGGTAGTCGATCACCAGCCCCTCGCCGGGCTTGGAGACCGCCCGCACGCGACCGGTATTCTCGAACGCCTCCACCAGCCTGGCCTGCACCACCTTGGGCAGGCGGTCAGGCCATTGCGAGCGGGCAAGATACTCGATCTGGGTGGGCGATGTCTTGACGACGATGTCCTGCGCGTCGAGCGACTTGAGCGCGGAAGGCTCCTGCACCAGGATTTGCGAGCGGGTATTGACCTTGAGGCCGGAGATCTGCGCCGGCGCGCCGAGATCGTAGATATTGACGACGGATGCGGTGCTGCAAGCGGATAGCCCCAACGCCAGCAAGGCAGCGGCCAGCCACGATCCCGTTCGTCGAACCCTCTCGCTATACCTCGTCACGCAATACTCCCCACGCCCGCGATCCATCAGCGCCGCGGCCTGCCGTCAAATGTCCGCGGCCGCTCACCGCCCGTTATGATGCGTTGCGGATTGTCTTCAAAATCGGAAACCGTTTCTTCGATGCGGTTGATGGAACGCCGCGTTTCCTGCACCAGCGTGCGCACGTCATCCAGTCCTTGGTTGGAGAATCGCGTCAAACCTGCTGATATTTCGTTTACGCGGGCGCGCAGCACCTGCGAAGTCTCGCGGAAATCCGCGAGCGTGGCCTTGAGTTCCTCGCTCAAGCCCTTGCCGTCGGCAGAGCCGAGGAAGCCGTCAAGCTTGGCAAGCACGCCGTCTATCCGCGCCGTGGAGTCCTTCAGCTGCCGGGTAAATGCCTCGACGTTCTCGACCGAATTGCGAACCTTCGCCGGATCGACCGCCGCGAGAATTTCGTCGACGCGGGTCAGCGTGCCGTCGAGCCGCGCCGAAAGCCCGTTAAGCGCCATGGCGGTTTCGCCGGCGCTTTTGAGGAAATCCTCGACCTTGTCCGAATTGCGGGCGAGCGCGCCGGAAAAATTCTCGACATTTTTCACCGAAGCCGTGGCCGGCCCGCGCACTTCCTTCATGAAATCGTCCAGCGACGTCATCATCCGGTCGGCGCGCCCGGCGATCGTGCGCACCGTCTCGAGGATATCGCCCACCGCCGACGGCGCGGCGTCGATGGTCGGCGTACCCTCTCCGGTCAACAGCAACGCGGCAGAAGGCGTACCGCCCTGCAGTGAAATGTAGGAAATGCCGGTCAGTCCCTGGCTGCCGACGCTGGCGGTCGTATCGGCGCGAACAGGCGTTTCCGACTTCACCGATGTGATCGCATAGACGATGCGCGGATCCTGCGGGTCGAACGCCACGCGATCAACCTTTCCCACCTTGATGCCGTTGAAAAGCACCTCGGAACCTTCGCCAAGGCCCGTGACCGAGCCGGCGATGCGCACGTTGAGCGGCACCAATCCGGTGCGCTCGTCGAGGCGCGCGACCCAGTAAATGAACGCGAACGCGGCCGCCAGCACGACAAGCGTGAAAATGCCGACGGTCACATAATTGGCGCGGGTTTCCATCGGGTCAGAACTTGCCTTTGAAGGGTTTCCGGTCGGTTTCGGCTCTGGGCACTACGAGACCTCGCGCACGATCTGGCGTGCCCGCTTGCCGCGAAAATAGGACTGCACCCATTTGTCATCCGATTCAAGCATGGCTTCGATGTTTCCTTCCAGCAGCACCTTGCGCCGGCCTAGCACCGCGATCCGGTCGCAGGCTGAAAACAGGCTGTCGAGGTCGTGGGTCACCATGTAGACGGTCAGTCCCAGCGTGTCGCGCAAGGTCACGATGAGTTCGTCGAATTCAGCCGCGCCGATCGGGTCGAGGCCCGAGGTCGGTTCGTCAAGAAAGAGCAGTTCCGGGTCGAGCGACAACGCCCGGGCAAGGGCGGCGCGCTTGACCATCCCGCCGGAAAGCTGCGAAGGCAGCTTTTCCGCCGCGTCCTGCGGCAGGCCCACGAGGTTCAGCTTCAGACGCGCCAGTTCATCCATCAGGCGCGGATCGAGGTCCAGATACTCACGCATCGGCACCTGGATGTTCTCCAGCACCGTCAGGGCCGAAAACAGCGCCCCGTGCTGGAACAGCACGCCGACGCGTTGGTCAATGGCCAGACGCCGGTCTTCCGCAAGCTGGTCGTAGACCTGGCCGAAGATCTCGATCGTCCCCGCCTGTCTGCGGCTGAGGCCGAGGATCGTGCGCATCAGCACCGATTTGCCGGCGCCTGACGCCCCGACGAAACCCAGCACTTCGCCGCGCCACACGTCAAGATCGAGGCTTTCCAGCACCGGGCGGCCGTCGAACGCGACGCTGATCCCGCGCGCGCGCAAAACCGCTTCGGGCCCTGCGGCGCGTGCTGCGAGTGTGGGGGGATATGGCTGGTTCATCGTTTCCATGGCGCTCAATAGTCGATCTGCGCGTAAAAAACGGCGAAAAAACCATCCACGACTATCACGAAGAAAATTGCCTTCACCACCGCGGCCGTGACGCGCCTGCCCAGACTCTCCGCGCTACCTTCCACCTTCATGCCTTCGACCGCAGCCATGATGCCGATGATCAGTGCCATGAAGGGCGCCTTGATCATGCCCGCAAACAGCGTTGAAAGATCGACCGCGATGCGCAGCTTGTTGAGAAAAACCTCATAGGAAATGTCCGAATAGAGGTTGAGCAGCAGCGCCGCCCCGGCAAGCGAGGCGATGTTGGCGATGAAGGTCAGCATCGGCAGCGCCACCACCAGGGCAACCAGCCGAGGAAACACCAGCACGCCGACCGGGTTGAGGCCGATCACGGTCAGCGCATCCACCTCCTCGCGCATCTTCATCGAGCCGATTTCGGCCGTCATCGCGCTTCCCGAACGGCCTGCCACCATGATCGCGGTCAAAAGCACACCCACCTCGCGCAGCAGCAGGATGCCGACAAGGTCCACCGCCAGGAACTCCGCGCCGAAATAGCGCAGCGACCACGCTCCCTGCTGGGCGATGATGCCGCCGATCAGGAACGACATCAGCGCGATGATCGGTACCGCCCGGATTCCCATCATGTCGATGTGGTGGATGATCGAGACCGGCCGAACCGAGCCCTTGCGCCCTGCCTTGAGCTGCGGCCCGCGGATCGCCGCGCCGATCATGTTCAGCGACGCCACAGCATCCGATTTGACCGAGTAGCCAAATCGACCGAGGCTTTCGAGCATGGCAACAACCACGCCGGTGCTTTCGCGCGGCGCGGGCGTGACGGTTTCGCGCGATACCGCTTCAAGCAGCCGGCCCCCGGCGCTTTGCGGAGCGTTGATGATGCGGGCAGCCCCGCCCGCAGCGCGCCAGGCCTTTTCGAGGCGCGATACGATCCAGGCCCCTGCCGTGTCCATGCGGGCGACCTTCGACAGGTCGATGACGAGCGCCGAACGTCCGGCCTTCGCCTCCAGTGTGCGCAGCGCCTTGTCGGCCGGCGCGATCTGCCCCGCGACCCAGTCTCCCGACGCCTCCACAACCGTGCCGCCCTCGATTGAGCGGATCGTGCACAGCGCGCCTTCCACGCTTTTCATGGCCTCTTTATGTTCGCTCATGCCTGTCCCGGAAGGTACTGTGTCGCAGCAGCCATTGGCGCGGATGCATCCGGGCCGCTGCTTTGCCTTTGCCACTTTATGTGCGAGTCTGCCACAGATTCAAACACATCATGCGGATTTCATGAAAACCGGACTGACCATCGAACAGGAAAGCTGGCCAATCGCCGGCGCCTTCACCATCTCGCGCGGCTCGAAAACGCAAGCCGACGTGATCGCGTGCACCCTCACCCGCGACGGCATTTGCGGCCGGGGCGAATGCGTTCCCTATGGCCGCTATGGCGAGAGCCTGGCGAGCGTGCGAACGGAAATCGAGGAGGCGCGCGACGCAATAGAGTCCGGCATCGACCAGTTCGAACTGCAGCAGGTCATGGAGCCCGGCGCGGCCCGCAACGCCGTCGATTGCGCCCTTTGGGACCTGCAGGCCAAGCTTCAAGGCAAGTCCGTCATCGAACTCATGCGCAATGACGGCATGGCGCCCGGCCCGGTTACCACCGCTGTCACCGTGAGTCTCGGCACGCCGCAGGCGATGGCCGAGGCGACGCGCAAGTTTGCCGGCAGCCCGCTGATCAAGGTCAAACTCGGCGGCGAGGGCGACGCCGAGCGCATCGCCGCCGTTT